>NZ_CP110806.1:3602686-3903358 GCF_026184235.1 Cellulomonas sp. S1-8
TTGGTGGGACGCTCACCCAGAGCACGGCCGCTCGGGTTGCACCACTCGCTACCCGTCGCGCCGTTGCCGTTGCGGGAGGTGTCGATGACGAACCGCTTGCCGCCGGTCAGCTGGGAGATCTGCTGGCCGTAGGCCTTGGCCTCCGCCGTCGTCCGGTAGTTCGACACGTTGAGCGAGAACCCGACCGCGTCGGTGAACCCGATCCGGTTGAGGCGGTTGGCAGCCTCGGACGCCGAGAGCCACGCCGAGTTGCCCGCGTCGATGTAGACACGCGCACCCTTGGCCGTCAACGACTTCGCGGCGTACTGCAGGAAGCCGACGCGGTCGCCCTGGCCGTTGCAGTCACCGAGCTGCGCGAGCGCATCGGGCTCGAGGATCACCCAGGGGTTGCCCTGGATTCCGGCCGCGACGGTGTCGATCCACCGCGCGTACTCGGACGTCGAGACACCGCCACCCGAGTACGAGCCGCAGTCACGACCCGGGATCGCGTAGACGACGATCTGCGCCGTCTTGCCGGCGGCGCGGGCGCGGCCGGTGTAGTCGCGCACCTGCTGCTGCGTGACGGCGGCCGTCGACCAGTCGCCGATCCACAGCGCCTGCGGCGTCTGCGCGATCTTCGCGAGGAGCGCCTTGTCGTTGCCCGACGCGGCCTGCCAGGCGGCGTACGCGGCCGTCGTGGGGTCGACGTAGAAGTCACCGCTGGGCTGCGGCTGCTGCGTCGGCTGCTGCGTGGGCTGCTGCGTCGGCTGCTGCGTCGGCTGCTGCGTCGGCTGCTGGGTCGGCTGCTGCGTCGGCTGCTGGGTCGGCTGCTGCGTGGGCTGCTGCGTCGGCCCGGTCACCGAGCCCGTGCACGTCGTGCCGTTCAACGTGAAGGACGTCGGAGCACCGTTGCTCCCGCTCCACGAGCCGTTGAAGCCGACCTGCACGGTGGCGTTGGTGCCGAGGTTCCCGTTCCAGGCGACGTTCTTGACCGAGACCTGCGAGCCGGACGTCGTGACGGTGCCGTTCCAGAGCTGCTGGACGGACTGGCCGTTCGGGAAGGTCCAGCGCAGGTCCCACGACGACACGGCGTCGCCCAGGTTGGTGACGGTCACGCTGCCGCCGAAGCCGCCGGACCACTGGCTGGTGACGGCGTAGGCGACGCGGCAGCCGGC
The DNA here is from genome assembly GCF_026184235.1 of Cellulomonas sp. S1-8. Taxonomy (NCBI): domain Bacteria; kingdom Bacillati; phylum Actinomycetota; class Actinomycetes; order Micrococcales; family Cellulomonadaceae; genus Cellulomonas; species Cellulomonas sp. S1-8. The sequence continues at coordinate 3,603,841 of NZ_CP110806.1, forward strand.
GGCCGCCGTCGCGGCGGTGGCTGTGAGGGCGGTGACTCCGGCAGCGACGACCGCGCTCGCGGCGAGCGCCGCGACGATCCTGCGCCCGGTGGCGGGTGCCACCTTCGTACGTGGGGACATGGGCTCTCCTCGGTTCGGGGTCGGCGGGCGGGACGTCGGAGGGACGCGCGCCGTGCTGACCTACCCGGGGCATGGGCAGCGACGCCGTCCCCGGACGACTCGCTGATCACACCCGAGCGCGGTGCGTGATGCGACCGCATCGGGATCACCTAAACGTTTGCGGTTGATGGCGCCCCACGTCGAACCGCTTCCGCCCGCAGCACGCTCCTCACCACGTCCGTTCGCGCCTCTCACGGACGCGGTGCCCCCGGCCCACGCAGGCCGCGGTGGTACTCCCGCGTCACCCGCTTCCACCGCGATCGCTCCGCCGCCGCCAGGCGGGCGTCGGAACGGCGCGCCTGGTACGCCGCCTCCCGCGCCAGCCGGCGCCAGCTCGTGAGCCGCCGCTCGGGCAGGTCGCCGTTCTCGACCGCCTCGCGCACCGCGCACCCCGGCTCCACCTGGTGCGCGCAGTCGGCGAAGCGGCAGCGCTCCGCGAACCCGGCGACGTCGGCGAACGTCGTCGCGAGCGCGCCGGCCTCGGCGACCATCCCGACGCCGCGCACACCGGGGGTGTCCACGAGCACGGCACCGCCCGCGAGCGGGACCAGCTCCCGGTGGGTCGTCGTGTGCCGCCCGCGCCCGTCGGCGCGGCTACCGCCCGTCGCCATGACCTCACGTCCCGCGAGCGCGTTGACCAGGCTCGACTTGCCCGCACCCGACGGCCCGACCGCGACGAGTGCGACCCCCGGCGCCAGCAGCGCCCGCACCGGGTCGAGCCCCGCGCCGTCGAGGACGCTGACGGCGTGCACGTCGACACCGATCGCGACCTGGGCGACCTGCGCGGCCATGCCGTCGGGGTCGGGCACGAGGTCGGCCTTGGTGAGCACGACGACGGGCCGGGCGCCCGACCGCCAGGCCAGGGTGAGCAGCCGCTCCACGCGTCCCAGGTCGGGCTCGGGGTCCAGGTGCTCCACGACGAGCACGACGTCGACGTTCGCCGCGACGACCTGCTCGAGCGACGTGCGTCCCGCCGAGTCGCGCACCAGCGAGCTGCGCCGCTCGTGCACGGCGCTCGCCTGCCACAGGCTGCCGCGGCGCACGTCCACGACGTCGCCCACCGTCGGCGGCACGCGCGTGCCGTCGGGCAGCGGCAGCAGGCCGTCGCGCGGCAGGTCGACACGGTGCGCCGCGGCGCCCAGGTCGTCGTCGGGGACGACGAGCAGCGCGCCACGGTCCGCCCGCACGACGCGGGCGCGCAGCGGCGCGGCGTCGTCGGGTGGGAAGGCGGCGGGCTGGGTCACACCTCGACGGTAGGTCGGCGGTCGGCGCGTGGCACCGGATTAATCGCGACCGGGACGCCGCCGCCGACGGCCCGCGGTCAGCCGTCCGGGTAGGCCGGCCCGCCTGGTACCCCGAACGCCTCCTCGAGCGAGCCGATGCCCTTCTCACGCAGGTGGGCGGTGAGCTCGCGGCCCACCCAGCGCAGGTGCCAGCCCTCCGGCGCGTACCCGGTGACGCCCGTGTTCTGCTCGGTGTACCGCACGACGAACCCGAACTCCCCCGCGTGCTCGGCGAGCCAGACGCCCTCGACGGTCCGGGCGAAGCACGTCTGGAAGCTGCAGCCCGGGTCGGAGCCGGACTCGATGTCCACCGCGAGGCCCGTCTGGTGCTCGGAGAACCCGGGGCGGGCCGAGTAGCGCTCGGCGTGCGCGAACCCGCGGCGGGCCTCGATGGCGCCCCGCGCCGACGCCTGCTCCGCGTACGACCGGTAGCCGCTGCCGACGACGAGCTGCGCGCCCGCGGCCTGCGCGGCACCGACCATGGCCGCCAGGTCTGCCTGCACCGCGGTCCGCACGAAGGCACCGCTGACGTCGACCAGGTCGGGGGGCTCGTAGCCCTCGGCGATCGGGCGCTGCTTGTTGACGATCACCCACGGGCTCGTCGGGTCGCTGGTGGAGTGCTGCGCGAGGTCGAACGTGGGTGTGGGCGTGGGCCGCGGGGCGAACGAGGGGACGGTGATCGCCTCGTCCCACGGCACCACCTCGGTGAGGCCCTGGAAGCGGGCCTGCTCGCCTGTGGACAGCTCGGTCCACAGTCCCGTGGCCGCACCGCCGACCGCGAGCACGGCGACGACCGCCAGGACGGCGAGCGCGACGGTGCGCCAAGGGCGAGGCCTCATGGACGCGATGGTAGGGCGAAAGCGGACGAATCGGTCAAGAGGCCACGAACGTCACCCGTCGGTGGGGCACGGACACCTCGTCCAGCCGAACGTCGAGCCGCTCCCCGAGGGGCAGCGGCCCCGTGCCCGTCACGGGCGCGACGACGGCGGGCTCGCGCAGCTGCAGCGCTCCCCGCACACGTCCGTCGCGCGGCTCGTCGACGTCCACCACCACGCCGCTGAACGTCTGACCGACGCGGGGTGCCAGCACGACGGCCTCGACGAGGTCGAGCGCGCCGCGGTCGAACGCCGCGACGCGTCGACCCGTCCGGGTCATCGTGGCGGGGAGCTCCGGCAGCGCCGCGTGCACCCACGCGGGTACGTCGCGCCCGGCGACGGCCGCGAGGCACACCTCGGTGCCGTAGCGGTCGACGAGGCGCCGCAGCGGTGCGGTCACATGGGCGTACGGGGCACGGATCGCCGCGTGCTCGGCGTCGTCGCCGGCGGGCACCGCGAGGTCCCCGCCGAACGCGCGGTAGCCGGCGCCGCGGAACAGGGTCGTCGCCTCACGCAGGAACGCCGCGTGGGGACCCAGGTGCGAGTCGAGGCGCGCCAGCAGGTCGGCGTAGGGCAGGGCGGCGGGCCAGTCGATGTCGAGGGCGGCCGCGGTGCGGCGCAGCCGTGCGACGTCCCGGTCGTCGGCGGGCGGCAGCGTGCGCACGACACCCACGCCGGCGTCGAGCATGAGCCGCGCGGCGACGATGCCCGTGAGCAGGGAGATCTGCGCGTTCCAGCCCTCGACGGGCAGCGTCGCGCGGAACCGCAGGTCGAACGTGCCGTCGGCGGCGCGCACGACCTCCTGCTCGGGCACGTCGAGGGACGCGCCCCCGCGCTCGCGCTCGCGCTCCTCACGGAGCCGGCCGACGTCGGCCAGCCCCCGCAGCAGGTCGTCGGCGGTCCCGGCGTCGAGGCGCTCCTGGACCTGCGCGTACGTGAGCTGCGCGCGGCTGCGGACGACGGCCCGCTCGACGTGCACGTCGACGGGCTCGCCGTCGGCGTCGAGGTCGATGCACCACAGGGCCGCAGGGCGCACCTGGTCGGCGAGGAGGCTGGCCGCGCCCTCGGAGAGCACGGTCGGGTGCAGCGGGACGCGCCCGTCGGGGCTGTAGCAGGTCATGCCGCGGCGGTGGGTCTCGGCGTCGAGGGTGCCGCCGGGCACGACGAACGCGGCGACGTCGGCGATCGCGTAGCGCACGCGCCAGCCGGTCCCGCGGCGCTCGACGTGGACGGCCTGGTCGAGGTCGGTCGACCCGGCGGGGTCGATCGTCACGAACGGCACGTCGGTGCGGTCGGTGCGCGTCCCGGGGGCGTGGGGCCCGTCGGGGGCGGTGCGGGCGGCGACGTCGGCCTCGGCGAGCGCGTCGGGGGGGTAGGTCACGGGGAGCTCGACCTCGGCGCGCAGCGCCGCGAGCCCGGCGGTGACCGCGGCCGTCGTGTCGTCGGGGTCGGCGGTGGCGGCGGTCAGGCGGACGGGGCGGGCTGGCACGGTCCGACTGTAAACGCAGGCGCGTCGTCTCACCCTGCGAGAAAGCAGACTGTTCTTATCCTCTTTTATCCTCGACGCACCTAACCTGCCGCAAGGACCACCCGCACCCGGGCACCCGCCCGGCCACCGACAGGAGACGCCCGTGAGCGCGACCGCACCGCACCGCCGCGGGCCCGCGCCGCGCGTGCGCCGCGGCGTCGACGCGCGCCGATGTCCGGCCCGCGCGCCCCCGCCACCCGCACCTCCCCGCACCCCGGAGCACCCTCATGACCCGACACGATCCCGCCCCTGCCCGCATCGTCGCCCTCGTCGGCAACCCACGCGTCGGCTCGCGCACGCTCGACGCCGCCGCAACCCTCGCCCGCACGCTCGCCGAGCACCTCGCCGCCCCCGCGCCCACGGTCGTGGACCTCGCGACCCTCGCGCCCGCGCTGCACGTGCGGCCGCGCACCCTCGAGCTCGACGCCGCCCTCGCGGCCGCCGCCGGTGCCGACGTCCTCGTCGTCGCCACACCCGTCCACAAGGCCTCGTTCACGGGCCTGCTCAAGTCCTTCCTCGACCTCTACGGCCCCGACGGCCTCGACGGCGTGGCCGCCGTCCCGCTCGTCGTCTCGGGGACGCCCGCGCACGCGCTCGTCGGCGAGGTGCACCTACGCCCCGTGCTCGTCGAGCTGGGCGCGACCGTCCCCACGCGCGCGCTGACCCTGCACGACACCGAGCTCGCCGACGTCTCCCCCGCGCTCGAGCGCTGGTGGCAGCGCGCCGAACGTCCCCTGCGCCGCGCGGTCGGCGCTCCCGTGCACCGCGCCGAGGCCCTGCTGGAGGTGGCCCGATGACCACCAGCACCCACGACCTGGGCCACCTGGAGCGCGCGCTGGCCGACCACGACGAGCCCGCCCTGACCCCCGAGCAGTACAAGCAGGTGTTCCGACGGCACGCCGCCGGGGTCGCCGTCATCACGCTGCGCGACGCCGGCCGACCCGTCGGCTTCACCGCCACGTCCGTGATCTCGGTCTCCGCGGCACCGCCGCTGCTGGCGTTCTCGCTCGCGTCCGGGTCGTCGTCGTGGCCGGCGCTCTCCCGCGCCGCGACCGTCGCCGTGTCGTTCCTCGCCGAGGGTCAGGAGGACCTCTCGACGCGCTTCGCGACGTCGGGCATCGACCGGTTCGCGGCCGGAGGCTGGACGGCCCTGCCGACCGGGGAGCCAGTGGTCGACGGCGCGCAGGCCTGGGTCCGCGCGCGCATCGTGCAGCGCACCCCCGTCGGCGACAGCTACCTGGTCTCGCTGCGCGCGCTCGCCCACGGCGTGGCCGACGTCGGCCCGCTGATCTACCGCGACCGCGTCTACCACCGCCTGCCTACGGCCCGCGGCTGACCGCCCGGCCCGCAGCCGGTGCTGGATTGCACTCTCACGCCCGGTGGGGTGCTGGATTGCACTCTCACACCCGGGGGCAGTGCTGGATTGCTCTCTCACCATTCCGTGAGAGAGCAATCCAGCACCCGCTCCCTCGTGAGAGAGCAATCCAGGCCCTGCACGGGGCGGCGGATCGCCCTCGTCGGGCGGGTGCCTGTCAGCCGAAGAGGCGCGGCAGCGTCGCCTCCCACACCTCGCGCGCCTCGGTCAGCGGCAGCGTGAACAGCCCGCGCACCTCGACGGCGGCTGCGTGCACGTGGTCCTGGTCGTCGTCGGGCGTGCCCGCACCCGGCGTGCACGTCTCCGCCGTCTCGCCCAGCCGCAGCGCCGGGACGCCGCGCGCGGTGCACAGGTCGTGCAGCCGGACCTCCTCCGAGCGCGGCACCGCGACGATCGCACGGGCCTGCGACTCGGAGAACATCGCCTCGAACGGGGTCAGTCCGTCGCGCTCGCACAGCGCGTCGAGCGAGACCTGCACCCCGACGCCGAAGCGCAGGCACGACTCGACGAGCGCGAGCGCGAGCCCACCCTCGGACAGGTCGTGCGCGGCGTCGACGAGGTCGTCACGGGCCGCGGACACCAGCACCTGCGCGAGCCGGCGCTCGGCATCGAGGTCGACGCGGGGCGGCACGCCGCCGAGGTGGCGGTGCGCGACCTCGGCCCACGCGGACCCGTCGAGCTCGGCGCGCGTCGTCCCCAGCAGGTAGACGGCCTGGCCGGGCGCGGTCCAGCCGGACGGCACCGCGTCGGCGACGTCGTCGAGCACGCCCAGCACGCCCACGACGGGGGTGGGGTGGATCGCCGAGTCGATCTGGCCGGGCTCGCCCGTGCCGTTGTACAGCGACACGTTGCCGCCGGTCACGGGCACCTCGAGCGTCTGGCAGGCGTCCGCCAGGCCGCGGATCGCCTCGACGAGCTGCCACATGGTGTCGGGGTGCTCGGGGCTGCCGAAGTTGAGGCAGTCCGTCACGGCCAGGGGCCGGGCGCCGACGGTGGCGACGTTGCGGTACGCCTCCGCGAGCGCGAGCTGCGCACCGGTGTACGGGTCGAGCTTGGCGTAGCGGCCGTTGGCGTCGGTCGCGAGGGCGACACCCAGGCCCGTCGTCTCGTCGACGCGCACGACGCCCGAGTCGTCGGGCTGCGCGAGCGCGGTGTTGCCCTGCACGAAGCGGTCGTACTGGTCGGTCACCCACGCGGGGGACGCGAGGTTCGGCGACGCGAGCAGCTGCAGGAGCGTCGCGCGCAGGTCGTCGGCGCTCGTCGGGCGGGCGTAGCGGGCCACGCCCTCGGGGGTGCTGATCGAGTCCGCGACGAGCGCGTCCTGCCACGCGGGACGCGCGTAGGGGCGGTCGTACACGGGGCCCTCGTGCGCGACCGTCCTGGGGTCGACGTCGACGATCCGGTGGCCGAAGTGGTCGATGGTCAGGCGACCGGTGCCCGTGACCTCACCGATCACGGCCGTCTCGACGTCCCACTTGCCGGTGATCGCCAGGAACTCGTCGAGCTTCTCCGGCCGGACCACGGCCATCATGCGCTCCTGCGACTCCGACATGAGGATCTCGCCGGCCGTGAGCGTGGGGTCGCGCAGCAGCACGTCCTCGAGGTCGACGTGCATGCCACCGTCACCGTTGGACGCCAGCTCGCTCGTCGCGCACGAGATGCCTGCAGCGCCCAGGTCCTGGATGCCCTCGACGACCCGCGCCGCGTACAGCTCGAGGCAGCACTCGATGAGCACCTTCTCCATGAACGGGTCGCCGACCTGCACGCTCGGGCGCTTGGACGGCTTGGTGTCGTCGAACGTCTCCGACGCCAGGATCGACGCCCCGCCGATGCCGTCGCCGCCCGTGCGCGCACCGAACAGCACGACCTTGTTGCCGACGCCCGACGCGTTGGCCAGGTGGATGTCCTCGTGCCGCAGGACGCCCAGGCACAGCGCGTTGACCAGCGGGTTGCCCTGGTAGCAGGAGTCGAAGACGAGCTCGCCGCCGATGTTGGGCAGGCCCAGGCTGTTGCCGTAGCCGCCGACGCCCGCGACGACGCCGTGCACGACGCGCGCGGTGTCGGGGTGCGCGGGGTCACCGAACCGCAGCTGGTCCATGACGGCCACGGGGCGCGCGCCCATCGAGATGATGTCGCGCACGATGCCGCCGACGCCCGTCGCGGCGCCCTGGTACGGCTCGACGTAGGACGGGTGGTTGTGCGACTCGACCTTGAACGTCACGGCCCAGCCGTCACCGATGTCGACGACGCCCGCGTTCTCCCCGATGCCGACGAGCAGGTGCTCGCGCATGGCCGGCGTGGTCTTCTCGCCGAACTGCCGCAGGTGCGTCTTCGACGACTTGTACGAGCAGTGCTCCGACCACATCACCGAGTACATGGCGAGCTCGGCCGCGGTGGGGCGGCGGCCGAGGATGTCGCGGATGCGCTGGTACTCGTCCGGCTTGAGGCCGAGCTCCGCGAACGGCTGCGCGAGGTCCGGCGTGGCGGCGGCGTTCTCGACCGTGTCGGACGTGTGCTGGGCGTGCGGGGCGTCGGGACGCGCAGGTGCGGTGGTCATCGGTTCCCTCGGTGGGGGCCGGGTCCCCGGGGGCGGCTCGCCCGCGCGGTCCCGCGCCGCAAGGTCGGCAGACGGCCCCAGCGTACCGGCGAGCGTGGGCTGTCCGTGCGGCCGTCCGCGCGGACGTCGGACGGGGGGACGACGCACCTCCGCCCGCGGACGTCGTGACTCTCACACCCTTCTCATCCGCTTTGCCCGTTCTGCACGATCTCCGCTCGATAACCTGCGTCTGCGCAGGTCAGCCCGGTGCCGCGATGTCGCCGCACCGGGCCGCGCCGCGCACTCTTCCCCTGCCGACGAACGAGGTCCGATGTCCGCGCGCCGTACCGCCGTGCTCTCCGCCACCACCGCCACGGTCCTGACCACGCTGGCGCTCGTCGGCGCGGCGACGGGAGCGAGTGCAGGCTCCGACGCGCCGACGCCCTACCGGGTGACCGGCACCGGGATCGAGCTGCCGGCGGGTGCGACGTTCGAGGTGCACGGGCACGTCAACGTCGTCGCCACCTCGGCGCTCGGCACGATGTCGCGCAACGTCCACATCGAGGGCCCGGGCTCCCGCTTCGGGGACCTGGCGGGCGCGTCGACGCTCACCTGGGACCGCATCGACCTGCCCCCGGACGCGTGCATCACGTGGGTGCAGGTCGCCGGGTACGACGAGCACTTCGGCGAGGGCGGCCAGGAGCCGGTGTGCCGCACGGGTACGACACCGCCCGCCGCGGCACCGGAACCGTCGGCCGCGCCGTCGGCGGGCGTGACGCCGTCCGCCGTCCCGTCCGCGAGCGTCGTCCCGCCCGCGAGCGCCACCCCGTCGGCCGCCCCGCCGGTCGTGCCGGCACCGACGCCGTCCGCGGACGTCGCCGCCGCGCCGACGCCCGCGCCGACGGCCACGGTCGGCGCCGCGCCCACCGCGACCGCGGTCGCTGCGCCCGCGCCCACCCCGACCGAGCGGTCCGAGGTGCTCGCCGCGGGCGACGCGACCCCGACGCCGTCACCGGCCACGCAGGTGCCGGCCGCCACCGCGGAGCGTTCCGACGTCCTCGCGGCGACGGGCGCCCGCACGGGTGCGCTGCTGGGCGGCGCGGCCCTTGCGCTGGCCCTCGGCACGACGCTCGTCGTCTGGCGCCGCCGCACCGCCCGCCCCTGACCACCCGCGCCCGGTGGACGGCCGGGCGCACGGAGTGTGAAGCGTTGTTGCCGCATCCCGGCAGCAACGCTTCACACTTTCGGGCAGCGGCAGCGGCAGCGGCGGCGGCAGCGGCGGCGCGCGGCGCGGAGCAGGCTCAGTCGATCGTGAGGGCCTCGGCCGGTGAGACCCGTGCGGCGCGTCGTCCGGGCATGAGCGACGCGAGCACGCCGGCCAGCACGGCGGCACCGAGGATCTGGCCGAGGGACCCGACGGGGACGACCATGTGCATCGGCACCCGCGTCGCCTCCACCCCCAGCGCCATGACGCCGACCCACGCGTACGCGGTCCCCAGCCCGACGCCCAGCACGGCCGCGACGGCCGCGACGAGACCGGCCTCGACGGCGAGCATCCCGCGCAGCTGCCGGACCGTCAGGCCGAGCGCACGCAGCACGGCCGACTCCCGACGCCGCTCGACCACCGACAGCGCCATCGTGTTGGCGACGCCGACCACGGCGATCACGAGGGACAGGGTGAGCAGCGCGAGGACCCCGAGGAGCATCAGGTCGAAGAGCTGCGTGTACATCGCGCGCTCCGGCGCACCGCCGCTCACGGCGACCCGGTCGTCGATCGACAGGACGGAGGAGATCGCCTGCTGCACCTGCGCACCCGTCAGGTCCGACGCCAGCCGCACCTGGAGCTCCACGACGGGGGCCGCCGCGACGAGCACGGCGAGCTCGTCCGCACGCATCGTCACCGTGCCCGGGACGGTGTCCGGCGTGACGTCGACGACCACGGCGGCGCTGCCGTCGGCCCCGACCACCTGGACCGTGTCGCCCGCAGCCAGGCCCGCCGCGTCGCGGTGGACGAGGACGGTGCCCTCCCCCGGCTGCGCGACGGGGGCGCGCGCCAGGCGCTGCGCGGCCGCGGGATCCACGCCGCGGGCGAGGAGGCTCCGCGTCCCGCCGTCCGCGAGCGTCACCTTCACCCGGACCCCGCCGGTGACCTCGGTGGTGCCGACGACCTCCGGCAGGGCGTCGACCGCCCGGCGGGTGGCGACGGCCAGGCCGGCGGGGTCCGACGTGGTGACGACGAGGTCGATCGGGCGGCTCGCGTCGATCTCGGCATCGACCGAGCTGCGTACGGAGGCCGTCGCGACGACCATCGTCGTCACGAGGGTCACGCCGACGAGCAGGGCCGTCGCGGTGGCGGTCGTGCGGCGCCGGTTGCGCGCCGCGTTCCGGGCCGCGAGACGTGCTGCGACCGACGTGCCCGACACGACGGCCCCGAGGCCGCGCACGCACCCCGGCACCACGAGCGGGGCGACGACCAGCACGCCCAGGAACGAGACGACCACGGCGGGGATCGCGACCACGATGCCGCCGTCCTCGGCCGCCACCGTGGCACCGGCGACCCCGGCGGCGAGCAGCAGGAGCGCAACAGCCGTCCTGAGCCACCGCCGGGGGGTCCCCTCCGCGACGGCCTCGATGGGGCGCAGCGCCTCGACGGGGAGCGCCCGGGTCGCCTGCCGCGCGGCAGGCGACGCCGCGACGACGGTCAGCGCGACGCCGACGACGAAGCCGACGGCCGGCGCGGCGGGGGTGGCGACGATCCCGTCGGCCGTCATCCTCCACCTCGCGAGCACCTCCGCCCCGAGGAGTCCCAGCCCCACACCCACGCCGGACGCGACCGTGCCGAGCGCGACGGCCTCGCCCAGGACGAGCCGGTGCACCTGCCGCTTCCCCGCACCGATGCACCGCAGCAGGGCGAGCTCGTGGGTGCGCTGCGCGACGAGGACGTGGAAGGTGTTGGCGATCACGATCGCGGCGACGACGAGCGCCACCACGCAGAAGCCGAGCAGGCTGCCGGTGAGGACGGTCGCGCTGCCGGACAGCTGCGCGACGCGGCGCTCGGTCGCCTGCTCCCGCGTGAGCACGACGATGCCGGGTACGCCGTCGAGCGATGCCGCGACGCCCGCGGCGACCACGGCGGGCGGCTCCCCGTCCCCCCGCACGAGGATCTCGGAGGCGGGCGGGCGGGCGCCGGCCGCGGCCAGCCCGTCACCGGTCACGACGAGACGCGGCATGTCGACCACGACCCCGGGACCCGTGGTGGTCGTGATCCCCACGACGGTGAGCACCACGGGTGCGGAGCGGTAGAGCCGGAACGTCACGAGGTCGCCGACCTCCAGACCGAGGGAGCCCGCCGCCCAGGCATCGATCGTCGTCTCCGTGGGCCCCGCGGGCCAGGTCCCGCCCGCGAGCTCCTGCCACCGCACCGATGCGTCGAGGAGGGTGCTGACCTGCACCGTCGTGCGCGTGTCGCCCACGAGGACCGCGCCGAAGGCGGTCCGCTCGGCGTCGGCGGCGGCGACGTGCGCGGCCGCGCGCACGCTCGGCAGCACCGCCTCGAGCACGTCACCGTCGACCGGCGCGGCCTCGTCGGCGGCGCCGACCCAGACGTCGGCGCGGGTCATGTTCGCGGTCAGCGACTGCTCCGTCGTCCGTACGAACGTCGCCGACAGCGCCAGCGTCCCCACCAGGAAGGCGACCGAGAGGACGACGGCGCACGCCGTGGCGACCAGACGGGAGGCGTGCGCGCGCAGGCCGGCGAGCAGGACGGTCCTCACCGCCCGCACACCTCTCGCACGGCAGAGCGCGCAAGGCGCCCCACCGCCGCCCCCCGCAGCGCTGCCACGCCGTCACTCTATGGTGCCTCTGCGCAGGCGCGTCGCGGCTGTGACCTGGTCATACGTCCACGTCGGTGGGGTTGCAGCGGGTCAGGAGCATCGTCGCCGTGGACACCTCCGGGCGCCACGGCTCGACGTCCCACGACGCCTTGTCCGGTGCGCCGAGCACGTGGCACCACAGCTGCGCCTGCATGGACGCGGACGCGGCCTCCGGCACCGTCTGCGCGACCTGGGACACCAGCGCCTGCTGCGCGGCGAGGCTGCCGCGCCGCACCCAGCCGGCCGGGACCACGAGGAGCGAGGGTCCGCCGTCGGCCTCGCCCCACGTGGCCGACGCCACTGCGGCCACCCCGACGACGAACGTCGCCGACCCCGTCGGCGCGTCGAGCGCGAGCACGCCACCGACGGGTCGCCAGGAACCCCGGGTGTCGTCGGCACCGGTCGCGGGCCCGAGCGCGGTGACGACCGTCCCGGCCTCGTCGTGCAGTGTGGCCGACCCGTCGGTCTGCACCTCGACGTGCCCGCCCCGCGGCGGCGCGACCCACGCCAGGGTGCCGGCGGGACCGACGACGGTCGTGCGGGTCGCGCCGTCGGCCCCGTCCTCGAGCTGCAGGCCGGCACCGTCGACGGGGAGCAGCGCGCCCGCGTCGTGCCCGAGCGACGCCTGGTCGGCGAGGGGCGCACCCGTGTCCCGGACGATGCCGGCGCCCGGGGGTGCGACGAGCTGCGGAGCGCCGGGGGCCGGGGTCACGAGCGGCCGCGCCGACGTCATGGCCGGACCGGGTCCCTCGTCCCCCGGCCCGCAGCCGGCGACGAGCAGGACGACGCCCGTCGCCACGACGACGCGCACCGCTCCCCGCACAGCCACGCCGCGACGGTAGCCGCCGGACACCCCCGGGACGACCCGCTGGGGAGGACGTCCATGGACATCACCCGTGCCAAGTGGGACATTGCCTGCACCCGACGAAGGGATGCGCCATGCCCGACACCGAGCCCCGCGCCGAGGCCGAGGCCCCCGCCGCGGACTTCCGTCGGCTCCCCGAGCCGATCGCGCTCGAGGACACCGTGACCAGCCAGGACGTCGGGCACGTCCCGGACCCCGACGGTGGGCGCGACCCGAACCACGAGTGGATGCTCCGGCACGGCTGACCTCGCCGGGACGTCGCCCCCGCTCGCGACGGCGACGGCCGCGTGCTGTGCTGCGGGGGTGGACGGGTTCACGCGCGGAGGTCTGCGGTTCGACGTGCGGGACGTCGGCACTGCCGACGGCGCACCCGTCGCTGTGCTGCTGCACGGGTTCCCGCAGGACGGGTCCGCGTACGACGCGGTGGTGCCGCTGCTCCACGACGCCGGCGTGCGGACGCTGGTCCCGGACCAGCGCGGGTACAGCCCCGGTGCACGCCCGCGAGGCCGACGCGCGTACGTGGTGGGCGAGCTCGTCGCCGACGTCGTCACGCTGCTCGACGCCGCCGGGGTGGGGTCCGCGCACCTCGTCGGTCACGACTGGGGCGGCGCGGTCGCGTGGGCGGTGGCCGCACGTCGGCCCGACCGCGTCGCGTCGCTGACCGCGCTGGGCACGCCGCACCCCACGGCGCTGCGCGCAGGCCTGCCGCGCGGCCAGCTGCGCCGGTCCCGGTACGTCGGGACGTTCCAGCTGCCGGGGCTGCCGGAGCGCTCGCTCCTCGCGGACGACGGCGCCCGGCTGCGGGGCGCCCTGCGGCGCACCGGGCTGGAGCCGGACCTCGCGGACCGGTACGTCGCCCGCATGTGCGAGCCCGGCGCGCTGACCGCAGCCCTGGCCTGGTACCGCGCGCTCGGCGTGCCCCGCGCGCGCAGCGGGGACCGCACGGTGCGCGTCCCCACGACGTACGTCTCCGCCCGCCGCGACCCGTTCTTCGCACCCGCGTCGGTCGAGGCGACGGCCCGGCACGTCGACGCGCCGTTCACGCGCGTCGACCTCGACGCCGACCACTGGCTGCCCGAGCACCGGCCCGCTGACGTGGCGGCGGCAGTCCTCGGTCAGGTGCGCGCGTGAGGCTGTGGTCCCTGCACGCGTCGCTGCTGGACCGGCAGGGCCTCACGGCGTGCTGGCGCGAAGGGCTGCTCGCCCAGGCCGTGCTGGCGGGCGGCACTCGCGGCTACACGCAGCACCCGCAGCTCGTGCGGTTCCGCCGGCAGCCGGAGCCCCTGGTCGCGGTCGCGGCGTACCTGCACGCCGTCGCCGACGAGGCGCGCGCGCGGGGCTACCGCTTCGACGCCACGCGCGTCGGCATCCCGGAGTCGGAGCGGACGCGCGCCACCCCGCGGATCGCCGTGACCGACGGACAGCTCGCGCTCGAGTGGCGGCACCTGCTGCGCAAGCTCGCCGTCCGCTCACCGGACCGGTACACCGCCGCGGTGCAGGTGGGGGGCCCGTCGCCGCACCCGCTGTTCGTCGTCGTGCCGGGGGACGTGGAGTCGTGGGAGCGGGAGAGCTGACGTCGTCGGACCGTCGCGCTGCTCGCCGAACAGCGGCGGGTGGTCCCTGTCCTGCGACCAACCGCCACGCCCCCGGCCCCGCCGCAGGAAGCGGACCCGGAGCACGGACCGCAGCTCCTCCTCGCGCAGGCCCTGCGCGCTGATGCTCAGCCGGAACCCCGACCCGCCGGAGGTCGTGAGGACGTCGCGTGCCGCGGCCGTGTCCACCTCCCGCAGGGGTGTGGACAGGCCGCGGCCCGTGCGTTTCACGACCGCTTCCTTCCGCGTCCACAGCGGGCTCAGGTCGTCGGCCCGCAGGAGCTCGTCCCGCAGATGACGCTCACCCGGCGCGGCGATGCTCTCGAACAGCCGGTCCTCGAACGGGACGCGCGACTGCACGTCGACGCCCACGGGCACCGGGGACAGCACGCACGCGCAGACGGACGCGTCGTGGGACAGGTTGAAGTGCCACCCGTCGACGCCGCGGAAGGCGGGTTTGCCGCGTTCCCCGCGGACGACGTCGGGCAGCGGACCCCCGATCCGCCGCCACCACAGGTACTGGAGCAGCGCGAACGCGACGACGCTCGCGTCGCGGTCCGCCTTGCGGCGGTAGCGGCCCACCCGCTCCTGCCGCTCGACCGGCAGGCCGGCACGCAGCCGCCGGAGCTCCGGCTCGTCCAGGTCGTCCGAGCGCGCGATCGCGAGATCGATCACCCCTCGGGGCGATCGAGGACGAGGCACGCGTTGTGCCCACCGAACCCGAGGGACAGCGAGACGGCACGGGAGAACTCCATGCTCCGGGCGGCACCGTGCACGACGTCGACCTGGATGTCCTCGTCGAGCTCGGTGGTGCCCACTGTCGGTGGGACCACCTGCCGGCGCAGCGCCAGCACCGACGCGACCGCCTCGACTGCGCCGGCGGCAGCCAGGAGGTGCCCGGTCATGGACTTCGTCGACGACACGACGGCCTTGCCCCCGAGCATGCGGGTGATCGCCGCGGACTCGAGCCGGTCGTTCTTCACCGTGCTGGTGCCGTGCGCGTTCACGTAGAGCGTCTCGTCCTGGTTGCCGGCGTCGGCGAGCGCGTCGGCGATCGCGCGGTCGACCGACTCGCCGTGCAGGGCCGGGGCGGTCATGTGCGCGGCGTCGTTGGTCAGCCCGTAGCCCGAGACCTCGGCGAGGATCGTGGCGCCGCGGGCCCTCGCGTGGGACTCGCTCTCGAGCACGAGCGCGCCGGCGCCCTCCCCCATCACGAAGCCCGAGCGGTGCCTGTCGAACGGCAGGCACGCCCGGTCCGGGTCGGCCTCGGTGGTGAGCGCGCGCAGGTTCTGGAAGCCGGCCACGATCAGCTTCTGGGTGGCCGCCTCCCCGCCGCCGCAGACCATCGCGTCGGCGTACCCGTGCCGGATGGCGCGCATCGCCTCACCGATGCTCACCGCGCTCGCTGCGCAGGCGGCGCCGTGCGCGGCCGCCGGGCCCCGCGCGCCGGTGTCGATCGCGACCAGGCCCGACAGGAGGTTGCCGAGGAACTTGGGGACCGTCAGGGGCGAGACCTTCCCCGCGCCCCGCTCCTGCATGACCGCG
Organism: Cellulomonas sp. S1-8; assembly: GCF_026184235.1. Classification (NCBI taxonomy): domain Bacteria; kingdom Bacillati; phylum Actinomycetota; class Actinomycetes; order Micrococcales; family Cellulomonadaceae; genus Cellulomonas; species Cellulomonas sp. S1-8. The sequence goes on from NZ_CP110806.1 coordinate 3,619,471, forward strand.
TTCTCCTGCAGGAGGGTGCCGGTCCCGCCGAACCCGGTCGTCATGAAGACGCCGAGCCGGTACGGGTCGACGTCGTCGAGGATCCCCGACTGCTGGACGGCCTGGCGCGCGGCGATCATCCCGTACTGGCTGTAGGTGTCCATGCGGTGCGCGTCACGCTCGGAGAAGAACTCGCCGGCGTCGTAGTCCTTGACCGGGGCGTTCACCCGCACGGCCATGTCCGTGGTGTCGAAGTGGTCGATGGTGACGATGCCGTGCCGTCCGGCGAAGAGGTTGTCCTCGAACTCCGCGACGTTCTTCCCGATCGGGCTGATCACGCCCAGCCCTGTGATGACGACCTTTTCCATGATGCTCCCGGGCTCGTTTCTTTCCGGTCGGTGTCGTGGCCGCGAGCAGCACCACGCCGTCAGCAGCCACCGTGCACCGGCGACTGCTGACGGCGATCGTCACGCTTCCCGCGGGATGCGGGTCGGCCCTGCTCGAAGGTCAGGCGTTGTGGAGCGCAGCGACCCTCTGGACGTGGTCGTAGAGGTCCTGCACGGTCGACAGGTTGTCGTCGATCTTCGTCGCGTTCTCGCCCACGCGGTCCTCGAGCTTGATCATCAGCTCGAAGACGCTGATCGAGTCGACGCCGATCTCGTCCAGCTCGTCCGTCATCGCCAGGTCCTCGGCGGGCGTGGTGGCGAAGGGGGCGAGCGCTTCCTTGAACTCGGTCTCGTTCATCGGTCTCTCCTTGGTCGTCGGGATGTCAGAAGCCCAGCTTCCTGAGCCAGTCCTGGAGGTCGTCCTCACGCTGCTGTGCCTGCTCCGCCTGCCACGGCCCCGCCTCGCGGGAGTCCACGAGCACGCCGTCGCGCAGGTAGATGACGCGCTCGCCGCGGGCGGCGACGGCCGGGTCGTGCGTGACCATCACGATCGTGGTCCCGCTGCGGTGCACGTCCGTGAGCGCGTCCATGACCTCGGCCGACATGCTGCTGTTCAGCGCGCCCGTCGGCTCGTCCGCGAACAGGACGGACGGCTCGCCCGCCAGCGCCCGGCAGATGGAGGCCCGCTGCAGCTGGCCGCCGGAGACCTGGGTGACGCCGTGGTCCTTGATGTGCGCGATGCCGAACCGCTCCATGAGCGCGTCCGCGCGGGCGATCGCGGCGTCCTTGTTCTCCTTGGACGCGGCCTTGAGCGCGGGCAGCAGGATGTTGTCCCGCACGTCGAGGTTGCCCAGGAAGTGCGCCTGCTGGAAGACGAAGCCCATCTGCGTGAGGCGGACGTTCGCCATCTCGGAGTCGCGCAGGGACGTCAGCTCGCGCCCTTCCAGCAGCACCGTGCCGCCCGTGGGCCGGTCCATCCCGCTGATGCTGTACAGCAGCGTCGACTTGCCCGAGCCCGAGGCGCCCATGATGACGAGGAACTCCCCCGCCCTCACGGACAGGTCGATCCCGCGGAGCACCTCGGTCGGCGGCTCGGTCGAGAAGTACGTCTTGGTGAGTGCCTTCGACTCGAGCGTCACGTTCTGGTTCATGAGTTGTCCCATCATTCTCGGAGCCACTGGCTCTTGTCGGCGCCCCGGATACCGGCGGTGAGCAGGACGACGCCGAGATAGCCCGCCCCCACGAGGAGCAGCGGGTACAGCGCGTACACGAGCCACGGGTCAGGGATGAACGTCAGGTCCGAGATGTTCATCTGGAGCGCGGCGAGCAACCCGGTCGCCAGGGACTCGCCGCCCGTCGCGGCGAACACGAGCCCGAGCACCGTGCCGGCGATCACCGTCACCAGCGTCTTGGTCCGGATCTGCCCGATGATCTCGCTCGCCGAGAACCCGATCGCGGTGAGCACGCCCATCTTCGACCGGTCCCGGGTGAGCCGGAGGTTGAGGAACAGGCTCGTGACGAGGATCGCCACCCCGATCCCGAAGATCAGCGCCAGCCAGGCCGCGCTGCGGAACGCGTCGGTGGTCCCGGCGAAGGTCTGCTCCAGGTACTCCGCCATCGGGAAGACGACGGCGGTGGGGAACTGCTCCTCCAGCGCGCTCGCGATGGTCACCGGGTCCTCACCGTCGACCACGTTCGCGTAGAAGATGTACGCGGACGCGCCCTGCGTGATCTCGCCCCGCATCTTGGCGGTCTTCCCACCGGCCGTGAGGTCCTGGTAGAGGCCGCTGACCTCGACCTCGGTCGAGGTGCCGTCGCGCTCGACGGTCATGGTGTCGCCGACGCCCACCCCGAACTCGGAGGCGTTCAGCGCCGACAGCGCGATCTGCCCGGCTTCCGGTGCGCCGCCCTCCGTGAACCGGATCGTCTCGCCGGAGTAGTCACCGACCTCGACGGGCAGGCTCACCGTGCCCTCGGCGCCCTCGGTCCGGTACTGCACGCTCGCGTACGCCCGCAGGTCGGTGAGCCGCTCGTCGCTCTCCAGGGCGGCGGCCACCTCCTCGCGCAGGCCGTCGACCTCGTCCTGGAACTGCAGGTCGACACGCAGGTCGCGCTCGGGCGCACCCATGTAGGTGACGAACTGCGGGCTCTCGAACGTGCTGAGCAGGTTGGCCGGCACCGTGATCAGCACCGCCGTCAGGAAGAACACGACGGGCACGAGGATCCACTGCCGGCCCTCGGCCCGCAGGTCGAGGAGGGCGAGACGCCTGTTGAGGGCCGTACCCCACGACGACGCCAGGCCGGTGCGCCGCACCCAGCGCGCCTGGCGCCGGGCGCGCCGGGCGGTCTGCTTCTCGTTCAGCGTGCTGCCGTGCACGAGGGCGTTGACGACCTCGATCTTCCTCACCTTGCGCAGCACCCTGCGGCAGATCGCGACCACGATCAGGAAGACGACCGCCAGCGCGATCAGAGGCACCAGGAACGTCCACGGCCCCACCTGCGCCGCGGCGTAGTTCGCCTGCAGGCTCCGCGTCAGGTAGCTCGTCGCGAAGATCGCGAGGATGCCACCCACGACGCAGGCCACCAGGGCCATCGCGACGTACTTGGACAGGTACAGGCCGGAGATCGCACGGTCCGGGATGCCGATCGCCTTCATGGCGCCGATCTCCTGGACCTCGTCCTCCAGCGTCCCCGTGATGACGAACCGCAGGTTGAGCAGCGCGACCACGATCAGCAGCAGGCTGACGAAGATCAGCGCCATGGCCGCCAGGCCGTCGCTGAACGTGTTGATGATCTGGATCTGCTGACCCGTGATCGCCGGGCCGTTCTTCGGCAGCGCCTCGTCGGACTCGTACGCGCCCTGCAGGCCGTTCGCCAGGCCGGCGTCCGTCAGCCGGTACTCGACGATGATCTCGGGCAGGCCCCCGGCCGCTCGGAGCTGCTCGAAGTCCTCGTCGGAGACCAGCACGCGCGTCGCGCTGTTCAACGACGCCGCCATCTGGGCGTCCTTCACGACGCCCTGGACCTCCAGGACGAACGGCCCCTCGTCGGTCACGACCGTCAGCGTGTCACCAGCCTGCAGGCCGAAGGCCTGCTGGTACTTGACCGGGACGTACACCTCGCCGCGCGCCGGTTCCGGTGCGTCGCCGTTCTCGTCGACGAGGTAGTCGAACTCGTCGTTCTGCGTCACGAAGAGGTTGTCGAACCGGCTCGAGCTCATGGAGCCGGACTCGCCCGTGGCCGGACGGTCCCAGCTCAGGGCGTTGCTCTCGTAGCCGACCATCTCGGTGACGAGCCACGCGTCGATCTCGTCGTGCTCGGCGGCGAACGCCTCGAGCGCCGAGCGGTCGTAGTCACCCTTGTGCATCTGCAGGAAGTGCGGCGGCTGCGCCTGCGCAAAGAGGCCACCGACCGAACCCGCGAGCCGCTCGATCACCATCGACCCCGTCGCCATGAGGAAGGCGCTCAGGATCAGGATGGCGATCAGTGCGGCATTGATGCCCTTGTTCCTGACCAGATCGTTGTACGCATAGCGGAGATACAGGTGCTCCCTGTTTCTCGCTCGTTTCGTCACGTAAAGCTCCAAACTCCTGGGATCTGCAGCGACATCCAGGTGAGGACGAGGTGGTAGATCACGTCGAGCACGATGTTAGCGGTCTCGACCCACTCGATGCGGCCGGTCTCACGACGCTTCCGCACGATCTCCTGCGTGTGCGTCCACAGACCGCTGAGACCGTAGATATAAAGCGTGACCAGCACCCCGACCCAGAAGTTCCCCTGGAACCAGATCGCCATCACGCCCATCACGCCGAGCCCCAGCTGGGCGAACCCGTACTTGATCTGGAACGGTCCGCTGGGCCAGTCGAGCTTGGCGGCGGTCCGCTCCGGGTACAGGACGTTGATGATGAAGCCGGCCACGGCGATGAATCCGTGCGACACCACGAACTGGTGCAGCAGCAGCGTCCTCATCACATACACCTGGTCGGACGGAAATCCTTGTATCGCCATCTGGATGAGCGCGGTCACCACCCCGCCACCGATGATTGCGACGATCCACATCTCAATGCCTCTCTGATACTGCCGCTAGGCGGGCAAAATCGCTCTCGATCGTCCGGATGCTCTTCACCCGGTAGATCACAACAGCCATGACGACGAGCAGCAGCCCGACGATCACGAACATCAAGCCAATTCCCCGCGACTCCCCGACCCCGACGACCCGCCCGAGCGTCGGCGCGAGCGCCCCCTCGGGGACGAGCAGGGGGTTGAACACGTAGTCGGCCAGGAGCCCCGAGACCGCGTACGCCGCGATGTACCCCAGCTGCGAGATCAGGCCGACGAGGCCCCACACCCGCCCCTGCGTCGCGTTCGGGATCGCGGACCGGACCAGCACCTCGACGCTGGTGTTCAGCACCGGCAGGGTCATGAAAAAAATGAAGGCGAACCCGCCGATCAGCAGCACGTTCTGGGTGGTCCCCATCCCGGCGACGACGACGCCCCCCACGGCGAGCGCGGACGCCATGGAGGCGCGGTGCCGTGTCCCCATGCCCAGGACGCTGATGGCGATGCTCGCGACGATCATGCCGACGGCCGCGACGGACCGGACGACGCCGAGCGCCTCCTCGTCCGCGAGGTCGAGCACCATCGGGGTGAGCAGGGTCTGGAGGAAGCCCATGCAGAAGGTCACGAGCGTGACCAGCAGCATCATCGCGGTGACGGCCCGGTGCCGGGCGAGGAACGCCACCCCGAACCGGAAGTCCTCCCAGAACCCCGTCGGCGTCGTCACCCCGTCGTCGTGGGACGACGCCCGCCCGCGTCCCGGCACGGTGCGCCAGACGAGCAGCATCACGCCGACCGTGACCACCATGGTCGCCAGGTCGATGGCGATGACGGTCTGGATGTCCGACGCCACCATGATCACGCCCGCGATCGCGGGCGAGACCAGGAACTGCGACGCCCCGGCGAGCTGGACCATCCCGCCGGCTCGCGCGTACTGCTCGGGCGTCAGCAGGTCGCTGACGGTCGCGCGGTACGCGGGATCCATGACGGACGTGAACACCGAGCTCAGCGCGACGCACGCGCAGATCACGGGGACGGATCCGTACCCGGTGCTCATCGCGATCAGCAGCAGCACCAGCCCGACCGCCGACAGCGTGTCGCCGAGGATCATCAGGAGCCGCCGGTCGAACCGGTCGGCGAGCACGCCCGCGAACGGCGTGAGCAGCAGCCCGGGCAGGAACGCCGCGAGCGTCACGACCGCGACGGCGGTGCTCGACCTCGTCTCCTGGTAGACGTGCACGCCGAGCCCGAACGCGGTCAGCCCGTTGCCGATCCGCGCGATCATCTGCGCCATCCAGATGAGCAGGAACGCCCGGAAACCGCGCTCGATCTCCGCGGGCGACCGGGTCGGCTGCGTCGTGTCCTGGGTCGTGCTCACGAGACCGCGACGCGGTTCAGCTCGTCGAGGATCCTGCCCACCTGCGCCGGAGCGTCGAGCACGTACATGTGCCCCTGCTCCGCGAGCAGGTGGTGCCGGACCGGCGTGGCGAGGTAGGCCTGCCACGCCGCCGTGGAGCCCGCCGGCGTCTGGGAGTCCCGGCCGCCGAGGATCAGCTGCGTCGGGATGTCGAGCACCGTGACCGGACGGCGTCGCGCCTCGTCGAGGACGTGGTAGTCCGCGCGGAAGGCGGGGAAGAACATCGCCATGAGCTCGGCGTCCCGCACCACCTCCTCGGGGAACGTCCCGAACGACTGCAGGTGGCGGATCAGGTCCGCCTCCGGCAGCTCGGCGTGCCCCTGCACCGGGAGGTGCAGGGGTGCGGCCGAGGCCGACAGGACGAGGTCGCTCGGGCGGCGCCCGTCGAAGCCGGCGTCCGCGGCCATCGCGAGCAGCACGTGGTACGCCACGACGCTGCCCATGCTGTGCCCGAAGAACACCGCCCCCGGCCTCAGGACGTCACGCAGGTTCCCCAGGTACAGGTGGACGAGGTCGTCGAGCCGGTGCACCGGCGGCAGCGCGCTGGAGCCGTGCCCCGGAGGGTTCACGGTCCACACGTCCCAGTCCGCCTCGAGGGTCGCGATCAGCGGGTTGAACGACGCACCGAACCCTCCCAGGAACGGGAACATGACGATCTGCCGCCCGGCCTCCGACGGCCGGAGGTTCCACAGCACCGAGGAGCTCACGCCGGCTCCGACGCCGTCGGCTGCTGCGCGGCGAGCTCCTTGCTGCGGTCGCCCTTGCCCGGGAACGGCGCGCCCACGCGCGTCGTGTACGCGTTCTCCAGGTACTCCGGGAAGGTGTGGACCGGCTCGAGCCTGCCGCCGCCCTGCGCCTTCAGCACGAAGTACAGGGCGAAGACCAGCGCCGTGAAGAGGCTGATCTGCACGACCTGCGTCTCCTTGGTGAAGAAGTACAGCCCGAAGTGGCTGCCCGACGCCGACACCCAGAACGGCAGGAGGAAGAAGAGCGTGTTGCCCTTCAGCCTGCTCATCAGCAGCGACATCCCGATGCCCAGCACGCACAGCTGCGCGGTGTACAGGGGCCACGCGGTCGCCAGCTCGAACGAGGCGAACACGTTGCCCGGGGCGACGAAGATGCCGATGCCGAGGCCCGTCAGGGCACCGGCCCGGACGCGGCTGCCCGTGGCGCGGTGCATGAGCGGCAGGAAGAACCCGAACCAGCCGATCGCGATCGCGATCATGCCGACTTCCATGTAGGACAGCTCGAGGAACCGCACCAGGCCGTCCACGAAGCCCATCGGCTCCGGCGGCACCTCGATGCCGAACAGCTGGCACACCCACCGCACCGCGAAGATGTACAGCAGCATGAGGCCCATGAGGACCGGGATCCAGACGAGGTCCTTCCTGCGGGGCACCCAGGTGCGGAGGTAGTTGGCCACCCCGCGCCAGCCGTCGTACCAGAACAGCACGACGAACGCGGCGATGGCCGGGCTGTGCAGCACGAGGACCACGACGGGGCTCGTGGTCTCGAGCTCACCCAGGATCCCCGCCATGTACTCGTAGTCGGGCAGGTAGAGCGCCACGACGCCCCACAGCACACCGATGGTGAGCGTCACGTAGAGGGCGAGGTACTTGCCGTACCCCTTCAGGCCCAGCCTCCCCCTCGTGCCCGCCGACGGCGTCGCCGCGGGCTCGGCCGTCTCGGTCCGGACGCCCTCGGGCTCCGCGGTGGAGGACACAGCAGCTTCGGACACGGTCTTTCCTTCCGGACTCATGAGTAGATCTCGTCGATCTGGTGCTTGGCCTCGACCAGGGCCTTCGGCGCCCGGTCGGCGAAGAACTCGACGTCGGCGTCGGACAGCGAGGCGTTCGCGTACATCCGCGAGATGCTCGACACGAGGACGCCGTGCCGCGCGAGGGCGGAGGTGACGACGATGTCCTTGCCCATCAGGTCGAAGTCGTACTGGGAGGGCGCCTCCAGCGGCGTCTCGCGGCAGTGGAACGAGGCCAGCCCTGCGGGGCCCTGCACGATCAGCGGCAGACCCACCCGCTCCGCCTCGGCGCGGAGGATCTCCTGGATCGCCACGACGCGCCCGCGCATGCCGGTCAGCGCCGCCTCGTCGTCGCGGCCGAGGATCTCGAACGTCGCCCGCACGGCGGCCGTGCCCAGCGAGTACCCGTTGAACGTGCCCGCGTGGACGACCCTCTTGCTCTCCAGCAGCTCCATGATCGAGCGCTTGCCGGTCAGCGCGGCGATCGGGACGCCGCCACCGGCGAGCGCCTTGCCGAAGGTGGCCAGGTCCGGCGTCACGCCCAACGCCTTCTGGGCGCCGCCGAGCCCCATCCGCATGCCGGTGATCACCTCGTCGAAGATGAGGACGACGCCGTACCGCGTGCACAGCTCGCGCACCCGCTCCAGGTATCCCGGGGCGGGTTCGACCGAGCCGCCGTTGACGCACACCGGCTCGGTGAGCACGCAGGCGATCTCCTCACCGCGTTCGGCGAGCAACGTCTCCAGGGCGTCCGCGTCGTTCCACGGCAGCATGAACGACTGGTCGGCCATGATGTCGGTGGCGCGTCCGGCGGTGCCCTTGAGGTCACCGCGGAAGTCCACCGGGACGGGGTCGGCGCGGTCGGGCACGCGGCCGCCCATGATGTTGTCGTAGCTGCCGTGGTAGTGGTTCTCGAACCGCACGAACCGGTTCCGCCCCGTGTACGCGCGCGCCAGGCGGAGCGCCGCCTGCAGGACCTCCGAGCCGGACACGGCGAACCGGACCATCTCCGCGCAGGGGATGTGCCGGTTCATGAGCTCGAGCGCGTCGGCGTCGAAGTCCGTGTGGCTGGCGCACAGCACGTCCCGCATCGCCGTCCCGAGCGCCTCGATGTACTCCTCGTGGGAATGCCCGAGGATCATCGCCCCGAATCGCGCGTACAGGTCGAGGTACTCGTTGCCGTCCATGTCGAAGAGACGACTGCCCCGGCCGCCCGTGAAGTGGATCGGCACCTCTTCCCAGGGCATGTTGAAGTTGTAGTGCACGCCGCCGGGCAGGACCTTCTTGACCCGGTCGTGGTAGGCGCGGTTCGACGTCGTGTCCAGGGTCGCCGTCATGCGGCACGCTCCTCGGCGAGGTACGCGCTGATGTCGTCGACCGTCTTGAACTCGAAGAGCGCGACCGGGTTGATGTCCATGTCGAGCTCCTTGCGCAGGCGGTTCACGATCTTCAGCGCCTGGACCGAGGACACGCCGAGCTGCGCGAAGCCCTCGTCGTCCCCGACGTCGCCGGGGGCGATGGACAGCTCAGAGGCGATCCCCTTGATGAGAACGGCCTTGATCTCGTCCTTCGTCATGTCAGTTCCTTTCGGTGGGTCAGCATCCAGCCAGTACGGCAGCCGGGAGAAGGGATACGGATCGAGACGGAGGGTCGTCCCGGTCCCGTCAGGGAAGAACTCGGTCCAGTCGATCGCGCCGCCGTGGAGGAACCGCTCGGCGGCGGCCTCGAGCGTCCGCGGCGGTTCGCCCTTGGGACGGCGGTCGGGCTTGGCGACGTGGTTCATGCGGGTCTGCGTCACCGCACCGGTCGCCGGGTCGAGGACGGCGGTCGCCCGCCAGGCGTAGGCCGGGCGGAAACGGGCGAGCGTCATCGCGAGGTCGTACGGGTCGGCGCCGCCGGCGGTGTGCCGTTCGACCTCCGTGAGCATCTGGCGCAGCGCGTCCTGCGACGTCGCCGAGAGACAGACCACCGGCTCCGGCAGCGCACCGCGCGGGCGCCCGCCGTCGTCGGCCTCCTCGACCACGACGTGCACGTTCGTCCCGCCGAGACCGAGCGACGTGATGGCGCCGACCCGCGGCCGTCCGTCCACCCGTGGCCACGGCCGGGGTGACGTCATCACCTCGAACGGCGTCCGCTCAAGCCGGAGCAGCGGGTTGATCGTCGTGAGGTGCACGTTCGGCGCCATCTGCCCGTTCCTCAGGCTGAGCAGGAGCTTCGCGAGGCCGGCGCCGCCGGCGGCGCTCAGCAGGTGCCCGATGTTGGACTTGACGGAGCCGAGCCCGATCTTCGCGTCGCCGAAGTCCTCCTTGCGGTAGACCTTCGACAGCGCGTTCACCTCGATGGGGTCGCCGACCCGGGTGCCTGCGCCGTGCGTCTCGATGTAGCCGACCGCGGTGGGGTCCACGACGCCGTCCGCGTACGCGTCGCGGATCACGGCGCCCTGACCGCGCGGGTTGGGCGCCATGATGCTCAGCGACGAGCCGTCGTTGTTGATGGCGTGCGCCGCGATCCGTCCGTAGATCCTGCGGTTCCGCGCCCGCGCGACGTCCTGGCGCTCCAGGACGACCACGACCACGCCCTCGCCGATCAGCGTGCCGTCCGCCTCCTCGTCGAACACGCGCGTGTGCGGGTGCGACGTCGTGATGCCGCCGGCGTTGCACAGCATCGTCGTGTAGGCGGCGCTGAGCAGGTTGACCCCGCCGACGACGGCGCCGTCGCACCCCCCGTTCCGGATGGAGTCGATGCCCTGCACCAGTGCCGAGAGGAACGACGAGCAGGCCGTGTCCACGGCCATGACCGGTCCGGTGAGGTCGAACTGGTGGGAGATCCGCGCGGCCAGCGCACCGTGGTACGTGTTCATGATCGTGCGCGGGGGCAGACCGGCCGGGCCGTGCTCGTCGAGGTAGCGGCAGACGAGGCCGTAGTAGGGGTTGCCGGTCATGGCCATGTGCACGGAGTAGCGCCGGCTGTCGCTCACGCCCGACTCGGCCAGACCGGCATCGCACAGGGCGTCGTACGCGACCTCCATGCCGACCCGGTGCTGCGGGTCCATGAACCTCGCCTCGTGCTCGTCGATGCCGAAGAACCCGGCGTCGAACAGCTCGATGCCCTCGACCTCGCCGATGACGTCGTCCCACCACGGCGCGCGCGCGAGCGCACGACGGCGGGCGCTGACCGGAGCCGTGCGGACGACGCCGTCGATGAGGAGCTGCCAGAAGTCGTCCTGGGTGGCGGCGCCGGGCAGGCGCAGCGCCAGGCCGGTGATCACCACGGGCGTGGCCGACGCGGCGGCGGTGGCGGGGACAGCGGTCATCGTGGGCCTCCGACCTGGTGCAGCACCCGGGCGTCGCTGATCCACTCGACGTGGAGGGCGTCGTCGTCGTGCCAGACGTTGATGTGGGTGCGCGCCAGGCCGGGTCCGCCGCTCGGCGAGACCTCCGGCATCTCGTCCGCGGGGATGTGGCCCTGGAAGTTGACGAGGGTCAGGTCGAGCTTCCCCAGGTCGTTCCAGTAGGCGGCTCGGAGCGCGTGGAGGTCCTCGGCGCGCAGCGGTCCGGCCTCGCCGAGGCCCTCGGGCTCGGCGGCCAGCGCGGAGACGAAGTTCAGGCCGGACCGCTGCGCCCGGGCGAGGCGGTCCGCCACCGCGGCCTGGTCGCCGTCGCCCGTCAGCAGCACGGGGACGACGTCGAGGAACTCGCCCACGCAGTCGGACCAGTCCTGCCCCGCCCAGCGACGCGAGCTGGTCACGAAGCCGATGGCGACCCGGTCCCCACCGCTGTGCCGGGCGAGCTGCGCGTGCAGGACGGCGAAGGCCGCGTCCAGCGGGTTCTCGCCGCCGACCAGCGGAAAGCTGTACCGCTGGACCGGGGCCCGGGACGCCGCGGGCTCCCCCGCGACGGCGTGCCCCGCCCGGAGGTTCGCCGCGAGCCAGTCGGCGTGGTCGAAGCCCTCGAGGCCTCCCCTCCAGTCCGGGGCGTCGGCGAGGGCCGCGAGGTACGCGCCGAACTGCCGCGGAGCGGGGAGCTCCACGCCCCGGGCGGCACGCACCGTCTCGTCCCGCAGGATCCCTGCGCTGAACCCGTCGAAGACGGCGTGGTGGAAGGCCCAGACCAGCCGCAGCTCGTCGTCGGAGACCCGGACCACCACGCACCGCCAGAGCAGGCCGTCGGTGAAGGGCTGCGCCTGCAGGGCGTGCGCCAGGTCACCGACGAGGGCGGCGACCTGGTCCCTGTCGATCCGGCGGGCGTCCTGGACCGCGATCAGGCCGGACAGGTCACCGAAGGCGTCGGGGCCGACGATCTCGAAGGAGTCCCCCACGAGGCGGGCGCGGAGGGACTCGTGGCGGACCACGGTCCGCCCGATGCCGTCCCGCAGGTCCTCGACGTCGACGCCCGTGACGGTCTGGATGAAGCCGCCGGTCTCGGTGCCGCTGGCGCGGTGCAACCGGGCCAGGGCACCGATGTCGAAGCCGTGCGCGGCGGGCTCGCCCGCGTAGGACTCCGCGACGCGGTGGGCGTCGTGGGCAGCCCAGGAGACGATCCTGCGGAACTGGTCCGCGGAGACCGCGCGCCGCGGCTCCCCGCCGCGGTCCGCGGGCTCCGGCTGCGCGCCGGCCGGGGGCTCGGGCTGCAGGAACGCGCGCAGAGCGTCCGCCGTCGGGTGCCGGTACAGGTCGCTCACCTGCAGCTCCGCACCGGACTCCCGGAGCCTGCGCACCACGGCGATCGCCTGGAGCGACTGCCCGCCGGCGGCGAAGAAGTCAGCGGTCCCGGCCAGCTCCGGCGCCGCGAGGACCTCCCGGAAGACGGCCAGCACATCGCCCACCGGCCGGCTCCCGACCGCGTCCGGAGCCGTCCGGGCCCCGGCGGCACCCACGGGGGCGTCGATCCGGGCGGCCAGCCGTGCACGGTCGACCTTGCCGTGCGACGTCAGCGGGAACTCCGGCAGGACGATCACGCGCTGCGGGACCATGTACCGCGGCAGCCTCGTGGCGAGCTGGTCGCGCAGCCCGGCCTCGGTCGGCCCGTCCGTCGTCGGCTCCGCCCGGCAGAACCCGGTCAGCCGGCTGTCGTTGCCGTCCTTGGTGTGGACGACGACGGCGTCGGACACCCCGGGGCAGCCCTGGAGCGCGAGCTCGATCTCGGAGAGCTCGATCCGGTACCCGGCGTGCTTGACCTGCCGGTCGATGCGGTCGAGGTAGACGATGCGTCCGGCGTCGTCCAGCACCACGCGGTCGCCCGTGCGGTAGACGCGGCCGGCGACCCCGGCGAGGCCGTCCACGAACTTCTCGGCCGTCAGCCCGGGCCGCTGGTGGTAGCCGAGCGCGACGCTCGGGCCGCCCACGCAGAGCTCGCCGGGCACCCCGCGCGGGACGTCGGTGCCGTCCGGGTGAACGATGTAGAGGTCACGGTTCCGGGCGGGGCCACCGATCGGCATCCGCGCGAAGTCCGGGTACTCGTCGACACGGAAGGACGTCGTGCAGACCGACGCCTCCGTGGGCCCGTACAGGTTCCAGAGCCTCCCGGCCCCCAGCACGTCGAAGGCGCGCTGTGCCGCCCACGGCTGCATCGCCTCGCCGCCGACGTACAGCGCGGACATCCCCGCGACCGCCTCGGGACGCTCCGCCATCAGCAGGTGGAACACCGCGGTGATGAGGATGCCTGCGTCGACCCGTTCCTCGCGGAGCAGGTCCGCCAGGAGGTTCATGTCCCTGGCGTGCTCGTGGCCGCCCATGACGAGGGTCGCGCCGGCGAGGAGCGCGCTGTGGACGTCGAGCAGCGACGGGTCGAAGGTGCAGCCCGTCAGGTGCAGGACCCGCATCCCCGGGGCGTAGTCCATGTAGCCGTTGTCCGAGCAGGTGCTCAGCACGCCGCCGTGGGTGACGAGGGTGCCCTTGGGCAGGCCCGTCGTGCCCGACGTGTAGATCATGACCAGGGGGCTGTCGGCCGTGACGTCCGACGGCGGTGCGTACGTCCCGGTCAGGTCCTGGGGACGGCGGGCGACGACGCCGGGCCGCTCCCACGCCTCCGGCGCCGTGGCCAGGACCACGGCGGCACCGCTGTCGGCCAGGATCCCGGCGACCCGCTCGTCGGGCAGGTCCACGTCGAGCGGGACCTCGATCGCGCCGCACTTCATGAGCGCGACGCGGGTGAGGACCTGCCACGGCCCGCGCTCCAGGAGGCAGAGCACGAAGTCACCGGTGCGGACCCCCGCGTCCTGGAGCCCTCCGGCCAGGTCGTCGGTGAGGCGGTCGAGGTCCGCGTAGCTCCACTCCTGCCCGTCCCAGCGCAGTGCGGGCAGGTCCGCGTGCTCGGCGAACGACTCCCGGATCCGGGTCAGCAGCGGCTCGGTGATCGCGGGCCCCGCGGCGGTCAGCTCGGCGCGCCGCCTCGCGTGCTCGTCCGGCGTCTCCAGCGGCAGCTCCGCGACGCGGCGTCCGGCGTCCTGCGTCATGGCGAGCAGCAGCAGGTCCAGCTGGGCACCGAGGCGCGCGATCGTGGCGTGGTCGAACATCTCGGTGCGGTACTCGATGTCCACCACGAGGTCGTCCGTGCGCTCGGCGACGCTGAAGGAGAGCGCGTAGCGGCTCTTGACCCGGCCGTGCGGCAGCGGCTCCATCCGGACGCCGTCGAGCTCGAGCTCCTCGGTGCCGGTGCTGACGTAGTTGAGCAGGACGTCGAACAGCGGGTTCGCGTCACCGCCGGGCCGGATGCCGAGCCGGGCCAGCACCGCCTCGAACGGTGCGTCCTGGTGGCCGAGCACGGCCGCCACGCTGTCCTTCGCCGCCGCGACCGCGTCGCGCACCGTGCGGTCCGACAGGTCGGTGACGCGCAGCGGCAGGGTGTTCACGAACATCCCCACGGTGTGCTCGCTCCCGGGGACGTGCCGGCCGGACACGGCCGTGCCCAGCAGGAACTCCCGCTGGCCGCTGTACAGGCCGAGCACGCGGGTGAGGGCGGCGAGGAACACCATGTACGGCGTCGCGCCGCACTCCCGGGCCAGGTCGGTCACGGCCCGACGGCTCGCCGTGCAGGTCAGGCCGTGCCGGTCGCCGTCGAGCGTGGCGGGCTCCGGCGGGGTGCGGTCCGCCGGGAGCTGGAGCCGCGGGAGGTCGCCGCGCAACGCGGTGGCGAAGTACTCCACGTCCGCATCGAGCCGGCCGGTCTCCGCCAGCCGGGCCAGCGCGGCGACGTGGTCGGCGTACGGCAGGGGCGCCGCGGCCGGGGACCGGCCACGCAGAGCGCGGGAGAGGTCGTCGGCGATGACGCCCAGGGAGGTCTGGTCCCCGACGATGTGGTGCAGGTCGAGCAGGAGGTAGTGCAGGTCGTCGCGGACGCTCAGGATCTCGACCCGCAGCAGCGGGGCGTCGGTGAGGTCGAACGGCCGCGGCCCGGCCGCGAGGCGGGCCTCGACCTCGGCAGCGGTGGCCGTGACGACGCGGACCACGTCCGGCACCTCGGTGCGCACGCGCTGCACCAGCGTGCCGTCGTCGGCCAGGTGGAACGACGTGCGCAGCTGCTCGTGCCGCCCGACGATCTGCCGGAACGCGTCCCGGAGCCGCTCGACGTCGAGCCGGCCGGTCACCCGGTACGCGATGGCGAGGTTGTACGCCGTGTCGTCGTCGCGGAGCGCGCAGACGGCGTACATCCTGCGCTGCGCGGGCGACGCCGGCGTCTCGACGACCTCGGCAGGGGCGGGGCGTGCGGGGTCGGTCGACGGCGGGGTCGGCGTGGACGCCTGGGTCTGCGCCGCCCTGGCGGTCAGGAGGGTGCGGATCGCGGCGTAGCTCGCGTCGGTGAACATCTCGCCGACGGTGATCGCGACGCCCGTGCGCTTCTCGACGAGCGCGGTGAACCTCACCGCGGCCAGGGAGTCGCCGCCCGAGCGGAGGAAGTCCGCGTCGTCGGTGGGCTCGGAGCCGAGCACCTCGACCCAGGTCCCGCGCACGGCCTCGTGGTCGAGGCCGGTCGTGACCGCCGGAGGCTCGACGTCGGACGCGAGGCCCAGGTCGTCCCAGCGGATGTCGGAGAGGAAGGGACGCGGCTCGAACGCGTAGCCCGGCGCCGGGACGCGCCGGCCGTCCGCGCAGAACAGCGTCCTGTCGACGTCGGCACCGCGCACCCAGCGGGTCGCGAGCACCCGCCGCAGGACGTCGAGCGTGACCAGGCCACCCGTCTCGGCAGGGGTGATCACCTCCGGCACCGCCTGCAGCGCCCGCTCCGGCGCCGTCCCGGCCCTCAGGTGCCCCATCGCCTCGCCGGAGCTGATCTCCGCGGTCGCGACGCCGAGGGCGATGCGCAGCAGCCGGTCGTCCCCGACGCGTGCGTGCAGGCTGTCGGGCCCGGCGAAGCGGGCGATCGCCACCCGGACCACGAGCTGGGAGATGCGATCGATCGGGGGGTTGTCCGGCGTGCCGACGTCGGACAACGCCGCGCGCACCTGGGCACGCAGGCCGTCCTCGAAGACGCTGAGCACGAGGTTCAGCGCCCGGACGAACGGCTGACCGGCCGGGGAGGTGTCGTCCGGCAGGCCAGCCGGGAGCGTCAGCCGCACCCCGTCCGACGCGTCGATCGCGAGCGCGTGCGCTCCCGGCTCGATCCACTCGAGGGCTCCGCCGGGCACACGGATCGCGGCGGCGCGGTGCTCGAACTGCGCGCGGCCCCGGGCCAGGGTGGCCGAGACGTCGAGCGCCGGGCCGCCCGCACCGAGGAAGTCCGCCAGCGCGTCCTGCATCCGGCGCCGGGACCTCTCGGTGCGCGCCGAGACGGGGAAGAGGCACTCGCCGCCGTCGTCCCTGTCCGACGGCTCCGGGCGCACCGGGGCGGGCTCCAGGATGACGTGCGCGTTGGTGCCGCCGATCCCGAAGGAGCTCACGGCGGCGAACGGCACGCCCCCGGCAGGGGCCGTCGCCCGGGTGGGCACGTAGATCGAGCCCGCGGCGTCGATGCCCCGGTTCATGGCCGTGAAGTTGGCCATCGGCGGGATGATGCCGCGGTGGACGACGCCGACGGCGCCGAAGAACCCGGCGACGCCCGCGGCCGCGTCGAGGTGGCCGACGTTGGCCTTGGCCGCGCCCAGCGCGACCGGGCGGCTCCCGCCGTAGACGTTGGCGAGCGCCTGGTACTCGATCGGGTCGCCGTGCACGGTGCCCGTACCGTGGGTCTCGACGTAGATGACGTCCTCGGCCTCGACGGCGGCGTCCGAGAGGGCGCTGCGGATGACCTGCTCCTGACCGCGCACGCTCGGAGCGGTGTAGCCGACCTTGGCGCGGCCGTCGTTGTTCGTCGCGCTGCCGGCGATCACCGCGTAGATGTGGTCGCCGTCGGCCAGGGCCGCGTCGAGCGGCTTGAGGAGGACGACGCCGACACCCTGGCCGCCGACCGTGCCGTTGGCGTCCTGCGAGAAGGGGCGGCACACGCCGTCGGCCGAGAAGATCATCCCCTCGTGCCAGGTGTAGCCCTCGGTGCGCGGGAAGTTGAGCGCGACGCCGCCGGCGAGCGCCATGTCGGCCTCGCCCTGGCGCAGGCAGCTGACGGCCTGGTGGATGGCGACCAACGACGTCGAGCACGCCGTCTGCACGTTCACGGCGGGGCCGGTGAGGCCGAGCTTGTAGGCCACCTTCGTGGCGAGGAAGTCCTTCTCGTTCATCGTCATCGCCTCGAACGCCCCGATCGGGTCGTCCTTGCGCCGCAGGAACCGGGCCATCCAGGCGAAGTTCGTGCCGCTGCCGGCGAAGAGCGCGATGTCGCCCGGGAACTCGCCGGGCACGTAGCCGGCGTCCTCCAGCGCGTGCCAGGCGGTCTCGTGCAGGAGCCGCACCTGCGGGTCCATGGTCTCGGCCTCGTGCGCGGAGTACTCGAAGAAGTCCGCGTCGAAGGTGTCGGCAGCGACGTACCCGCGGGCGTTGACGTAGCGCGGGTCGTCGACGGTGGCCTCGTCGAACCCGGCGTCGAGCAGCTCGTCGCGCGTGAAGCGGGAGATGCTGTCGACGCCGGCGAAGCGGTTGTCCCAGTACTCGGCGACGGTCGC
Organism: Cellulomonas sp. S1-8; assembly: GCF_026184235.1. NCBI lineage: Bacteria > Bacillati > Actinomycetota > Actinomycetes > Micrococcales > Cellulomonadaceae > Cellulomonas > Cellulomonas sp. S1-8. Next base: position 3,637,094 of record NZ_CP110806.1, read on the forward strand.
GGCGCCGGGCAGGACACCGGCCATGCCGATCACCGCGATCTTGCGGCCCGGGTCCTGGGCCTCGGCGTGCTGCCGCTGATCCGCCCACTCCGTGATCCCCATGATGTCGACCGCGGCGATGGTGCCGGTCTCGTCGGCAGCGGGGGGACCTGCCGCGGCGGGACCTGCCGCGGTGGGGCCTGCCGAGGAGTCCGCCCGACCGGGGCCGGTCGCCGGGACCGCCCGATGACCGAGCGCCTCGGCCAGGGCCCGCGGCGTCGGGTTCTCGAAGAGGCGGACGAGCGGGATGCTCCGCTCCAGCTCCTCGCCGAGACGGTTGTTGACCAGCATGAGCTTGTAGGAGCTCCCGCCGACGTCGAAGAAGTTGTCACCGGCCGAGACGCTCCGCCCGAGCACCTCGGCCCACACGCCGAGGATCACCTCGAGCACGTCACCGGCAGGCGCGGTCGGCGCCGTGGCCGGTGCAGTGGTCGTCGGAGTGGTCGGCGCAGTCGGCGCCGCGGTCTGCCCCGCGGCCGCCTCCAGCGCCGCGCGGTCGACCTTCTTGTTGGGGAGCTTCGGCATCTCCGCGACCTGGCGGAGGCGGGCGGGGCGCATGTAGGCCGGGAGGGCCGCGTCGATCTGCGCGAGGACCGCCGCCGACCGGTCGGCGGCGTCCTGCGCCGTGTAGTGCAGCACCAGGTCGCCGTCGGACACCGTGGCGACGGCGTACGTCACGCCGTCGGCACGCATCGCGGTCTTCTCGATCTCGCCGAGCTCGATCCGGTTGCCGTTGACCTTGACCTGGTGGTCGAGGCGCCCGGACAGCACGATCTCGCCGTCGGGCCGCAGGTACCCGGCGTCGCCGGTCCGGTAGACGCGCACGCCGGGCAGCTCCCGCAGGGTGGTGAACGCCGCCGCCGTCTTCTCCGGGTCGTTGATGTAGCCGACGGCGAGCCCCTCGCCCGCGATGCACAGCTCGCCCGGTTCGCCGGCGGGCAGGATCGTCCCGTCCTCGCCGACGACGATCACGGCGGCACCGGACACGGCGCTGCCGATCGTCACGTCGTCACCGGGCGCGAACTCCTTGACGGTCGCGGTCACCGTGGTCTCGGTCGGCCCGTACATGTTGAAGACCCGTGCGCCGCTCTCCTGGAGCAGCAGCGCCAGCAGGTTCTCGGAGAAGTGCTCGCCCCCGCAGACCACCACCCGCAGCGCGGGCAGCTGGGCGCGGAACAGCCGGTTGCCGCAGAGCGCCGCCATCTTCGACACCGGCGCCTGGATGTGGGTCACGCCGTACGCCTCGACCCGCTGGGCGATCGCGGCGGCGTCCTTCTGGTCGTCCACCGGGCACATGTGGACCGCCGCACCCGAGGCCAGGGGCAGCAGGCTCTCGAAGGTGAAGATGTCGAACGTCGGGTCCGCCAGGCTGATGATCACGTCGCCCGGCGCGAAGATCCCGCGCGCGGCGTGGTCGTGCCACAGGTTCGTCACGCCACGGTGCTTGACCTGGATGCCCTTGGGCCGGCCCGTGGACCCTGAGGTGAACACCGCGTACGCCGGGACGTCCGGCCCGACGACGGGTCCGGCGGGGCGTCCGGCGGGGGCGGGTGCCGTGCGCGCCGTGCAGGTGGTGAGGTCGAACACCGTGCCGACGGCCGGCGCGGCCGCGAGACCCGGCTCCGCGAAGGCGAACCTCGGCGCCGCGTCGGCGAGGATCCGCTCCTGCCGCGCGACGGGCTGCTCGGGGTCGATCGGCAGGTAGGCGCCGCCGGCCTTGAGGATGGCCAGCTGCGCGACCAGCAGGTTCACGTCCCGCCGGGTGAACAGCGCGACGTGCTCGCCGAGCCGCAGCCCGGCGTCGACCAGGCGCGCGGCCTGCGCGTTCGCCATGCCGTCCAGCTGCGCGAACGTGTAGCGATCACCGTTCCCGTCGATGACCGCGACGGCCGCCGGGTGCTCCGCCGCCCGCTGCGCGACGAGCTCGTGCACCGGCGTGAACGGGGCGGCGACGAGCCGGGCGCGGATCGCGTCGGTCGGGGTGCCGAGCGGGATCCGGCCGATCGGGAGGTCGTCGTCCTGGCACGCGGCCACCAGGAGGGCCTCGAAGCACATGACCAGCCGCTCGATCGTGGCCCGGTCGAACAGCCCGGCCGCGTAGTCGAGCTCGACCGCGAGGCCGTCGGCGGTCTCCGTGCAGGTGATGACGAGGTCCATGGCGACGCCCGCCGGCCTCACCTCGAGCTCGCGGGCCGCGATCCCGTCGATCGCGACGTCGTGCCGCTCGATGTTGTGGTAGTCGAACGACACGTCGCACAGCGGGTGCCGGCCGGGGACCCGCTCCAGGCCGAGCGCGTCGACGACCCGGTCGAACGGCACGTCCTGGTGCTGCAGGGCGTCGACCACCGCGCTGCGGCTCGCGTCGAGGTAGTCGCCGAACGACGTCGTCGGCTCCGGGCGGAGCCGGATCGGCATCATGTTGACGAACATGCCGACCATCTCCTGCGTCTCCGCGAGGGTCCGACCGGCCACCGGCGCGCCGATCACGAGGTCGTCGCGGCCGGTCGTGCGGGCGAGCGTCGCGCCCCAGGCGGACAGCAGGACCATGAACGGCGTGGCGTCGTGCGCCTCCGCGAGCACCCGCACGCTCCGCATGCGGGCAGGGTCCAGGTGCTGCTTCACGCGTCCGGCTGCCCCGTCCCGCGCGGCGCCGCGCGGCCGGTCCGTGGTGAGGAGCGCCGCCGTCGGCGCGTCCCGCAGGGTCTCCAGGAGCTGCGCCGCGGACTCGGCGACCAGCCGGGCACGGGTCTCGTCGTGGTGCACGACGACGTCCTTGTAGTGCACGTCGAGCGGTTCGAGGTCGCCGGCGTACAGGGCGCCGAGATCGCGGGCGATGATCTCGGCGGAGACCGCGTCGGCGACGATGTGGTGGATGTCGAACAGCACGAGGCTGCCGCTGCTGCCGCCGTCGACCACCTCCATGCGGAACAGCGGGCCGGTGCCCAGGTCGAAGGGCCGCACGAAGCGGTCCATGAGCCCGTCGACGACGTCCTGGCCCACGTGTGCCGCGGTGGAGAAGACGAGCGGCAGCGGACCGGTCGTGCCGGGATCCGCGATCGCCTGCCGGAGCCCGCCGTCGCGCAGCGCGAAGGTGGTGCGCAGCGGCTCGTGCCGCGCGACCAGGCGGCCCACGGCGGTGCGCAGCGCGTCCGGGTCGAGCGTGCCGTCGAGCCACGTGGCGGACGCCATGTTGTAGACGAGCGCGGCGGGGTCGAGCTGCGCCGCGATGTACATCCGGACCTGCGCAGGGCTGAGCGGGTAGTCGTCCTGCGCGGGTGCGGGTGCCAGGCGGTGCACGCCCGCCGACGGCGCACCGTCCGCCGCGGCCCGCGCCGCCGGGGCGAACCGCTCCGCGAGCGCCGCGGGCGTCGTCGCCGCGAACACGTCCGCGACGGTGACGACCACCCCGAGCCGCGAGCTGAGCAGTGCGGCGAGCCCGGTCGCCTTGAGCGAGTCCCCGCCGAGCGCGAAGAAGTCGGCGTCGGCGGCGACCTCCGGGTACCCGAGCACGGCGACGAACGTCGCCTGCACCGCGGCGACGAGGTCGACGTCACCGCCGGCGGGACCGGCCACGTCGGCGGACGGGGAGGCAGGCAGGGGCCGGACGGCCGCGGCGCCGCCGGAGGCGACCCTGGTGGTCGTGGTGACGGGGTGGGGATGGCGGTCGAAGGAGTAGGTCGGCAGGGAGATGCGCCGGCCCGTGGTGTGGTGGGTCCAGTCCACGGGCAGCCCGGCGCTCCACAGGGTGCCGAGGGCGTTCAGCAGCCACGCCTCGTCCGCATCCTTCTCCGCGGCGCGCTTCAGCACGTGGACGAACACGTGGTCGTGCCGCTTGCCGGGGTCGTGCGCCGCGAACGTCGAGAGGCTCGGACCCGGTCCGATCTCGACGCCGAACAGCGGCCCGTCCGCCAGCAGCGTCGCGAGGCTCGTGGCGAACCGGACCTCGCCGGTGATGTGGTCACCCCAGTACGCCGGGTCCGTCATCTCGCCCGGCCCGACGACCTCGCCCGTGCGGTTCGAGATGATCGGCACCGCCGGGTCGCGCGTCGTGACGCCGGCGACGGCCTCCTCGAACGCCTTCGCGGCGTCGCTCATCATCGGCGTGTGGAAGGCGTGCGACGTCTGCAGCGGGATGCCCAGCAACCCGGCGTCGTCGAGCTGACGGACGACGGCGTCGACCACCTCGCTCCGCATCCCGACCACGGACCGCATCGCGGAGTTGTCCAGCGACAGCCAGACCCCGTCCATCCCCGCGATCACGTCCCGGACCTGTGCCGCGGGCGCGAGCACGGCGATCATCACGCCCGGCTCCTGGGCCTGCATGAGTCTGCCCCGCTCACGGACCAGCCGCACGGCGTCGCCGAGCTCCCACACGCCCGCGAGCGCCGCCGCGGTCAGCTCGCCGATGCTGTGCCCCACCAGCACGTCGGGGACGACGCCGAAGGCCTCCAGCACCTTCGCGGCCGCGAGCTGCGAGCCGAACAGCGCGAGCTGCGACCACTCGGTGCGGTGGATCCGCTTGTCGCCCTCGGGGCCGTACAGCACGTCGCGGAGCTGGGCCGCCTCGTCGTCGGCGAGGTGACCGATGACCTCGTCCATCCACCGGCGGAAGAGCACGCCCGACGGGCTGTCGCTCAGGTACAGCCCGCGCCCCATCGCGTGGTACTGGTTCCCCTGCCCGGAGAACAGCAGCGCCGTCCGCGCGCCGGACCGGGCCTGCGTGGCCGGGGCGGAGCGGAGCCGTTCCGCCCACCGCTCCGCGTCCCGGGGCTCGGCCGCCGACACCACCATGGTCTTGCGGTGCGTGAGCTGGGCGCGTCCCTGGCACAGCGTCCGGGCGGCGTCGCTCACGGACACGTCCGCGTGCGTCGCGATGTGCCGGACGACGGCGTCCGCCGTGCGGTCCAGCGCCTCCGGGCTGGCCGCGGAGAACTGCAGCACCTCGTACGCGTTGTCCTGGGTGGCGCCGGCCCGGGGGCCCTCTTCGACGATCATGTGCACGTTGGTCCCGCCGACGCCGAAGGAGTTGATGCCCGCGCGCAGAGCGCGGCCGCGCCAGGGCTCGCCCTGGCTGGTGACCCGGAACGGGGTGCTCCGGAAGTCGATGTGGGGGTTGGGGTCCGCGTAGTTGCGCGTGCCCGGCAGGTACCGGTGCTCGAGGCTGAGCGCGACCTTGCTCAGCCCCACCGACCCGGCGGCGGAGTCCGTGTGGCCCACGTTCCCCTTCACGGAGCCGAGCAGGACCTCGCCCGCGGGGACGCCCTCGAAGGCCCGTGCCAGCGACGCGACCTCGATCGGGTCGCCGAGCAGCGTCCCGGTGCCGTGCGCCTCGACGTAGCTGACGGTCGCCGGGTCGATCCCGGAGGACTCGTAGGCGGCGCGGATCGTCTCGCACTGGCCGTCCTCGCTGGGCGCGGTGTACGAGAGCTTGCGACGCCCGTCGTTCCCCACGGCCGAGCCCTTGATGACCCCGTAGACCCGGTCGCCGTCCCGAACGGCAGCGTCCACCGGCTTGAGCATCACCAGTGCCGCGCCGTTGGAGAACATGGTGCCCGCCGCGCGCGCGTCGAACGGCCGGCAGTGGCCGTCCGGGGAGAACATCATGCCGTCGGCATAGTGGTACCCACCGCCGTTGGGCAGCTCGAGGGTGACACCGCCCGCCACGGCCAGGTCGCACTCGCCGAGGCGGAGCGACTGCACGGCCAGGTGCACCGTCAGCAGCGACGTCGAGCAGCCCGTCAGTGCCGACATGGACGGCCCGGTCAGGTCGAACTGGTAGGACAGCCGCGTGCTGAGGAAGTGGTTCGTGGCCAGCGTGAAGTTCTGGTAGGCGTCGCCGTACCTGTCGGCGCCGATCACCTTGTCCTGGTACCAGGCGAAGTCGTCGTTGCCACCCGCGAACACACCGACCCGGCCGGGCAGCGCGGTCGGGTCGTAGCCTGCGTCCTCGCAGACCTGCCAGAAGGTCTCGTAGAGCAGGCGCAGCTGGGGCGAGGTGGCGTCGGCCTCGGCCGGCGGGATGCGGAACAGGGTGTGGTCGAACGCACCGACCCCGTCGAGGCGACCGGCGGCCTTGACGTACTGGGGGGCGGCGATGTCGCTCTCCGGGACGCCGAGCGCGCGCAGCTCGTCGTCGTCGTAGAACGTGATGCCCTCGGCACCGTCGCGCAGGTTCGACCAGAACTCGTGCACGCCGCTCGCGCCGGGCACCTGGATGCCGATGCCGATGACGGCGATGTCGCAGGGCACGGCGGCCGGGGCCGTGGGGGCCGCGGCGGTCTCGGCGGTCTCGCCGGTCCCGGCAGTCTCGGACGGCTCCTGGTGCGAGGGCTCCTCGAGATCCTCGAACAGCCCTGCCTGCGCCTCGACCGTCGGGTGCTTGAGCAGCTCCGTGACCCGGACCTCGCGGCCGAACTCCTCCTTCAGCTCCAGCTGGAGGCTCATCAGGCTGAGCGAGCTGCCGCCCTGCTCGAAGAACGAGGCGCGCGGGTCGAGCGTGCTCGTGCCGAGCACCGTCCGCCAGAGCGCCGCGACGCGCTCGGTGACGGGGGTGCCGCCGGGCGCGGCGGTGCCGGTGCGTGCCGACGACCCGCGGGTGGCCTGCGCGTCCGGCGACGCCACCGCCTGGTCCCCCGGTGCGGGCAGCCCTGGCGCGGCGCCCGCCTGCGCCCGCATCGCCGCGAGCTGCTCCTTGAGCGCCCTGCGGTCCAGCTTGCCCGCCGTCGACGTGGGCAGCGCGTCGATCGCCAGCAGGACGGACGGGATCATCTGCGGTTCGAGGGTGCGGGCCAGCGCGGCCCGCACGTCGGCCGTCGTCGGCTCGGTGCTCGCACCCGTCGAGGCCCGCGTCGTGTAGAAGCCCGCCAGGCGCGGCGGGACGACGCCGTCGTCGATCACGACCGCCGCCTCGACGACACCCTCGGTGCGCAGCAGCGCCTGCTCGATCTCGCCGAGCTCCATCCGCACGCCGCCGACCTTGACCTGGCGGTCGATGCGCCGGATGAACGCGAACCGGCCGTCCTCGCGCAGGTGACCGAGGTCGCCGGTGCGGTACATGCGCCGCATGTGCTCGGGGTCGCGGGCGTCGTCGAAGAACGGGTTCGCGACGAACTGCTGCGCGTTGAGCTCGTCCCGGTTCAGGTAGCCGACGCCGACACCGGCACCCGCGATGCACACCTCGCCCGGCACGTCGACGCCGCACAGGGCGTCGGAGCGTGCCACGACGTAGACGCGGTAGTCGTTGAGCGGCGTGCCGATCGGGGCGATCCGGGCGGTGTCCGCGGAGGTGATGGTGGTGTGGGTCGCCCACATCGTGGCCTCGGTCGGGCCGTAGACGTTCTCCAGGGAGCAGGTCAACGGCAGGGCGCAGAACCGTTCGACGATGTCCGCCGTCAGCGCCTCGCCCCCGCTGAACACGTACGTCAGCGACGCGAGGGCGGCCGCACGGTCGCCCGACTCGGCGGCTCCCACGAGAAGGCGCAGCATGGTGGGCGTGAAGTTCACGTGCGTCACGCCGGCGGTGCGGATCGCGTCGACCACCGCCAGGACGTCGCCCTCGTGGCCGGGCGGCAGGACGTGCAGGCGCCCGGCGCCGACCAGCCAGCCGTAGACCTCCGTGCCGAAGATGTCGAACGTGAAGGCCGTCTTCAGCAGGTAGACGTCGTGCGCCCGCAGCGGGAAGCGTCGTTCCAGGTCGAGGGCGGTGTTCTGGATGTTGGCGTGGGTGATGACGACGCCCTTGGGGACGCCCGTCGACCCGGAGGTGTACTCGATGTAGAGGACGTCGTCCGGGGACACGTCGACGTCGGCGGGCCGCACGCCGATCTCGACCCGCTCGTCGTCGCGCAGGGCGACGAGCTCGTCGATCGTGTCGATGTCGAGGCGCATGACGCCGTCGGGGAACGCGGCGTCCGCATCCGACGTGGTCAGCACGACGGCGATGTCCGCGTCGCGGAAGATCTGCGCGAGCCGCTCGGCGGGCGTCCCCGCGGACAGCGGCACGTAGGCGGAGCCGGCCAGAGCGGTGCCGAAGACCCCGGCGAGCAGCTCCGCACCGCGCGGGAGCAGGACGGCGACGCGCTTCTTCTCGCCGCCCGTGAGGTCGAGCAGGCGGCGCTGCACCACGACGGCCGCGTCGTGGGCCCAGGCGTTCGAGTACTCGCGGGAGGCGTCGGACCAGGCGATCCCTGCCGGGTCCGCCGTCGTCCTCGCGAGGAACAGGTCGCCGAGGTGCGTCGGGGTCCAGTCGTAGAAGTGGGTCTGCGAGAGCTCCGCCAGCAGGGCGGCGTCGGCGGCGGCCGACGACTCGCGGAGCGACGCCGCGGGCTCGTCCAGCGAGGTGGGGACCTGCTCGAGAAGGGTCACGTAGCGGTCCGCGAACCGCCGGATCTTCTGCTCGCTCAGGACCGGGTCCTTGTACTGGAAGACCAGCTCCGTGGCGCCGTCGACCTGCTCCAGGATGACGGTGAGCGTGCCGGGGAAGGGAACCGGATCTTGCCGCACCGCGCTGACGTCCTGCCGCACCGCGCCGTGCACGCCCTCGGGGTAGCTGAACGCGTCGTGGATGAACGTCACGTCGAACACGCGGGCGAGGGCCGGGTGGTCGCCCAGCAGCCTCGTCACCGGGTGGTCGAGGTGCTTCCAGGAGCCCAGCACCGCCTTGTGGAGCCGGCCGAGCAGCTCCCGGACGGTCGCCGTCGCCGTCGCGTCGACGTGGACGGGCAGCGTCCGGATGAAGCAGCCGATGCTGCGCTCCATCTCGAGGGCCGGCCGGTCGGTGAACGGGATCGACACGGCGACGTCGTCGGTGTGCGCGTACCGGGCGAGCAGCAGGCCGAACACGCCCAGGTAGACGGTGTACTCGGAGACCTCGGCGTCCCGGGCACAGGTCCGCAGCGCGTCGACCAGCCGGGCGTCCACGGGCACGCGGACCTCCCGTCCGACGACGTCGCCCGCGGTGGGGTCGAGCCAGTGCGACAGGTCCGGCGCCTCCTGGCGGGCGAGGCTCTGCTCCCAGAACTCCCGGTTGCGGGCGGCCTTGCGCTCGCTGGGCTGCTGGGTCTGCTTCTCCTGGTAGACGGCGAGTCCGGCGTCCTCCACGACGTCCGCGGCGAGGTCGTCGTCGCCGAGCGCGAGCTCCATGACCTGCTCGACCAGGTAGCTGACGGACAGTCCGTCCGCGACGAGGTGGTGGCAGACGACGACGGCCTGGTCCTCGCCGTCGAACCGGGCGTGGACCACGCGGAACAGCGGCGCGGTCTCCAGGTCGAAGGGAGCGGACGTCGCCTCGGCCACGATCGCGTCGAAGGCGTCCTGGGCGCCGTCCTGCCCCCGCAGGTCGTGGGAGGTGACCGGCGTCTCGACCTCGTCGGCCGGCACGACGACGTACGAGACGCCGCCACGGAGGTTCCGCACGGCGCTGCGCAGCGCCGGCTGCGCAGCCATCACGCGCCGGACCGCACCGCCGAACCGCTCGGGCAGGACCTGCGCGATCCGCAGGTGCACCGCGACGTGATAGTCCGACGCGTTCCGGACCTGGGCGTCGAAGTACATTCCGAGCTGCGACGACGACATCGGGAGGACGTGCATCTCTTATTGCTCCCTACGGCCGGCAGCCGCGTTCGGATCGATGGGGAGAACCAGGTGCGGGGTCCGGCCGAGAAGCGTCCGGTACGGCACGGAATCCCGAGACACGCCTGCCGGAGCCGCGGGCACGAAACGGTTCGGGGGGGTCATATCGCCATCCTGAACGAGCGCCCGACAGCCCGGAAGACCCCCTCACCGCCGCAAAAAGGTGGTCGGCTGAGGGCTCTTGTCCGTGGACTACGCCCCGCCGTTCTGCTATGCGCCTCGATGCGCAGTTGAGTGACAATTCATCTCGGCGTCGTGTGGCGTCTCCCGCGGTGATACCGGCTGTCTGGTAACTGCTCCTCGGGACGCATCAACCGTCGCTGGAGGACGCCCTCGAGACTCGCCGCGAGGGCTGGCCAGGACGCGGGACGAGGGCGGGCGGGTCCGGCCCGAGCGCTCAGCGGGAGGTCGCCGACACCAGCTTCCCGTCGGCGAGGTCTTCCTCTCGCAGGGTCAGCAGCTCCTGCATGCGACTGGCCACCCACTCCTGCTCGTCGAGGATGGGAGCGAGCCTGTCGAGCAGCATCATGCCGGCGTCCGTGACGCGGGCGACGCCGTCACTGGTGTCGACGACCTCGACCGCGCACGCCCGCGACAGGTCTTTCAGGTGCCGCCGGACGGCGGTCTCCGAATGGTGCTCGTTCCTGGCGACGCTGCCGATGCTGCCGTGCCTCGCCAACGCTCGAAGAAATTGCCAGTGCCGGGCGGTGATCTGGGGCTTCGCCACGTCCTGCGACCTCTCGTCTCGGATTGATCGTCAGGTTCTGACCGGAATGTCGAGCCAGAACGAGGGCTGTGCCGGGCATGCTCGATCTCGGACGACCGGTGTGACGTCAACCGGCCCGTGATGCAGGCACATTCCGCTGGAGGGACTCGACCACGGTGGGGTCCACGACGACTTGATGGTGCGCCGCAGAGCTGATGTGGTCCGACAAGGGACGCCGTGGGGGTCGCTCTCGCGGCGGGCGTCGGCGGGCCGCTCGACCCCGGGGACCGTCACGGCGGGCGCGACGACGTACGCCGTGACGTGACGCGCGACAGAGCGACGTGGACGCGTGGACATACCGACCCCCTACGCACGCCGACGCCAGCGCCACCGTGCCTCGCGACCGGCCCCTGCGCGGTCGAGCAGGGCTCACCCAAGGCCAGCGGCCTGCGGCCTGCCAGATGCGCCCGGATCGCGAGACGGCTACAGGCCGCGCAGTCACGGGCCCGCGCCGGGCTCATGACACGGCTGCGGAGGCGTCCTCCCAGGTCGCCTCGTTGCGTCCGCGTTACCGCGGTTCATGGACGTTTGTCCACAAAAGGGCCAAGAATGAGAAGACTCTCATAGTCTTGAATGCTGTGACCGCGCTGCTGCGCGCTCGGCGCTCGCGGGCCCGAGCCCACGGCTCACGGTCGGGACGGCGCGCCCGTCGTCTCACGGACCTCGAACAGGCACTCCACGATGACGGGTAGCCCGCCGCGCAGCGAGACCGCCCCCAGCACCGACCGGGTGTGGATGCCGGCGTCGCCGAACACGTCGACGAACAGCGTCGACAGGCCGTCCAGCGCCAGGTGGTGCTCCGCGTAGTCCTCGGTCGCGTTGACGAACCCCTGCACCCGCACCACGCGCACCACCGCGTCGAGCGAACCGAGGAAGTCGCGGACCGTCGCGAGCACCTCGAGCCCGGCAGACCGTGCGAGCCGCGCACCGTCGGCCGTCGTCAGGTCGCGGCCGAGCCTGCCGGGCGTGTGCGGCGCGCCCGGACCCTTGCCGGACACGAACAGCAACGCCCCGACCTGCACGCAGCTCGCGTACGTCGCCTGCGGGGAACCCGGGGTCGGCAGGTCGATCCCCAGCTCGGTCAGGCGTTGCTCCGCGGACCACGGCATCGTGCGACCTCCCGACGTCGATGTGCCGGCGACGCTACCGACACGTGCGTGACGCCGGCGCTCCCGTCACTCCTCGGACAGCGGCATGACACCCCGCTCACCCGGTGACCGTCGGCGCGGTGATCGTCTGCCCTGCTGGCGGCCCACCGCCCCCGTCGGCCGTCACCAGACCCGTACCCGGGACGAACGAGTTGCGCGTCTCGGACTTCTTGCCCGCTACGAAGAACTCGCCCTGACCTACCGCGGCGGCGCCGTCCTGGCCGCGATCTTCGCCTGGCTCCGCACACCCTCAGGGAGACTCGCCGTCGTCCTCGCCGGGCAGACGTTCCCAGCCGTCCGGCACGGGAACCGCTGCCCATCGCGCGTCGGGCAACCACGCGTCCCAGTCGGCGTCGAACGGCCAGCCTGCGTCCCTCGCGTGCTGCAGCAGCCGAGCGCCGACCACGCGGACGTGGCGGGCCTGCAGGTCGGTGACGTAGCCGCGGTCGACCATCCACGCGAGCTCGTCCTCGTCCTTGAAGCCCACCGTCCACGGGCCGCCGAGCGGGCTGCCTGCGGCGACCACGTCGAGAGCCCAGTCCTGCGTGTCGAAGCCGACCGTGGACCGACGCCACGGTGACTCGAGGTTGCCGTACCAGTGGTCCGTCCACCGCTCGCCGTCGTGCCACCGCCACACCGACCACCGGTCACCGCGCCGGTGGACGCGCACCACCGTGTGCCCCTGCCAGACACGCTCGTCGTACGTGCCGTCCCACGCCGCAGGCAGGACGATCCGGCCGTTCGGCCCGGCACCTGTCCCCGCGCGCATGCGCACCCCCGAGCCGGGCCGGGTGGACACGACCATGACGTCGTCGTCGTCGAGCACCACCGTGCCGGCGACGGCGTAGCCGACGGCGACCCCGTGCGGACGGCCGTGGTCCCGCACGCCGCGCAGCACGACGGGTGCGCCGCGCTCGAACGGGGGCGGTTCGGGCACGGGCGGGAGCGGAACCTCGTCGTGGACCACCGGCCCACGGTACCGACGGGCCGGGTGTGTGGTCGGTGTCGACGGTGAGGGTGTGGACGGTCGCGACGAGCCGACCAACGTCAACCCGACGAGGCCCTTGGCCCCGTACCCGGTGATCGTGGCAACCACGTGCGGGTGCGTGGTCGACCCATCGACGGCGACGGCGACGGCCGTGTCGCCCACGGCCAAGGGTCGATCGCCTTGACCGACCCTTCAGCCATCACCACACCGGTACCCGGCACGAATGAGTTCGTCTTGCACGTCTCGGACTTCTTGTTGTCCGCCGCCTTGCGCGCCTGGCCGTTCGCCCGCTTGGCGTCGTCGACCTCACGCGACGTGCGCGAGGCCACCGTGCGCGACTGGTTCGCCGCCGCCTTCGCCTGCTCCGCAGCGGTGTTCGCCTGCTTGATCGCCGCCGAGTCCGGCACGACCTTCGGGTTCCACCTCGGGATGTCCGCCAACGCCTTGCTCGCGGCCCTGAGCTTCGAATACCCCTCGACGAGCCGCTAACCCACACCGATCACGTTGATCGCGACCTTCGGGGGAAGTCATCGACACATTCACGTCGATCAACCGGTCCCGACCGTCCCTCGCGCCCTGAACGATCCGTCAGGTGTAGGTCGAGATGTCATACAGGGCGACCTCGGCGTTCCCCCGCGCGTCCGGGTCACTCAGCAGGTCTGTCAGTATGGGAATGAGTAGCTGATCGTCGACTGCCCCATGTATCCGCGCCAGATGCCCAACAGCGAGAGCCGCGACCGAGCGGACCGATCCATCTGGATCGTGCATCAGTCCCGCGAGCTGTTCCTCGACCCATACCCGGTCAGGATCGCGAAGAGCGATGGCGATAATCGCCTCGCGCAGCGTGAGGAGGTCTCGCTCCGCGAGAGACCGCGCCAGATCCACGCGCCCGAGGCCTCCCGGCTCGCAGTAAGTCCGCCGACTCATCGCATCTTGCCCTTCCTGTTGACCAGACCTGCCTGTTGGAGAGCGTTCTGCATCTGGTGATTCAGTTCATTCCACTGTCGCACATGCCCGTGGAACTCTCCCTTTCCTGGGTGAGTCTCGTCGAAAACCACAAACTCTTCGTTCTCCTTGTCGACCCCCACGCGCCGTGTCGTGTTGGGGCCGATGCTCACCGACTCGTCAAGAACCCCTTGACCGTTCGTCGGGCCTGGCGCGGCGTTCCCTCGCTGCGTCGGCCCGCGCTTCGGGCTGGGAACAAAACTAGGGCTCCGCGCGGACGCGGGACACGAGTCGTTGAGATCCTGGGCATCACTGATCGCCTCCCGAGACCCCTTGCCTCCTGGCAGCCTGTCGTTGTGGGTGACGACGTCAGTGCGGCCCGCAGTGACGACGGTGTACGTGTGGTCGGTGTCGACCGTCAGGTTGTGGACCGGCGCGACGACCGTGTCGTGCTCGACCGCTCCGATCGTGACGGGTATGCCGTCCGGGTCGACGAGCTGGTCCCCGACCTGCAGGTCCTTGGCCGGCACCCACTCGCCGCCGGCCGTGAGGAACAGGTGACCGTCGGTCGCAGTGATCGTCTCGCCCGCGGGCGGCCCACCACCCCCCGACCCGACCAAGGTCAGGCCGACGAGATCCTTCGCGCCGTGCCCGGTGATCGTGGCGACCACCTGCCGGTGCGTCCTGGACCCGTCCGCAGCGACCGCCACGACCGTGTCACCCACGGCCACGTCGTCGATCGCCTTGACCGACCCGTCGGCCATCACCACACCCGTGCCCGGGACGAACGAGTTGCACGTCTCGGACTTCTTGTTCTCCGCCGCCTTACGCGCCTGGTCATTCGCACGCTTGGCGTCATCGACCTTCCGCGACGTACGCGAGGCCACCGTGCGCGACTGGTTCGCCGTCGCCTTCCCCGCCGCCGCGCGCTGCGTGCACGCCCACGGGATCGACTCCTAACCAACGTCGGTGCATCGTCGGACACCGACCTGACGCGAGCAGTATCCCGAAACAATGCAGCACGACGCGATCAGAGATCTGATCAAATCATGCTCGTCGACGTTCGTGACGCCTCAGTCGATCTGATCAGTCTCCCACCACCGCAGGGGCGTCACGCCGTCATTGTCATAGACGTTGCCGTAGTACCACTCGGCGGAAGGGTGCGAACGGGTGAAATCGGCGAGAATCGCTTCGATTGCAGAGAACCCCGCAGCGACCGGCACCGTGTAGACGGTGAGCGAGGGCGTCTGACCATCTCGCCGACCACCCAATGCACTCATTCGGCGGAAAAGATCGTCTCCCTGGTCTGCGGGGGCAAAGACATGGATGGCGAGATTCCCCGCTGCTGACCGGCCGTGCTCGCCTCGCCTCATCAAGCTCGATCACGTCGTCGGCGGCGATACCCTGTGCGAGACCGGGTGAGGCGATCAGGCGCCACCTTCCCTCACCCATCTCTTCGACGAGGACTTCCTCGTCGACCCGCTCGCCAGACGTCTTTTCGGCCGCCCAGATCCGCATCGTCGTTGCTGCCATTAATCCGTCCTTCCGTACGGGGCACCACAGCTGCCCCGCTCGACGCACGACATGCCAGGCTTGGGTCTGCCACGGTTACCTGCGCTGAGGTTGCACGCGGCACCTTCGAGGCAGACATTCTCAGGGCTCAGGTTCCCACCCTTCGAGGTAGGAACGTTGCGGTGTCCGAGGTGCATGTTGGCGGGGTTGGTCGACGTCTGGCCGCAGCGCCAGCACTCGTAGACCCCGTCATCGACCGCGTCGATGAGAATGTGATGCGCTGATCGCCGAGACGCAACAAGTCCCGGAACTCCGGCAACGAGGTCGGAATACTCTCACCCACTGCCTCCAGCACGTCGACCAGTCCGGATCGAACTTCCCTCGCCGTCTGCAGGCCGGCGCCGAGAAGTCGGTCGACCACCACGACCGGGTCCACACCGAGCGCCCACCACTCGACGTACGCGTCCGATGCGCCCACCCCTGGTCAGGACTCGCACGTCGTGAGCGAGGTCCCGTCGCGACCTCCGACAATTTGATAGTACAATTATCACCGTTTCCAAAATCTCTGGTCGGCAACGGAGACAACGTTCGTTCTGTCGCAAGAACGTAAAACGAGTTGAGCAGCAGAATGCTGGGTTCCCGCGATTTTGCCACCACCCTCGATGCGCGACCTACTCCCCCTCAAGGATCGCTCGGGAGTGCTCTTTATCAAGGATTGCCAGGACGCTTTCGGCAGCCCGCCAAGCGTTGTAGCGGTCACGCTCCCTCGCGACAACGACGAGAGCCCAGTACCCTTTAATTGCTTCCAGGCGGCAAGCCTCGCGCAGATTATTTTGACGAGGTTCGGGGCTTAGGGGCGCCGAGCTGGGTCCAACCATCCGTCCGAGAAGGTCGAGCGACGACGCAAGAGCTGCGGGCTGGATCGAGCCCTCGGTTACGGCTGCAATGATGACAGACACAGCAGCTGGAGAGCAATCGAACAGGTGCCCCTGCGACTCGACCACGTTCTCGAGTCTCTCATAGGAACCGTCGTCTGACTCCTCGGTTGCGAAAAGAAGCATCTCGAGGTCCCTGGCTACCGCCGCCGCCTCCGGGCCACTTCCGGACTCCGTCATGTCCCAGTGGATAAGCTTCAACTGGCGTTGCGCGACCGATGAACTCACCTTCCCCACGCTCCTCCCGCCTGGCCAGGTGTGCCTGGCGGAAACAGACCTTGACCAAACTGTGGCTGGCATACCCTCGCGCAGACAGGTATGACCTGCCAGCTTTCGCTAGCCGACCCCTTCGGCTGACGCCAACCCATCGGCTCGGTCAGCCGTGCGTTCGGCACGGCGGCTCGTGCGACCTCCTCTGCATGGCGTCCGCCGATCTCGGAGGCGAAGGACCCGACCTGTCCCGTTGCGTCGTCATATGCACCGACGAACACCGCGGGGCGCTCCTTGTAGCGATCCAGCCCTTGCATGGCACTCCCCATCCGCCGCCAAGCCACCATGCCGCATGAGGCCGTAGCACTCCCGGCATCCACACCTCCTGCAACCGAGTGTCCAGGTCTGCGACACGCTGTCGCACGTCAGCGGTCTCGCCGTACGCGTGCAGCGGTGGGGACGTCAGAAACTCTTCGAGGACCGACCGAGGACTTGCGTCGTTCAACAGGCTGTACTCATCTCCGACATACCCTGCAAGGACGTCGTCGACAAAACGGCTCCACCGCGCCATCGCAAAGATCGGAAGAATGTCTGCAGCTCGCCCGAGAGCACTGCGGAAGAGCCCGTCACACGCGACTACATAATCGGGCGTCAACATTGCGTCCTCTTGGGCGCCCTCGTGGACGTCACTCTCGGAGTGCATCTTCGAAGTATCGCATCCCGCGCTCGGGCCGGAAGAACGTCGTCACCCAGCCGCTGGCCGATCTCACTCCGAATTTCCGGTCGTATCCGAACCGGAGCACAGCACCGTCCCGCGCACGGATTCCGTCCATGAAACCCAGGCTGGCGCATCACATGACGGCTCGGTGTCGGCTTCCTACACCATTATTGCCACATATGAACCGTCTCCGAACTTCAAGCTGTCCAGGACGCCAATCTCAAGTGCCGCTCCGCGACTGGGCGCACTCACCGCCCTCATTCTCCGGTCAACTACAAGTCGCGATGTTCGCGAAGCACGACCTCGCAACGATCGAGTAGAAGCATGGACGCGACGACGTCGACACCGGCTGAAGCATCGTCGAACTCACCGTAGGTTCGAGCTACGCACCGGGCGCCCTCAAGGAGCATCGCTGCTGCTATTTCGAAAAGTTTCCGACGGTCACCTCCGACACTTCCGAGTGACACAGGTGTCTGATCGCCCGATCCAATCAAGACTGAATCCAGGGCCCGACTCGCGACCAACGCCTCCGCGATGTTCGAACGCGCTATCTCAACGTGGCCATAGACTCTGGCGCGACCGTCGCCTTCATCTTCATGCCACCAGCGTTTCTCCCCCGCAAGACCACTGAACGCGCTCACACCGGGAAGTTGCCATGGTCCACTCAACTGGAGACGGCGGGCAGCCAGACGATTCGATACGTCGACGGACCCCAACCTTGCGATGAGGACCCATGACGAGGAAGCGAGTCTAGCTCCCACGTCAGCAACCACGGCCGCGAACTCTGCAGCGGCCGCACTGACTCCAGCTTCATGGTCGGCACCGGGCACATCGAACGACATGACGCCGTACGAGTCGCCAAGCGCAGCGGCCTGAAGCGCGGGCCAGGAGTCCAACGTCTCGCGAGTGATGCGCATGGTGCTAGTAATCATAGTGCGCACCGTCCTCCGTGTTGAAATGCGGCCCTCGATTCTGCGTCGGGTCGTCGGGGAAGACATGGCCTCCTGCGTCGTCTCGAATTCGCGCGGTGCGCGTACCACCACCCGGTGCAGGAATATCGAACTCGTACAACCTCCCGGGCTGGACATTCCCCTTCTGTCGAGATTGGGGAGCGTGCGGGTCGGGCTCATGCTCGCGGGAACGCCAGAGTCGCGCTTTGCTTGATTCAGCGCCCCCGACCGTCCCGCCCCGACCGGGGACAGATTCGATGGACGCTTACCCTGAGCGGGGCATACCTCGGCGTCCTGCGCACCCTGAATCGTGTCGCGAAGGCCTTTCCTACGCGGCAAGTTGTCGTTATGGGTGACGACGTCAGTGCGGCCCGCAGTGACGACCGTGTACGTGTGGTCGGTGTCGACGGTGAGGTTGTGGACCGTGGCGACGACCGAGTCGTGGTCGATGGCGGCGATGGAGACGGGCGTGCCATCGGGGTCGACGAGCTGGTCCCCGACGTGCAGGTCCTTGGCCGGCACCCACTCGCCGTCGGCCGTGAGGAACAGGTGACCGTCGGTCGCAGTGATCGTCTCGTCCGCGGGCGGCCCACCACCCCCCGACCCGACCAAGGTCAGCCCGACGAGATCCTTCGCGCCGTGCCCGGTGATCGTGGCGACCACCTGCCGGTGCGTCCTGGACCCGTCCGCAGCGACCGCCACGACCGTGTCGCCCACGGCCACGTCGTCGATCGCCTTGACCGACCCGTCGGCCATCACCACACCCGTGCCCGGGACGAACGAGTTGCACGTCTCGGACTTCTTGTTCTCCGCCGCCTTGCGCGCCTGGTCGTTCGCACGCTTGGCGTCATCGACCTCGCGAGACGTACGCGAGGCCACCGTGCGCGACTGGTTCGCAGCCGCCCTCGCCTGCTCCGCAGCGGTGTTCGCCTGCTTGATCGCAGCCGAGTCCGGCACGACCTTCGGATTCCACTTCGGGATGTCCGCCAACGCCTTGCTCGCGGCCTTGAGCTTCGAATACCCCTCGATCAGCCGCTTGCCACCGCGGACGCGGTCATGGTCTGCCGCGACCGTCGCGTTGTTGGACCGGGCGCCGAACGCTCAGAGGTTCGACGCCACACGTCCGGCGAGACCCATCATCGCGACACGGCCTGCGACGCGTTCACCGATCAGCCAACTGAAACGAGATGAACTTGTCGTCACCAAGGCGCCGCCTCACGTCCCGTGGTGCCGAGCTTCCGACCGTGGAAGGATAGCGATCTCTCGGCTACCACACCGCCGGCGTTCGCTCGAATCACCCCGCGAACTAAGCCGAGATTCCGAGCGCGAATGGGACGGACCGGTAGAACTCGCGATAGGCAGGCTCTTCCTCGCTGTCGGCGATACGCTCCACGAGAACGACGAACTCCTCGATGTCGGAGGGCGTCATCTTCTGCAGCTCATGTGATATCGCCTCCATGCCCGCTACAGCCACGTCCGGATCGACCTCCGAGTCGTCCGAGTTCTCCAGCAGGAGAAGTGCCGCGAGAACGCTCCTGACGAGTGGTTCAGAGTTCATTCTTCATCCCGCGATCCTGACGCTAATCGTCGACACCTTGGCGTAGTCCAAGAAGCGATTGGCCGCGGCGGCGGCTTCTGCTGTGGGCAACTCCCATACTGCCTGATACCCGTTGTAGGCCGCCACCCCGGCCTGTCGCCGGGCCTGGTCCACCGCCTTGGCCGTGAACATCGGGTTCGTCTTGCGGTCGATGATCTCAAGACCGTCGAGTCCGTCGAAGCGCGCAGTCACCACGCTTCCGTCCGCGCCTGGCATCACGAGCTGGGGGGCCATGGAACGTCCTGTGGCGGCGTTCGAGCGCGCACCCGGTGCTCCGGACTGATAGTCGTAGGCACGGCGCGACATCGACGGCCGTCCGGAACGGAGGTCGCCCCCCTCATCAACCCATCGGCAGCTGTTGGCCACCTGGGCCCCGCCCATGGCGTCACGGACGCTGTCGTTGTGCGTGACGACCGGGGCGCCGGTGGTGGTGGCGACGGTGTACGTGTGGTCGGTGTCGACGGTGAGGTTGTGGACCGTTGCGACGACCGTGTCGTGCTCGACCGCTGCGATGGCGACCGGCGTCCCGTCGGGGTCGACGAGCTGGTCCCCGACCTGCAGGTCCTTGGCCGGCACCCACTCGCCGCCGGCCGTGAGGAACAGGTGACCGTCGGTCGCAGTGATCGTCTCGTCCGCGGGCGGCCCACCACCCCCCGACCCGACCAGCGTCAGGCCGACGAGATCCTTCGCGCCGTGCCCGGTGATCGTGGCGACCACCTGCCGGTGCGTCCTGGACCCGTCCGCAGCGACCGCCACGACCGTGTCACCCACGGCCACGTCGTCGATCGCCTTGACCGACCCGTCAGCCATCACCACACCGGTACCCGGCACGAACGAGTTCGTGTTGCACGTCTCGGACTTCTTGTTGTCCGCCGCCTTGCGCGCCTGGTCGTTCGCACGCTTGGCGTCATCGACCTCCCGCGACGTACGCGAGGCCACCGTGCGCGACTGGTTCGCCGCCGCCCTGGCCTGCTCCGCAGCCGTGTTCGCCTGCTTGATCGCAGCCGCGTCCGGCACGACCTTCGGATTCCACTTCGGGATGTCCGCCAACGCCTTGCTCGCGGCCTTGAGCTTCGAATACCCCTCGATCAGCCGCTTGCCCACACCGATCGCCTTGATCGCGACCTTCGCAGCCTTGAACATCTTTCCCCACGGCACCGCGTTCAACGCCGTGGAGATGCACGCCCCGACATCGCCCTCACTGATGCACTTCTTCGCATCGGTGTACCCGATCAGGTCCAGCACCAGACCGACGATCTCGTCACCGATCTGCGCGACGAACGCCTCAGCCTCCTGAACCGCCTTCTTCGCCGCCGCACGCTGCGTCACATACGGATCGGTCGCCGTCGGCTGCGGCGCCCCGCTCAGGTGGTGCGGGCGCGGCTCCCTCCCCGTGGGGTCCGTCATCGCTGTCGGACGGTTCGACGCGTACGCGTACGACGACACCGCCGTCACCTGCCCCGAGCCCACCACCGGGTCCACCGAGTCGAACCGACCCGTCCCCGTGTCGTAGTTGCGCGCCCGCAGGTGGTACCTGCCCGACTGCGTGTCGTCGCGGTACCCACCGGTGAACTGCATCGGGTTGCCCGGCGCGTCCTCCGCGAGCCGCTGCCCACCGGCCTCCAGGTCGGTGCCCCGCGCCCCACCGAACGGGTCGTAGTCGTAGGCCCACTGCGCCTCACCGGCCGCCGACACCACCGCCGATGTGCCGCCCAGCCAGTCCCGCACGTAGTGCGAGAACTGCTCCCCGCCCTCGGCCAGACCCAGCGGCGACCCGTCCGGCGCGTACAGGAACGAGGTCGTCCCCTCCCCGTCCGTCCCGGTCCGCGTCTCCGTCGCGATCGTCGGCAGCCCGCCGTTCACGTCCCACGCCCACGCCGTCGACCCGGTCGCCCCGGCCTCGTCCGTGCTCGTCGACGACAACCGCATCCCCGCCGCGTCGTACGCGTACGTCGTGGACGTCCCGTCCGACGTCGCCGAGGCGAGCGTGCGGTCCAGGTGGTACTCGTACGTCTCCTCACCGTCCGACGTCAGGTTGCCCTCGGCGTCGTAGGTGTACTCCCGCGTCCCGGCCTCGACGTCCGGGATCCCGGTGAGCGTCCCGGTGACGGTCGTCTGCTCGCGGGTGAGCTGGTCGCCCGCGTCGTACGTCGCCGTGGTCGTGGCCTTGCCCGTCGCCGTGGTGACCGCGTGCGACGTGCGGTTGCCGACCAGGTCGTAGCCGTAGTCGTACCGCTCGGCGGCCGGCGCCCCCGGCTCGCAGCTCTGTGCGCCGTAGCAGGCGGACGTCAGGCGGTGCGCCTTGTCGTACGCGTACGACGTCGCCTCGACGACCTCCGGCCCCCCGGCGTTGCGCGTCTCCGTGATGCGTAACGGGTTGCCGACCGCGTCCCGCACGACGTCGTGAGCCGAGACGACCTCGCCCCCGGCGCGGGTCGTCGCGACGCGCGTCATGCGTCCCGCCGGGTCGTACGAGCGCTCCTCCGTCAGCCCGGTGGCCCCCGGGAACGTGATCGACGTGAGCTGGTCGGCGACGTCCCACCCGAAGCCGTACGTCGCCGAGCGCCCCGCGCCCGCCGCCGTGAGCGACGTCAGGCGGTCCGCGACGTCGTACGACGCCGTGACCGTGGTGCCGTCCGGGTACGTCCGCTCGGTGAGGTTGTCCTGGTCGTCGTAGCCGTAGGTGAACGTCTCCACCGCACCGCCGACATCGGTGCGCGTCACCTCGGACAACCGCCCGGTGGTGTCGAACTCGTGCGACCGCACGCCGCGCGGGTCGGCCATCGAGACGAGCCGGTTCTTGGCGTCGTACCCGAACGTGAACAGCTCACCCTGCGTGCCGAGCTTGCGGCTCACCAGCCGGTCGAGCGTGTCGTACTGCAGTGCGACCGTCCGCGCGTCGCGGTTCGGGTCGAGCCGCGGGTCGCCCTCGACGACGCGCGCCGTGACGAGCTGCGTGAGGTTGGAGTTCGCGTCGTACACGTACTCCCGGCGCCGCCCGTTGGCGTCGGTCGACGCGACCGTGCGCCCGGCACGGTCGTACTCGAGCTTCGTCTCGTGCCCCAGCGGGTCACGACGCCCCGTGATCTGGCCGTTGGCGTCGTAGGTGTACCGCAGGACCTGCTGGTCGCCCGTGGCGTCGGGTCCGCGGACGGTGAGCAGCCGGTCGGCGGCGTCGTAGCCGTACTGCACGGCCGAGCCCGCCGCGTCCGTGGCGCTGACGAGCCGCCCGACCGCGTCGTACGCCGAGCGCGTGACGTTGCCCAGCGGGTCACGGACCTCGACCGGGTTGCCGGCCTGGTCGTAGGTGTACCGGGTCGTGAACGCGGCCGGGTCGGCCCCCTCGAGGTGACCGCGCGGCTCGGTGATCGCGACCGGTCGGCCGTCGTCGTCGTACTCCCACGTGATGACGCCACCCGAGGCGGTGACCTGACGCGTCGGGTTGCCGACCTGGTCGTACTCGATCTGCGCCGGGGACGCCACGCCCGAGCCGCCCGTGCGGCGGTTGGCGTCGTCGTACGTCATGCCGAGCGCGTCGCCGTCCTCGTCCTTCATGCCCGTGACGTTCCCGGCGGCGTCGTACGACATCTCCGTCGTCGCGCCGAGCTCGTCGATCTGCTCGACCGGGCGGCCCAGCTCGTCGAACCGCGAGTCGACCTGGACCAGACGCCCCTGGGCGTCCGGGCGCTCGGCGCGCACGAGGTTGCCCCGGAAGTCGTAGTGGAACGTCGTCGTGTACGCCGCGCGTCGCGTCGCCAGCGCCTCGTCCGACTCCCCGTCGCGCTGCGCCGCGTTGCCCAGCGGCAGGCGCTCGGTGGCGACCCGCCCCTGCCCGTCGTACGTCCAGGTGGACCGGTTGCCCTCGCCGTCCGTGACCGACGCCGTGCGCCCCGCCGCGGTGTACGTGTACTCCGTGACGTTGCCCTTCGGGTCCTTCAGCGTCACCAGGCGCGACGAGTCGTCGTACGTGTACCGGGAGGAGTTCGCGAGCTGGTCGGTGACCACGACGACGTTGCCGATCTCGTCGTACGTGGTCTTGACCGGCGCGTCCTTGCCCGGGTCACGGCGCTCGACGAGCCGGTCCTGCTGGTCGTAGGCGTAGCGCGTGCGGAACTGGTCCTTGTTCGCGCCGGCGACCGTGCCGCGCGGGTCGACGACCGACACGAGCCGGCCCGTCTGGTCGTAGGTGAACTCCGTGCGGCGTCCCGTGGGCGTGACCTCGGCGGTGCGGTTGCCCACGGCGTCGTACTCGTACCGCGTCACCTTGCCGCGCGGGTCGGTGCGCGTCTCGAGCAGGCCGCGGCTCTCGTACGTGTACTTGTACCCCTCGTCCTGCTCCGGGTCCTTCTGGCCGGTGATCCCGTTCTGCTCGTCGTACGTGTACGTCCAGGTGTTGCCGCGGCCGTCCGTGTGCGTCCGGAGGTTGTTGCCCGCGTCGAACGCGTTGCGCTCTCTCCAGTCGAACGGTGCCGGCGCCTGGCGCTCGACGGGGTTGCCGGCAGCGTCGTGCAGCGCACCGGACTGGTTGCCCTCCGGGTCGACGACGAGGGACTCGTTGAGCTTGTCGTCGTACCGGTACGTCACGGTGTCGCCCTGGCCGTTGCGCGACCACAGCAGCACGTTCTCGCGGTACCCGTCGCGCGAGACCACACCGTCGGGGTCGGTCGTCGTCGCGACCTCCTCGGCCGCGTCCCACGCGAACGTCGTCACCGCGCCCGCGGCGTCCGTCTGGCGCACCACGCGACCGTCCGCGTACTCGTTGGCGACGTCCCGCTTGCCCCGCGCGTCCTGCACGTGGTCGAGGCGCCCGGCCGAGTCGTAGTGGTACTGCCACGTGTAGTTCCGGGCGTCCTGCACCTTCAGCAGGCGGCCGTCCTGGTAGTCGAACTGCACGCTGCGCCCGTCGGGGAGCGTGAGCTTGCTGATGGCGCGCACGTCCTGGCGCATCTCGACGCGCACGACGCGGCCCGCGGCGTCCGTCAGCGAGGCGAGCAGGCCGTTCGACCCGTACGCCAGGGTCACGCCGTGGCCGCGGGCGTCGGTGACGGACAGCAGCTTGCCCTGGGCGTCGAACGTGAGCCGGCGCTGGTCGGGCGGGGTGAGCACCCAGCCGCCTCCGGCGCGGTCGGTCAGCACGGCGCGCACGCCCGCGGGGCGCTGGTAGCCGTCGGCGGTGCGCGCGTACACGGCCTCCGAGCCGTCCTCGGCGCGCACCCGCACGGCGTCGGCGCCGGCGTCGGGGGCGACGATGCGGGCGTCGTACGTCCACGTCCACCCGGCGCCGAACATGCCGGTCCCGGTGTTGGCCGACGAGTAGAAGCGCACGGCCTCGAACGGGATGCCGTACGACGTCATCGTCAGGTCGCGCTCGGTGCGGTTGAACGCGCCGGTACCGGTGTTGACGAGCGCACCGCGCAGCTCCTGGCCGTCGACCGTGCGGCCCAGCACGTTGGCGCACGCGCAGCCCGCGGCCTGCTCGGCCGGCAGGGCGGGAGGGGTCGCCGTCGTGCGGGGGTTCGCGGGCGCCGACGGCGGCGAGTCGAGCGTCGTGCCGTCGTCCGCGAGCAGGGAGATCGTGACCGTGTACTGCCGGGCCGGGTCCAGCGTCCAGCCGTCGGCGGCACCGAAGCTGCGGCAGAACTCGCGCGGGGCACCACACCGCGACAGGTCCTCGCGGCCCAGGTCGGTGGACACCTGCTGGGTCCCGGCCTCGACGTCGGTGACGGTCGCGCGCCAGCGGGCCCACGAGGTCGGGTCCCCGTCCGCGACGTCCGCGTCGAAGTACACGACGAGCGACGTGTCGCCCAGCAGGTACCCGGGACGCACGACGAGGTCACGGGCACCGCCGTCGGCGAGCACCTCCGCCGCCGTGGCGGCGAACGTCGGCGCCTCGCCGCTGAACTGCGACCCGGACGGCCGCGCGAGGCCGGGCAGCAGGGGCGGGTTGACCGGCGCCTGCTCGGACACCGGGACGGCCGGCGGCTCGATCGGGACGTCGTCGGGGTCGCCCTCGCGGACGGCGTTGGCCGGCAGCGGCCGCTCGACCGGTGCGGCTCCGTCCTGCGCGACCGGCGCCGGGGGCGCCGGTGCCGCGGCGGCGATCGGTGGTGCGAGCACGACCCCGGTGACAGCGACGACAGGTGCCAGGACGTACGCCGTGAAGAGACGCACGACGGAGCGACGCGGACGCGTGGACATACCGACCCCCTACGCACGCCGACAGCCATGTCACCGTGCCTCGCGACCGCCCCCTGCGGCAGTCGAGCAGGGCTCACCCAAGGGGCAGCGACCAGCGGTCCGCCAGGTGTCGCCCGGATCGCGAGACGACCACAGGCCGCACGTCGCGGGCCTGACCGGCACGGACGCCGGCAGCTCGCGGAGGCGTCCTTGCAGGTCGCTCCGGCGCGTCCCACTTGCCCAGGATCATGGGCGTTTGTCCACAACGGCGCCGAGCATGAGAAGACTCTCATGCTCGGCGGGGGTTGAGGCCTGCCTGCGACTCAGGCCCTCAGCCGCTGTTCGACGGGCGTCCACCCCCGCACGCCGCGAGCCGCACGTCCGCCAGCACCGCCTGCGCCGCCGAGCTCGCAGTTCGGCGGTGACCGGCGGCCGAGAAGCCGCCGAAGTGCGAGCTCGGCGGCTACGCGACAGCCCGGCAGCCCGGCAGCCCCGTGCCTCAGCGCATCGCGTGCTTCTCCGGGATCGGCGCGTCGCCGCTGGCCCGCTGCGCCCGGTAGTGCGCCCGCGCCTCGTCCTGGCGGACGCGCTCGACGCCCGACGCGATCGGCGCGCGCAGGTGCTCCGGGCCGTAGCCGAACGCGTCGACGAGGTCCTGCGCGTGCGGCCGCAGGCGCCCCAGCAGGCGGTCGATGTACGACGTCACCGTGCGCGCGCGGCCCGCCGACAGGCGCCCGTTGATGAGGTACCAGGCCAGGTTGCGCTCGATGAGCGTGAGGCCGAACAGGTCGCGCACCCACGTCAGGACCTGCCGGGTGCCGGGGTCCTCGACGCGCTCGACGGCCCGCGTGAACGCCTCCCAGTGCACGCGCTCGGCGTGCGCGCGCGCCGCCTCGATGAGCTGGTGCTGGTGGGTGTTGAACAGGTCCGCCGCCTTCTCCGGGCTGAGCCGGCGGGCCGGGGCGAGGGCCTGCGCGACGTGCGCGACCATCGTCTCGACGCGGTCCGTGAGCAGGTCGCGCTGGGTCTGCGTGTCGCGCAGCTGCCCGACCGACCGCCGCGCGTCCCCGCGGTCCCCGAGCGTCTGCACGGCCCGCACCAGCGGCGTGCGGTGCAGGGCGGCGTCCGTGACGCGGTCGACGACGAACCGCGCGAGGTCCCCGCGGTCCGTCTGCACCGCTGCGAGCGACTTCGCGTAGTCACCGAGCAGCCGCTTGGCGACGAGCTGGTAGAGGACGGTGTTGTCGCCCTCGAACGTCGCGTAGACGTCGAGGTCGGCGTGCAGTCCGGTGAGCCGGTTCTCCGCCAGGTAGCCGGCGCCGCCGCACGCCTCGCGGCAGACCTGCAGCGTGCGTAGGGCGTTCCACGACGACGTCGGCTTGAGCGCCGCGGCGAGCGTCTCGAGGTCCTCGCGCTGCTCGGGGGTGTCACCGCGGCCGGAGAACACCTCGTCGAACGCCGCGAGCAGCTCCTCGTGGGCGAACGACGTCGCGTACGCGTCGGCGAGCAGCGGCAGCAGCCGGCGCTGGTGCTGCCCGTAGTCCAGCAGCACGACCTCGTCGGCGGTGCCGCCCGCGAACTGGCGGCGCTGGTTGCCGTACGTCACCGCGATCGCGAGCGCCATCTTGCTGGCGTTCGCCGCGGCGCCGTCGAGCGAGACGCGGCCCTGCACGAGCGTGCCGAGCATCGTGAAGAACCGGCGACCCGGGCTGGCGATGGGCGAGGTGTACGTGCCGTCGGGGGCGACGTCGCCGTACCGGTTGAGCAGGTGGGTCCGCGGCACCCGGACGTGCGTGAAGTGCAGGCGCCCGTTGTCGATGCCGTTGAGGCCGCCCTTGACGCCGTCGTCCTCGCCCCCGACGCCCGGGAGGAACGCGAGCGTCTGCGGGTCGCGGATCGGGACGTAGAACGCGTGCACGCCGTGGTTCACGCGCTCACCGCCGGGGGTCGCCGTGACGAGCTGGGCGAACACGACCGCGGCCGTCCCGTGCACGGCCGCGTTGCCCAGGTAGTCCTTCCACGCGTTGCGGAACGGCGTGTGGATCACGAACTCCTGCGTCGCGGCGTCGTACTCGGCGGTCGTGCCGATCGACGCGACGTCGGACCCGTGCCCGGCCTCCGTCATCGCGAACGCGCCGGGCACGCGCAGGTGCATGGCGTCGGCCAGGAAGGTCTCGTGGTGGTGCTCGGTGCCCAGGTGCAGGATCGCGGACGCGAACAGCCCCCACTGCACCCCGGCCTTGATCTGCAGCGACGGGTCCCCCGTGACGAGCTCCTCGAACCGCGCCAGCGAGCCGCCGTGGTCGTCGGCGCCGCCCAGGTGCGTCGGGAAGGCGCGCAGGACGTCGTGGTCCGAGGCGAGGCGGCGGAGCTGCCCGAGGACGCGCTCGCGGTGCTCGGCCATCGGCTGGCCCTCGATCTTCTGGAAGTCGGGGTCGGCCGTGACGGCGCGCGCCTCGCGGCGCAGGTCCGCGTACTGCCCCAGCAGCAGGTTCTCCAGGGCGGCGACGTCGACGCGGGGGGTGGTCGCGTCGGTGGCGCGGGTCGTGGGGCGGTCGGTGGTGGTGGTCATCGCTGCTCCCTGGGGGTGTGGGCGGCGGCGTCGCCGGCCGTGTGCTGCTGGTCCGCCGGGAGGGCGGGGTCTGCGGGGCCGGTCGGGCCTGCGTCGTCGTCGGGGCGGACGGACGTGGGGCGCGGGTGGGTGCGCGCGAGCATGCCGACGGGCCCGGCCCACAGCCATGCGGCAACCTGCGCGGTGAGCGTCGCGCGGTCGGGGCTGCCGGGCTCGGCGCGGTCGGCCAACCACCGCTCACCGGCCCCGCGGACGAAGCCGACGGCCCCCGCGGCCCAGGTCTCGGCGAGCGCCCTGGTCGCCGGGTCGGGGGTCGGGTCGGGGGTCGGGTCGGTGTCGTCGGTGCCGGGGCGGCGCGCGACGCTGCGGCCGTCGCGGTCCTCGGTGAGACCGCGCGCGAACGGTGCGGCGACCAGCGCGGTGACGGAGTCGAGGAAGTGACCGAGCGGCCCGCCGGACTCCACGGACCCGTCGCGCGTGACGAACGCGTAGACGTGCGGCGAGGACTCGATCATCTCGAGGTAGACCGCGACCATCGCGCGCAGGCCGTCGCGGGGGGTCGGCGCGACCCGCAGGACGCCCTCGAGGGCGCCCTGCATCTGCCCCACGACCATCTCGGCGACCGCGATCTGCAGCCCGGTCTTGTCGCTGAAGTACCGGTAGACGATCGACTTCGACGTGCCGGCCGCGGCGGCGATCTCCTCCATGGAGACGTCCGGCCCGCGGTGGTGGACCGTGCGGCGCGCGATGCGCACGAGCTCCGCGCGGCGGGCCTCGCGGTGGTCGGCCCAGCGGGTCGAACGGCCGTCCGCTGGGGCTTCGTCGGCCGCGTCGTCGGGCGCGTGCGCGCCCTGGTGGTCCGGCGCGGGCACGACGAGCCGCACGACGGACCTGTCCGTCGTGGCGGCACGGGCTCGGGTCGGGGAGGTCGTCGTCGACGTTCCCGGAGTGACGGGGCTCACGCAACTGAAGGTATCAGGTACTGTGGGTTCTGGACACCGATCGGGGACGAACGTCCCTTCCGTCATGGGCAGGTCCACGACACGACCGCACGCCACCGACGCCGATGCGAGAGCGAGCGCCACATGGCCACCCGCAACCCGAGCACCTCGACCCCCCGCGCCGCGTACGTCCTGGGCGGCAACCGCATCCCCTTCGCCCGCGCCGGCGGGAAGTACGCGCAGTCCTCCAATCAGGACATGCTCACCGCCGCCCTCGACGGGCTCGTCGCCCGTTACGGCCTGCAGGGCGAGTCGATCGGCGAGGTCGCCGCCGGCGCCGTGCTGAAGCACAGCCGCGACTTCAACCTCACGCGCGAGGCCGTGCTCGGCTCGGCGCTCGCGGCGACTACCCCCGCGT
This sequence comes from Cellulomonas sp. S1-8, assembly GCF_026184235.1. Taxonomy (NCBI): domain Bacteria; kingdom Bacillati; phylum Actinomycetota; class Actinomycetes; order Micrococcales; family Cellulomonadaceae; genus Cellulomonas; species Cellulomonas sp. S1-8. Next base: position 3,666,640 of record NZ_CP110806.1, read on the forward strand.
ACGACGTGCAGCAGGCGTGCGCGACGGGCCTGGAGACCGTCGTCTCGCTGGCGAACAAGATCCGCCTCGGCCAGCTCGAGTCGGCCGTCGCCGGCGGCGTCGACACGACGTCCGACGCCCCGATCGCCGTCAGCGACCGGCTGCGGCGCGTGCTGCTCGACGTCTCGCACGCGAAGACCCCGCAGCAGCGGCTCAAGGCCCTCGCGCGGCTGCGCCCGAAGGACCTCGCCCCCGCCACGCCGCGCACGTCCGAGCCCCGCACCCGGCTGTCTATGGGAGAGCACCAGGCCCTGACGACCGCCCAGTGGCAGATCACGCGCGAGGCGCAGGACGAGCTCGCGCTGCGCAGCCACCAGCGCCTGGCCGCCGCCTACGACTCCGGGTTCTTCGACGACCTCGTCACGCCGTACCGCGGCCTGACGCGGGACGCGAACCTGCGCGCGGACACCTCGCTGGAGAAGCTCGCGAAGCTCAGCCCCACGTTCGGCCTCGGCCTGGACACCCCCGCCACGATGACGGCCGGCAACTCGACGCCGCTGACCGACGGCGCGTCGACCGTGCTGCTCGGCTCCCCCGAGTGGGCCGCCGCGCACGACCTGACGCCGCTGGCCGCGGTCGTCGACGCCGAGGCCGGCGCCGTCGACTTCGTGCACGGCGTCGACGGGCTGCTCATGGCGCCCGTGTTCGCGGTGCCGCGCCTGCTGGCCCGCCACGGCCTGCGCCTCGAGGACCTGCAGTACGTCGAGATCCACGAGGCGTTCGCGTCGACCGTGCTCACGACGCTCGCCGCGTGGGGGTCGCCGGAGTTCGGCCGCGAGCGCCTGGGGCTCGACGGCGCGTTCGGCACCGTCGACCCCGCACGGCTCAACGTGCACGGGTCGTCGCTGGCGGCCGGGCACCCGTTCGCCGCGACGGGCGGACGCATCGTGGCGACCATCGCCAAGGAGCTGCACACCCGGCGCGCCGCCCAGGTCGCCGCCGGCGACGACTCCCCCGTCCGCGCGCTGATCTCGATCTGCGCCGCCGGGGGCCTGGGCCTCACGGCCCTCCTCGAAGCCGCCTGACCGGGCCGGACCGCCCTCCCACCCCACCCCCCCGGGCGTGAGAGGGCGATCCAGTCCCCCCGTTCCTCCCCTCTCTCCCCGCGAGAGAGCAATCCAGCACCGCACCCGACGACGCAGGAGTCGTGATGACCGACCGCTACCTCGAGCTCGTCAACAGCGGACTCACCCAGAAGCTCTCGAAGCAGCTCGGCCTGCCCCGGCCGGCCGTGCTGCGCCGCCACCGCCCCGGGCAGCCGCTGCTCGACGGTCCCGCGCTCGTCCTGGGCGACGGGCCCGACGCCGACGCGGTCGCGAGGCTGCTGTCGTCCCCCGCGGGCGGTGCGACGCCGACGGGCGACGGGCCGGCCGTCCTGGACGGCTGGGACGTCGAGGTGCACCGCCACGCCACGCCCGACGTCCGGTACGCCGCCGTGGTCCTCGTCCTCACGGCCGTCGAGCACCCGGACGACCTCACCGCGCCGGTCCTCGCCGCGGCGTCGACCCTCAAAGGCCTGCGGCCGGGTGCGCGCGTCGTGACCGTCTCGCACCCCGCCCTCGACTCCGACGCGCCCGCGGTCGCCGCCGCGCGGCAGGGCGTCGACGGGTTCCTGCGGTCGGTCGCCAAGGAGCTGCGCAACGGCGCGACCGGCAACGGCGTCGTCGTCGCGCCGGGCGTGCCCGTCACCGCAGCGAGCGTCGTCGCGGCCCTGCGGTTCTTCCTGTCGGCGCGCTCGGCATTCGTCGACGGGCAGCTGCTCGAGGTCGACTCCGACGCGGGCGAGCTCCCGACCGACTGGGAGAAGCCGCTGGCCGGCAAGGTCGCGGTCGTCACCGGCGCGGCGCGCGGCATCGGCGCCTCGATCGCGGACGTGCTCGCGCGCGACGGCGCCACCGTCGTGGCCGTCGACGTCCCCGCCGCCGGCGAGCAGCTCGCACAGGTCGCCAACCGCGTGCGCGGCACCGCGCTGCAGCTCGACGTCACCGCCCCCGACGCCGGCGACCGGATCCTCGCGCACGCCAAGGCGCGCCACGGCCGTCTCGACGTCGTCGTGCACAACGCCGGGATCACGCGGGACAAGCTGCTCGCCAACATGAGCGACGACAGGTGGGCGTCGGTGCTGGCCGTCAACATCGCGGCGCAGCTGCGGATCAACGAGGCCCTGCTGACGTCCGGCGACTTCGTCGACGCGCCGCGCATCGTGTCGCTCGCGTCGACGTCCGGCATCGCCGGCAACCGCGGGCAGACCAACTACGCGGCGTCCAAGGGCGGGGTCATCGGCATGGTCCGGGCGACCGCACCGCTGCTCGCACCGTTCGGCGGCACCGCCAACGCGGTGGCACCCGGGTTCATCGAGACCGAGATGACCGCTCGCATCCCCGCGGTGACGCGGCAGGTCGCGCGGCGGCTCAACTCCCTGCAGCAGGGCGGGCAGCCCGTCGACGTCGCCGAGGCCGTCGCGTTCCTCGCCTCGCCCGCGGCCGGCGGGATCGTGGGACGCACGCTGCGGGTCTGCGGGCAGAACATGGTGGGCCGGTGACCACGCCGGCGCCCACCACCGAGGTCACGCTGCCGCACGTGCCCGCGCTCGGCGGGCTCTACGCGCGCGGCCTGCTCGCATCGGCCCGGCTCGGCGTCACCGGCGGGACGCGGTCCGGGGCGCGGGAGGTCCCGGACGTCACGTACGTCGTCGACGACGTCCGCGCCGACGCCGACCGCCTGACCACCTACCAGCACCTGCTGCACGAGCCCGCGACGGACACCCTGCCCGCCGGGTACGTCCACGTGCTCGCGTTCCCCGTCGCGACGGCGCTCATGGTGCGACCCGACTTCCCCCTGCCGCTGCTCGGCATGGTGCACCTGGCCAACCACGTGGAGCAGCGCAGGCCGCTGCTGCTCGGGGACCGGCTCGGCGTCCGGGCGTGGGCGCGGGGGCTGCGACCGCACCGGTCCGGGACGCAGGTCGACCTCGTGACGGAGGTCAGCGCGTCGGGCGAGGTCGCGTGGCAGGGCATCTCGACGTACCTCGCCAAGGGTGTGCGCCTGCCGGACGCCCCGCGCGACGACGTCCCGCGCGCCGCCTTCACACCGCCGGTGCGCACGGGCCGCTGGGAGCTGCCCGCCGACACGGGCCGCCGCTACGCCGCCGTGTCCGGCGACCGCAACCCCATCCACCTGTCGCCGGTGACGGCCCGTGCGCTGGGGTTCAAGCGCACGATCGCCCACGGGATGTACACGGCCTCACGCGCGCTCGCGGACGTCGGCGCCGTGCGGGGCGACGCGTTCACGTGGTCGGTCGAGTTCGCCGCCCCCGTCCTGCTGCCGGCGACGGTCGACGTCCGCGTCGCCCGTGAGGACGACGGGCACACGTTCACCGCGTGGCACCCCCGCACGGGCCGCCTCCACCTCTCCGGCGCGGTCACCCCCCTCCCCGCCTGACGGCCCGGGGCGGGATCGCCCTCTCCCGCCCTGCGGCGGGGTCCCCCCACCCCGTCCGCGAGAGAGCAATCCAGCTCCTACCGGTCCGGCAGGGAGCGATCCGGCAACCGCGTGTCCGTGCGGGGTGGCAGGCTCGGGGGATGCTGAGCGGCGACGCCTACGACCTCGAGCCCGACGCCGACCTCGACGCCATGGCGTTCCGCGGCCTCGACCTGACGGGGCGTGACGCCTCACGCGCGCGGTTCCTCGACTGCGAGGTCGAGGACTGCGACCTCGAGGGGGTCGTGCTCGACGGTGCGCGCGTCCTCGACACGTCGTGGACGGCCGTGCGGGCCGGGGCGTTGCGCGCCCCGTCGTCGACATGGCGCGACGCGACGATGACGGACGTGCGCATCGGCGCGTTCACCGCGTTCTCGTCGACGTGGACGCGGGTCACGGTCGTCGGAGGCAAGATCGACTACCTCGACCTGCGCGAGTCCACCGTCGAGGAGCTGCGGCTCGAGAACGTCACGCTGGGCGACCTCGACCTGAGCCACGCACGCGTGCGCCGCCTCGTGGTCGTCGACTGCGACGTGCGCCGGCTCGACACGACCGACACCCGGCTCGCCGACTGCGACCTGCGCGGCGCGCGGCTGTCGGTGGTCGAGGGCGTCGGCGGGCTCGGCGGTGCGAAGGTCACACCCGACCAGCTCCTCGACCTCGCGCCCCTGCTCGCGCGCCACGTGGGGCTCGTCGTCGACGACTGAGGCGGTCCGCTCGCGCGCGGTCGCCGCTCACCACCCCGCGAGCGCGACGACCTCCGCGGCGACCTCGGCCGGCATGCGGCCATCGGTGGCGACGCGGTGCACGTCGCCCCCCGCTGCAGCCTCGAGACGCACTGCCGCCGCGCCCGAGCGGGCCACGTGCGCGTCGTACGACGCACCGTCCTCGCGCCGACCCAGCCGCTCCCGCGCCGTGGCGTCCGACGCCGTGAGCAGCACCGACGTCACGCGCGGCCGGTCCCCCACGGCCGCGGCCAGGGCGTCCGCCTCGAGGACGCTCACGGTGTTCGTGTAGACGAGCCGCCGGTGGCCCAGCGCCCGGTAGCGGCGCCACACGTCGGCGAGGTTGGCCGCGGCGACCCCGTGCTCCCACGGGGCGGGGTGGGCGAGGTCGAGCGCGTCGCCCTCGACGACGGCGTGCGGGACGTCGCGCGCGACGAGCAGGTCGTGCACGGCGGACGCGACGGTCGACTTGCCGACGCCGGACCGCCCGCCCAGCAGGAGCACCGACGTGCGCTCGTCGGTGACCGCCTGCCCCGCGAGCCGGGCCTCCAACCGCGCCCGGGCGTGCGGCCACTCGTCGGCGAGGACCGAGAAGTACAGCGAGTCCTGGCGCGTCCCGTCGGCGGCGACGCGGTGCCCGCGCAGCCGACCCTCGGGGCGCGCGCCGAGCTTGGTGACGGCCGCGATCGACCGCGCGTTGCGCGCCTCGACGCGGTACGCCACCCGCGCGACGTCCCACGTCTCGAAGGCGTGCGACATCAGCAGCAGCTTGCACGCGGGGTTCACGTCGGTGCCCCACACGCGCGGGTCGTAGAACGTGTGCCCGATCTCGAGCCGGCCCATTCGCAGGTCGACGTCGTAGTACGACGTCGACCCGACGACCTCGTCGTCGACGAGCACCGCGAACGCGTACCGCGCGGGCGTCGCCAGCGCCTGCTCGACGACCCCGCGCACGTCGTCGACGCCCCGCGGAGTCGCCGACGTCATGCCGGCCCACACGCGCGCGTCGACGAACCCCGCGAGCGCGCCCGCGTGCTCGACCCCCAACGGGACGAGCCGGACACCATGACCGTCGAGCGTCAGTTCGTGCAGCACGCGCCCTTCCTGCCACCGCCCCGGAGAACCCGTCGCCACCCGTCCACCCCAGCACCCCACCGCCGAGCGCGGCACTCGACCGCCGAGCGCCGTACTCGTTCCTCCCGCGCTCGACCGTTGACCACCGCGCTCGGCGGCGTGGGTGGTGGGGCCGGGTGTGGGTCGTCAGTCGTCGAGGGCCGGGCCGCAGGCCGCCGCCGCCGTGGCCGCCAGGTGGTCCAGGCCCTGCACCTCGATGAGGGGGCGGGTGTCGTCGACGACGGTCCAGCAGCCGTCGACGACCTCGTACTCGGCCTGCGCCCCGCGGCGCAGCAGGGCCGCGAGGGCGTCGACGAGCCGGTCGACGTGCTCGGCCGTCGTTCCCACGCCCACCGACGCGCGGACGGCACCGTGCGACGCGCCGAGGTGCGCGAGCAGCGGGTGGGCGCAGAACCGGCCGTCGCGGACGCCGATGCCGTGCTCGGCGGACAGGTACGCGGCGACCAGACCCGGGTTGAGGTCGGCGACGGTGAACGTGACGACTCCCACCGGGGCGGACGAGTCGGGCCAGATGCGGGCGACCCGCACCCCGTCGAGCGCCTCGAGGCCCGCGACCAGGCGCGACCGCAGAGCCTGCTCGTGCTCCTCCAGCGCGCCGGCGGGCAGCGCGGCGAGCGTGTCGCACGCCTGCGCGAGGGCGATCGCGCCCAGCACGTTGGGCGACCCGGCCTCGTGCCGCGCCGGGGCCGGCTGCCAGACCGTCCGGTCCGCGCGCACGTCGCGCACCGCACCTCCCCCTGCGAGGTACGGCGTGCCCGTGTCGAGCCAGTCCCGGCGGCCCACGAGTGCGCCGGCGCCGAACGGCGCGTACGTCTTGTGCCCGGAGAAGGCGACGTAGTCGACGTCGGTCTCCGCGAGCGAGAAGCCGCGGTGCGGCACCAGCTGGGCGCCGTCGACCGCGACGCGCGTCCCGACCGCGTGCGCGATCTCGACGACGCGGTCGATCGGCAGCGCCTCGCCCGTGACGTTGGACGCGCCGGTGATCGTGAGCAGCGCGTACGGGCGGCGCGCGAGCTCGGCGCGCAGGGCGTCGAGCGTCGCGGCGACCGTCGGCTCCAGCGGCAGGATCGTCGCGATGCGACCGGTGCCGGCCTGCGCCCCGCCGCTGCGCTGCACCCACGGCAGCAGGTTGGCGTGGTGCTCGACGTCGAGGACGAGCACCGCACCACCGGCCGGGACGACGCCCGCGAGCAGGTTGAGGGAGTCGGTGGTGTTGCGCGTGATGACGGCGACGTCGTCCTCGCGCGCGCCGACGAACCGCGCGACGGCCTGCCGCGACGTCTCGTACAGCGCGGTCGACACCTGGGACAGGTAGCCGGCGCCGCGGTGCACGGACGCGTACAGGGGCAGCACCTCGACGACGCGGTCGTTCACGGCCTCGAGGGCCGGGGCGCTGGCGGCGCAGTCCAGGTTGGCGTAGGTGCGGCTGGTGCCGTCGACGAGGGGCACGGTCGTGGCCGCGCCGACGACGGGCAGCAGGGGCGTGGCACCGACGGGCGACGCGGGGGCCGAGGTCGCGGTCGCCGTGCCCGAGACCTCGTCGACACACGCGAACAGCTCGGTGATCGTCGTCATGGTGCTCCTCCGGAACGTCCGGGGACCGAGCAGGTCCCGCGCTTGCCGGCACCGAACGGGGCGCGGCCAGGTCGTCACCCGGGGCACCCCACCGCGGAGGAGGGTTGCCGGCCAGCGAGCCGGGGCTTGACGCTGGCGCTCATGACCTGGGACGAGGATCGGCCTCACGGCGCATCCGTGTCAACGCAGACTCTCATCATGCGAGACGCACCGTCTCGCATGATGTCGCGCCGGCGGGCTTCGCCATACCCGCATCCGGTGCGTATGCTTTTCTGCATGCGAACAACGCTGCACCTGCCGGACGCCCTGTACCGGGACGTCAAGGCCGCCGCCGCGCAGTCCGGTCGGACGGTCACCTCCGTCGTCGAGGACGCGCTGCGGGCCGAGCTCGCCCGGTTCCGTGCCGGCACCACCGACCGCACACCGTTCCGCATCGACGCCGTCGGCACGGGCGGCGTGCTGGCGGGCGTCGACCTGGACGACTCCGCCGCGCTCCTCGACCTGGTGGAGGGCCGGTGATCCTGCCGGACGTCAACGTCCTCGTCGGGGCCTTCCGTGCCGACGCCGCGCGGCACGACGCGTTGCGCACCTGGCTCGAGGCCGCGGTGGAGGCACCCGAGCCGCTCGGCCTCACCGACGCGGTGCTCGGCGGCACCGTGCGCGTCCTGACGCACCCCCGGGTCTTCGTCCGGCCCAGCCCGCTGCGCACCGCGCTCGACCTCGTCGAGCAGCTGCGCTCGCACCCCGGGACCGTGCGCGTGGCACCAGGCTCGCGGCACTGGGAGCTGGTCGCCGACCTGTGCCGGGCCGCCGACGCCCGCGGCAACCTCGTGGCCGACGCCCAGCACGCCGCCGTGGCGGTCGAGCAGGGCGCGACGTGGGTCTCGCAGGACCGCGACTTCGCGCGCTTCCCCGGTCTGCGTTGGAAGGTCGCCGTCGAGGCATGAGGCGCTGCGAGGGTCAGGCGACGCGGGGGCGCCTCAGGTCGTGCACCATCACGACGCTGCGGTACGACTTGCCGGGCCACTGCACGACGTCCGCGTCGACGAACCCCCACCGGCCGTACATCTCCCGCAGCGGCCCCGCGGGCTGGGCGGTGTCGAGACCGACCGACCGCATGCCCCGCGCGCGCGACCACTCGCGCACGACCCCCCACAGGAACGTCGCCAGCCCCCGGCCGCGCACGTCCGGGTGCACCGCGAGCTGGTTGAGCCACACGCGGTCCGGCTCGAGGGCCAGGCCCGTCAGCGCCTTGATGCCGCGCCCGGGCGGGCTCGTCGCCGTGACCGTGCCGACCAGCGCGCCCGTCGGGTCGACCAGCACCCACGAGGCACCGACCCCGAGGCTGCGGTTCGCGGTCGTCACCTCGTCCTGGCTCGCGCCGGTGAAGTTCAGGCCGCGGGCCGCCAGGTCGGCGTAGGACTCGTGGAGCAGCCGCGTCAGCGCCGGCACGTCGTGGGGCGTCACGGGTCGCAGCACGAGGTCGTCGGGGGCGTCCATCGCGCCCCAGCCTGGCACGCCTCCCCGACCGGGCGCAGTGGACGACGCGCGACGTGAGACACCCCGCCGACGTCCACCACCCGTGGCGTAGCATCCCCTCGACCATCCAGAGCGGCCGAGAGATCTGGCTCGACGACGCCGCAGCAACCCGCACGGGCAACCGTGGCCGAGGGTGCTACCGCCAGACGATGGGAGGACCATGAGCGTGCAGCCACGTCCCGCCCCGGGCTACGCCGGGGACATCACGCCGACCGAGGCGTGGGACCTGCTGGAGAACCGCGAGGACGCCGTGCTCGTCGACGTCCGCACCGACGCCGAGTGGCGCTACGTCGGCGTGCCGGACCTGCGGGGCCTCGGCCGCCAGGCCGCGCTCGTCGAGTGGGTGTCCTACCCGTCGGGGCAGCCGAACCCGCGCTTCCTCGAGCAGATCGCCGCGGCCGGCGTGACGCCCGGCGACGGGCGCCCCGTGGTGTTCCTGTGCCGCTCGGGGCAGCGGTCGATCGGCGCCGCGCGCGCCGCGACCGACGCCGGGTACGGGCCCGCGTACAACGTCCTCGAGGGCTTCGAGGGCGCGACGGGTCCCGACGGGCACCGCGGCCACGTGGGCTGGCGCGCCGACGGCCTGCCCTGGGTGCAGCCGTGAGCACGGCACCGCCGCCCGGCCCGGGCGACTGGGACGACCACCGCCTGGACCGCACCGCCCTGCGGCCCGACACGCTCGCCGTGCGCGGCGGGCTGGTGCGCAGCGAGTTCGGCGAGATGTCCGAGGCCGTCTTCCTCACGCAGGGCTACGCCTACGCGTCGGCTGCGCAGGCCGAGGCGGGGTTCGCCGGTGAGGTCGACCGGTTCCTCTACTCCCGCTACGGCAACCCGACCGTCACGACGTTCGAGGAGCGCCTGCGCCTGCTCGAGGGCGCCGAGGCCTGCTACGCGACCGCCACCGGGATGTCCGCGGTGTTCACGTCGCTCGCCGCACTCGTCCGCTCGGGCTCGCGCATCGTCGCGGCCCGCGCGCTGTTCGGCTCGTCCGTCGTGATCTTCGAGGAGATCCTGGCGAAGTGGGGCGTGCGCACCGACTACGTCGACGGGCACGTCCCCGCACAGTGGGAGCAGGCGCTCGCCACGCCGGCCGACGTCGTCTTCTTCGAGACGCCGTCCAACCCGATGCAGGACCTCGTGGACATCGGAGAGGTCAGCCGCCTCGCGCACGCCGCGGGTGCGACCGTCATCGTGGACAACGTCTTCGCCACCCCCGTCTTCTCGCGCCCGCTCGACCACGGCGCCGACGTCGTCGTGTACTCCGCGACCAAGCACATCGACGGGCAGGGCCGGGTCCTGGGCGGGGCGATCCTCGGATCGACGGAGTACGTGCGCGGACCCGTGCAGACGCTGCTGCGCAACACCGGACCGTCGCTGTCGCCGTTCAACGCGTGGGTCCTGCTCAAGGGCCTGGAGACGCTGAGCCTGCGGGTGCGTCACCAGGCAGCAGTCGCCCAGACGCTCGCGCAGTGGCTCGAGGAGCAGCCGGGCGTCGCGCGCGTCCGCTACCCGTTCCTCGAGTCGCACCCGCAGCACGACCTGGCGCGCGCGCAGCAGTCGGGGGGCGGCACCGTCGTCACGTTCGACCTCGCCGTCCCGCAGGACGCGCCGCCCGAGGTCGCCAAGAAGGCCACGTTCGGCGTGCTCGACGCCCTGCGCATCGTCGACATCTCCAACAACCTCGGCGACGCCAAGTCGATCGTCACGCACCCGGCGACGACGACGCACCGCAGGCTCGGCCCCGCAGGGCGCGCGGCGGTCGGCATCGGCGAGGCGACGGTCCGGCTGTCGGTCGGCCTCGAGGACGTCGAGGACCTGCGCGAGGACCTCGGGCACGCACTCGCCACGCTCGGGGCCTGACGCCTCGGGCGTGGCGGGTGCTCAGCCCGCTGCGGCGCTCAGCCCGCTGCGCCGCTCAGCCCGCTGCGACCAGGCCGACGGCGACGACGGCCTCCGTCGCCGCCACGACGCTCACGTCGAGCGCGCCGGCCGGCACGTCGAACGGGTCGCTGTCCGCGACCGTCGTGCCGCCCTGGAAGACGGGGGTGCACGGCGCCTGGTAGGACGTCAGCTCGGCGCCGGCGGCGGTGACGGTGACGATCACCGGGGCGCCGTCCTTCGAGGTGCAGGCGACGCGCAGCAGGTGCGGCCCGGCTGTCGCCTCGGCGACCTGAGCGGTCTCGGTCGCACCCTCGGCCAGCGGCGCCGCGAGCACCTCGGTCGCGTCGCCCGCCGCGCCGAGCGCCCCCTGCTGGTCCTCGACCGACGGCAGCTCGGTCCCGCCCCGGCCCTCACCGGTGATGGCGGGGACCGACGCACTGTCCTCCGGCGCCGCCGTCGGCTCCGGTGCGGCGTCGTCGGAGCACGCCGCGAGCGCGAGCAGGAGGAAGGGGACCGCAGCGAGGCGTCGTCTCAGTCGCATGGCGGGACGGTAGCGCAGCGACCTGTGCGGCGGCACCCCCGTCCACCGAAGGGACGAACCCGGACGAACCGGTCCGGTCGCGCCTCACCCGCACGGTCGCGGTCGACAGGCCGAGCGGCGGTCGCGGGGCCGTCGCGGTGCCGTCGCGGCGCCGTCGGCGGGCCGTCGTCGGGCGCGGTCGGGCCGTCGTGCTCAGCCTGCGGCGATCGCCGCCGCGTGGTGGCGGGAGCCGCCGACGAGCGCCAGAGCGACCGTGTCGACACCCGTGCGCGCCGCGAGCGCCGCCGCGTCCTGCGTCAGCCGGCCGACGGGCGCGACGAGCCACGTCGACGACGGCGACCAGGTGAGCGCCGCGAACGCCTCGGCGTACGCGACGGACGTGCGGCGGCGGGCGGCGTCCGCGGCGTCGGCGGCCACGACCGCCTCGACCTCGAGGACGAGCCGCAGGTCGTCACGGTCCCGGCCGACGGCCCGGACCTCGTCCTCCAGCACGCTGACGAGCGCGCGGACGGCGGCGACGGTCGGCAGGGCCGCGGAGTGGACGATCCGGACGACGTCGGCGCGGGCGGCCGCGAGCGCGAGCGTCGTGGGGTCGAGCGCGTCAGCGGCGAGCCGGAACTCGGTCGCGCCGGTGCGCGGCGCGTGCCCGACCACCTCGACCGTCGGGGCTGCGGGGCGGGCGGGACGAGTGGTGCGGGTCGCGCGGACGGGCGCGAGAACGTGCTGTGCCACGGGGATGTCCTCGGGTCGAGCTCGGGTGCGCAGCGAGGGCGGGGCCACAGGCGCGCGGGGTCGTCAGGTCAGCGACAACACACCCGGGTCGAGAACATGCGCACACGCTACCGGCAGCACCCGCACCGAGGCCAGCCCCCGCGCCCCCGAGATCCGCACCCACCCCGCCCCCCGGCGTGAGGTCGATCCAGCCCTGCCCCACCCCGTGACAGGTCGATCCAGCCTGCGTCACGCGCTCAGCAGCCCGCGCAGCGTCCACGCGTTCCGCACCGCGTGCCCGCCGCCGTCGTTGTTGAAGTACGCGACGACGTCGTGCCCGCCCGCCGACCACTCACCGATGCGGTCGGCCCACCAGCGCAGGTCGTCGTCGGAGTACGAGCCCGCGTAGAGGTGCTCGTGGTCGGGCCCGTGCAGGCGCACGTAGACGAGCCGGGACGTCGCCCGCAGGACGCACGGGATCCCGGCCCCCGACACCACGCAGTACGCGGCGCCGTGCCGGGCCAGCAGGTCGAACACCGCGTCCGTCTGCCACGACGGGTGCCGCAGCTCGACCGCGACCTGCACCCACGGCGGCAGCGTGCCGAGGAAGTAGTCCAGGCGGGCGTCGTCGCGCTGCGCGTCGGGCCGCAGCTGGACCAGCAGCGCCTCGCGGTGGCCGCGCAGCTCGTGCCACGAGCGCGCGATCCGCTCCGACCACACCTCGGGCCCGTACAGCCGACGCGCGTGCGTCAGCCCGCGCGGCGCCTTGACCGACATCGTGAAGCCGTCGGGCAGCCGGTCGCGCCAGGAGGCGAACGCCGCCTCGCGCGGCCAGCGGTAGAAGCTCGCGTTCAGCTCGACGGTGTCGAACGCCTCGACGTAGCGCGCCAGCCGCTCGCGCGCCGGGAGACCCGGGCGGTACAGGACGCCGTCCCAGTGGTCGTACGACCACCCCGACGTGCCGATGCGGATCGTCACCCTCGTACCCTCGCGCGACCCGCGCCGGTGCGCACGGCGTCGCAGTGACCTCTGTCAGACGTCGCGCGCGAACCACAGCGAGACGGGGAGCGCCTCCCAGGAACCCGCGGGCGGCGTCACCGGCCGGTAGCCGAGCCTCCGGTACAGCGCGATCGCCTCGGGCTGCCGGATGCCGGTGTCGAGGACCACACGCGCCGCCCCCTGCGCGCGGGCGTCGTCCTCGACCAGGCCGACGAGCCGGCGCGCGGTCCCGAGCCCCCGTGCCGCGGGGGCGACGTAGAGCCGCTTGAGCTCGGCGACGCCCGCGCCCCATCCCGCGGACGCGCGCCGGTGCGTCACGCACGCGACGGGGATCCCGTCGTGCCGGACGAGGAACGTCGTCACCGCGCTCGTGCCCTGCTCGGCGTCGAGGTGCTCGAACCCGTCGGACTCGCCGAACGCGTGCTCGGGGTACAGCGGCGCGAGCTCGTCGACCATCGCCCGCCGCAGCGCGACCGCGTCAGGGTGGTCCCAGGTCACCCGCTCGACGGCGTCGGCGGCCGGGGTGGGACCGGCGTGCGTCCGGGGCTGGATCGCCCTCTCGCCGGCAGCGGGGGTGGCGGGCGACGACGCGGGCCGCAGCAGCTTCGCGAAGCACCGGGACTCCACTACGCCCACGTACTCGCCGTAGTTCTCGACGGGGTGGTAGCCGGCGGCCAGGTACAGCCCGATCGCCTCGGGCTGGAGCACACCGGTCTCGAGCACCAGCCGGTCGAGCGCGTGCTCCGCGGCGGCGTCCTCGAGCGCAGTGAGCACCTGCCGCGACAGGCCGCGACCGCGCGCGTCGGGGCGCACGTACATCCGCTTGAGCTCGCCCGTGCCGGGACCATGCTCGTCCGACACGTCACGCAGCGCGCCGCACGCGACGGCACGGCCGTCGACGCGCAGCAGCAGCATCGCCACGATCCCGTCGCCGGTCATCGTGTGGCCGATGTCGTCGTCGTCGTAACGCTCGCGCAGCTCGGCCTGCTGGGCGGCCCGCAGCGCGTCCGCGTCCGCGTCGTCCCACGCGACGTGCTCGACGCGCACGTCCTGCTCCGCCTGCGCCGTCACGCGCGTCAGCCGACGAGCGCCTGCAGGACCGACGTGAAGAACCGCAGCCCGTCGGTGCCGGAGCGCGGCCCCTGCGGGCCGTCGGGGCCGAAGCCGGCCTCGACCGCGTGCTCGGGGTGCGGCATGAGGCCCACGACGTTGCCGGCGGCGTTGGCGATGCCCGCGATGTCGCGACGCGACCCGTTCGGGTTGTCGCCCTGGTAGCGGAACACGACCCGCCCCTCGCCCTCGAGCTCGTCGAGGGTGCGCTCGTCGGCGACGTACTGGCCGTCCTGGTTCTTCAGCGGGATCGTGATCCGCTCACCAGGCGCGTACGCGTTGGTCCACGCGGTGCTCGCGTTCTCGACGGTGAGCACCTGCTCACGGCACACGAAGTGCAGGTCGTCGTTCTTGATCATCGACCCGGGCAGCAGGTGCGCCTCGGTGAGGACTTGGAAGCCGTTGCAGATCCCCAGCACGGGCAGGCCCCTGCCCGCCGCGTCGACGATCTCGCCCATGACGGGCGCGAACCGGCTGATCGCCCCGGCGCGCAGGTAGTCGCCGTAGGAGAAGCCGCCGGGCAGCACGACCGCGTCGACACCCTTGAGGTCGGCGTCCGCGTGCCACAGCGCGACCGGCTCGCCGCCCGCGAGGCGCACGGCGCGCGCGGCGTCCCGGTCGTCCAACGTCCCGGGGAACGTGACGACCCCGATGCGACCCATCAGGCCAGGCCCTGCGACGTGACGGTCGCGGCGGCGTCGGCCTCGATGTCCGCGACGCGCACGACGTCCTCGATCACCGGGTTCGACAGGACCTGCTCGGCGGCGGCCGCGGCGGCCTCGAGCACCTCCGGCGTGACGGGGCCGTCGACCTCGAGCTCGAACCGCTTGCCCTGGCGGACGGCGGTGAACTGACCGAAGCCGAGGCGCGGCAGCGCGTTCGCGACGGCCTTGCCCTGCGGGTCGAGGATCTCGGGCTTGGGCATGACGTCGACGACGACTCGTCCCACGGGTGCTCCCTGGTTCGCGACGGGGGTTGGGTGCTGATCCTACGGCGCCGCACCCGCTCCCCCGGAGGCCGTCCGCCCACCGGTCGACGGCAGTGCCGCCGGCCGGCCGGGGTCAGAGGGTGGTGTGGGTCCAGGTGGCGGCGACGAGGGTGGCGGCGACGCGGGTGGTCCGGACGGCCCCCGGGGTCGTCGCGAGCGTCAGCGGGTCGTCGTCGAGGACCACGAGGTCCGCCGGGTCGCCGACGCGCAGGCCGAGCGGCCGCCCGTCGACCGACGACGCGAGCGCCGTGGTCGCGGAGATCGCCTGCTCGGGGTGCCACGACGGGCGCGCGTCGGCCGTGCGCCACACGGCCGCGTCGACCGCGCGCCACGGGTCCAGCGGCGCGACGGGGGCGTCGGACCCGAACGCCAGCGGGACGCCCGCCGCGTGCAGGTCCGCGAACGGGAACGCGCGGTGCGTGCGGCCCGCCCAGTGCCGGTCGGCGACGTCCCGGTCGTCGGGCAGGTGCGCGGGCTGGACGCTCGCCGTCAGGCCGAGCGCCGCGAACCGCGCGACGTCGGCGGTCGCCAGGAGCTGCGCGTGCTCGACCGACCCGCGGGCGCCGGTCGCCGCGAACGCGTCGAGGACGAGCGCGTTGGCGGCGTCCCCGATGGCGTGCACGGCGCAGCGCAGGCCGTGCGCGTGCGCGTGGCGCAGCAGCGGGACCAGCTCGTCCGCGGGCACGTTGAGCACACCGTGCGCGAGCGCGCCGTCGACCCCCGGGTACGGGTCGTGGCACCAGGCGGTGCGCGTGTTGAGCGACCCGTCGACGATGACCTTGAGCGGGCCCTGCGTGACGCGCGCACCCGCGACACGGTCACCGGTGTGCAGGTCCTCGCCGACGACGCGGTCCAGGTACGGCGGCCACACGCCTGCGCGCACGCGCACGGCCGGGTCGCCCGCGGCGACCCGGCGCCGCCAGACGCTCACGTTGTCCGCGATCTCCAGGTCGACGACCCCGACGACGCCCCGCGCGGCCGCGGCCCGCAGCGCGTCGGCGACGAGTGCGTCCTGCACGTCGTCGGGCACGTGGTCCAGCGCACCCATGAGCGGCATCCACTCCGTCTCGCGCAGGACGCCCGTGGGATGCGCGGGGACGCCGAACAGGCGCAGGCCCGCGGTCGAGACCCACGCGCAGTGCAGGTCCCCGGACACGAGCACCACGGGCACGTCGCCCGCGACCGCGTCGAGCAGGGCCGCCGACGGCGCGTCGGGCCACGTCCCGTCGCGGAACCCGAGGCCCACCAGGGGACGACCCGGGGGCGGAGGGTCGGTGCGCAGCCGCGCGGCGACGAGGTCGACGGCCTGCGCGGCCGACGCGGCACCGGACACGTCGAGCCGCCCGCGCGCCAGCGCCCACTGCGTCAGGTGCGTGTGCTGGTCCCACAGCCCCGGCAGCAGCAGCCGCCCGTCGACGTCGACGACGTCGGCGGACGCCATGTCCGGTGCGCTGCCGACCGCGGCGATCCGCCCGTCGCGCAGCACGACGTCAACGGGTGCGTCCTGCCCGAGCAGGCGCGCGCGGCGCAGGACGAGGGCGCGGGAGACGTCCACCGGGACCTCCGTGACGTGGGGACGGGACGGCTGCGTGGCGACCGTGGGAGGGGCCGCGGGTGGGGACGCTCGGAGACTACGCGCCCGCCCGACGACCCCGCCGCCGTCGGACCACCGACCCGCCGACCACCGACCGCCGCGGCGTCCCACCATCCGGGACGACCCCCGTGCGAGACCGGGCTGAGTAGTCCTTCGACCCTCCTGACGACGACTCGGCCCGGTCTCGCGGAGGCCTCGTCCCACCCACCGGACGCCTCCGGGTCGGTACCGTGTGGCGTCCGGCGGTCCGCTCGTGGCAGGGGTGCAGATGGCGTACGACCCGACGTTCCTCGGCCCCGTGGTGCCGCTCCCGGCCCCCGCACAGCCCGTGCGGGACCTGCCGTCGACGCACTTCACGGTGCTGCTCGACCCGGTCCGCCGGCTCGCGGCGGCGACGGCCGTCAACGTCGACGGCCGGGCGCTGCGCGACGTCCCGCGCGGCGACGACTGGTTCCTGGACCCGCGGGTGCCCGCCCGCGAGCAGGCGGGGCCGGAGCTGTACGCGCGCAACGACCTCGACCGCGGGCACCTGGTGCGCCGGCGTGACCCGGTGTGGGGTGCGCCGGGCGTCGCGGCGCAGGCCAACCGCGAGACGTTCGCGTACCCGAACGCGGCGCCGCAGGCGTCGGGGTTCAACCAGAGCCGCGAGCTGTGGCTGGGGCTCGAGGACCACGTGCTGGAGCACGCGCGCGTGCACCGCCTGCGGCTGACGGTGCTCACGGGCCCGGTGCTCGCCGGCGACGACCCGGTCTACCGGGGCGTGGGCCTGCCGCGCCGGTTCTGGAAGGTCGCGGTGTGGGCGCTCGACGACGGGCAGCACCTGGCCGCCGCCGCGTTCCTGCTCGACCAGACGCCGCTGCTGCCCGCGACCGAGCTCGCGGCCGCGACGCACGCGGCCGCCGAGGTCGACGCGCCGCCGCCGCTCGGGCCGTTCCGGACGTTCCAGGTGCCGGTCGCGGACGTCGCCGACCTCACGGGCCTCGACCTGGGCCCGCTCCCGGCGGCCGACGTGCTCGGCGTGACCGCACCGCAGGCGCTCGCGTGGCGCGAGCTGCACGCGCTGCCGGACGTCGACCTCGGCGCCTGACGCACGCGGCGAGCTGGATCGCTCTCTCACCACCCGGTGAGAGAGCAATCCAGCACGCACCGCACCCCGGCGAGAGAGCAATCCAGCACGCACCGCACCCCGGCGAGAGAGCAATCCACCACCCACCCCGGTGAGAGCAATCCAGCACGCACCGCACCCCGGCGAGAGAGCAATCCAGCACCCACCCCGGTGAGAGAGCAATCCAGCACGCACCCGGCGCGGAACGGGCTCCGGCAAGCGGGTCGCTCAGAGGTCGAGCAGGCCTGTGAGCGCCTCGTCGATGCGCTGCAGCTCGCCCAACGTCAGGTAGCCGACGTGCTCGCCGAGCCGCGCCTGCGGATCGACCGCGGTGAGCGCGTCGCAGAGCGCGAGCGTCGGGCCGTGGCCGGGCACCTCGATCTCGGGTCGGAACACGTACGTGTTCGCCCGGGTCGACGTCGGGACGACCAACCACGTGCTCAGGTGGTCGAACCGCGAGGCGAGGACGACGACCGCGAACCTGTCCTCCCGCTGCTCGTGGCCGCGCGCGTCCGCCGGTGCGCGGACCCGGTGGACGTCGCCCCGCATCAGCCGAGCAGGTCGCGCAGGACCGACGCGACCTCGGCGCGGTCGCCCGCGTCGGCCGCAGCGGACCGGGCGTCGATCTCGGCCTGGCGACGCCACTGCTCGCGTCGCAGCAGCGCGATCCCCTCGCGGATGACGGCCTCGACGGGCTCGTCGCGCTCGGCGCTCAGCGCGTTGAGCTCGTCGCGTGTGGTCGTGCGAACGCGAACGGTCGTCGTGTCGGCCATCGCACCAGTCTACATCTCGTCTACACGGCCCGTCGATGCCCTCACAGGTCGAGCGCGCGTCCCGTCAGCCGCTCGTACGCCTCGAGGTAGCGGTCGCGGGTGCGCGCCACGACGTCGGGGGGCAGCGGCGGCGGGGGCACGTCGGACGCGCGGTCCCACCCCGACGCCGGCGACGTCAGCCAGTCCCGGACGAACTGCTTGTCGAAGCTCGGCTGCGCCCGCCCCGGCTCCCACGCGTCCGCGGGCCAGAAGCGCGACGAGTCCGGCGTCAGGACCTCGTCCCCCAGCGTGAGGTCGCCGGTCGCCGGGTCGGTGCCGAACTCGAGCTTGGTGTCCGCGAGGATCACGCCGCGCTCGCGCGCCACGGCCTCGGCGCGCGCGTACACGGCCAGCGTCAGGTCCCGCAGCTGCTCGGCGACGGCGGGACCGACGGTGTCGACGACCACCGAGAACCGCACGTTCTCGTCGTGCTCCCCCAGCGCGGCCTTCGTCGCGGGCGTGAAGATCGGCTCCGGCAGCCGCGACCCGTCGACCAGCCCGGCGGGCAGCTCGATCCCCGTGACCTCGCCCGCGTTGCGGTACTCCGCGAGGCCCGACCCCGTGAGGTACCCGCGCGCGACGCACTCCACGGGGATCATCTCCAGGCGCCGGCACACCATCGCGCGCCCGGCGACGGCGACGGGCACGTCGGTCGTCACGACGTGGTTCGGGACCAGGTCGGCGAGCTGCTCGAACCACCACAGGCTCAACGCCGTGAGCACCGCACCCTTGTCCGGGATCGGCGTGCTCAGGACGTGGTCGTACGCCGACACCCGGTCCGAGGCGACGACGAGCACGACGTCACCGTGCCGGTCGCGCAGCGCGACACCCACGACCGAGCCGTCGGGCTCGTACAGGTCGCGGACCTTGCCGGAGTAGACGTGCCGCCAACCGGGCAGCGGGGGGACCGGGGAGGGTGCGTCGTTCACGTGCACAGTCTGGCCTGCGGCACGGGTGCGTCGCGACGTGCGACCGGGGGACGGTCGCACGTCGCGACGCGGCACTCAGGCCCGGGCGGTGCGTCGGCGCGACACCAGGACGAGCGCGGTGCCCAGCACGAGCCACACGGCTGCGAGGGCAGCACCGGACGCAGCCGGTGTACCGGTGACCGCCAGCGTCGTCGCCGACGCCGCGGCCGGAGCCGCAGCCACGACCGGCGCCGCCGGGACCGGGGTCGCGGGGACCGGGGTCGCGGGGACGGGGATCGCCGGGACCGGGCCCGCCACCACGCGGGCGTCGCCGATCGCGAGGAACGTCCCGTCCGCGGCGAGCTCGAACGTCAGCGCGGCGCGCGCAGGCGACCCGTCGGCGGCGGTGCCGTACGCGACGAGCTCGTGCTCCCCGACCTCCAGGTCCGCGGGCAGCACGCCCGCGGCGAGGACCGACCCGTCGGCCTCGACGACGGCCGTCGCGAGCAGGCGGGGCTCCGAGCCGAGGACGAGCGTCACCTCGGACCCCGGGAGCAGGCCCTGGCCGACGGTGAAGACGGACGCACCGGCGGACGGGTCCTCGAGGACCGCCGCGATCATGGGCTCGAGCCCCGGCGCGGGCGCGGTCGTCCCGATCGTCACGCGCGCCGAGGCGGGCAGCGTGTGCCGGTCACCGGCGGTGCTCGCGGTGATGACGCACGCGCCGACCCGCACGGCGGTGAGGTACCCGTCGGTCAGGGTGCATGCGCCCGACACCTCGAGGACGACCGGCAGGCCGTGCTGCGACGACGCGTCGGGAGCCGGCTCCGGCTGCCCGAGCCGCAGGGCCGGCAGCTCGCCGAGCGTGACGACGTCCGCACGCTGCGCGATCACGCCGGTGCGCTCCACCGACTCCCCGGCGGACGTGCCCGGGTCGCCGTCCTGGAACGCGACCACCGTGCACGGACCGACATCGGTCGGGATGAGCATCCCGTCCTCGATCTGGCACGGGCCCGTGACCGTGAGGGTGACGGGGAGCCCGACGCTCGACTCGGCAGCAGGGACCGGGACCGAGGTGCCGTAGACCAGCGGCGGCAGCTCGGCCATCGTGATGACCTGGGTGCGCGCGACGACCTCGGTGGTGAGGGTCTGCGCGGCGGGCTCGGTGTCACCGTCGCCCGGGTGGGACGCGGTGACCTCGCAGGTGCCCGCGGCGACGAGGCGGACGACGTCGCCCTCGACGGCGCACGCACCGGCGGCCGTGTACGTCAGCGGCAGGCCGAGGCTCGACGTCCCGGTGACGGTGAACGAGGGGTCGCCGTACGTCAGGTCGACCGGCAGGGCGCTGAGGGTGACGGTGTGCGCGCGGCGCGCCACCGTGACGTCGACGGAGCCCGTGGACTCGCCCACGGTCGCGGTGCCGGCGTAGACGGCCGAGGCGGTGAGCGGCCCACCCGACGCGACGAGACCCTGGACGGTCGCGCTACCGGCGACCAGCGCCAGGCCGGGGTACGTCGTGCCGCCGACGGTCACGTCGACCGTGCCCTCGGCGGTGCCGCTGCTCGCGCCGACCGTGACGTGCACGTCGAACGTCTGGCCGGCCACGAGGTCGGCCGGGTCGACGGTGACGGTCGTCGTCGTGGTCGCGCGCGGGACGGCGCTGACCGTCGCCGACGACTCCGACACGCCGACCAGGTTGACCGCCACGACGCGGAAGGCGACGGACTGCCCGTTCGTCAGGCCCGTGATCGTCGTGGACGTTCCCGGGGGCGTGCCGTAGGTCTCCGTGCAGACCTGCTCGGCACTCTCGGGGAGCGTGCAGTACACGGTGTAGCGCGTGATCCCGCCGGCCGCGTCGGTGGGCGCCGACCATTCGAGGACGACCGAGCCGTCGCCGGCCGTGGCCGTCAGGTCGGTGGGTGCCGAGGGGACGCGGGTGGCGAGCTGCATCGTCACCGAGCCCCGGCTGTTGGAGCTGTAGCCCCCCAGGCCGAGCTGGTAGGTCGTGCCGGCCGTGAGGTCCAGCAGCAGGGCCGCGTCGAGGCCGTACGAGTCGTCGTTGTGCGTGATGAACGTGTCGCCGGACCACAGCTCGAGGGTGTTGTCCCACTCGGGCGAGGTCGCACGGACGTACAGCCGCACGTCCTCCGTCGGCGTCACGGAGTACCAGGCGACGTTGTTCCAGACCTGACCGTTGGTCCCCGAGGGCGTCGAGATGTGCGCGTTGCTCCCCGTGAACTGCCCGTCGAGCGCGGACACCGGCAGCACCACGGCCGTGGCGCGCGTCGTACCGCCCGGTTCCGCGTGTGCCGCGGTGGGCGCGAGGGTCGCGGCGAGCGCGAGCACCAGGACAAGGGCTGCGCGGCCACGCAGGCCACGCCGTCCGGTCAGGCGGTTGTGCATGTCAGCTCCGTCGATAAGGACCTAGGTCCCCGCGAGCATGCGCGGACACGCCGCCTGACGTGCGGTTCGACCCCCGTCCCGCAGGCCGTCGCCGGGAACGCCCCGGTTCGTCGCAGCGCAGTGCACACCCCCGACGGCGGTCAGCCCCGGCTTGCCGCCAGCGCGATGTCGGTGCGGTGGTGCGAGCCCGCCAGGTTCACCTGGTCGACTGCGACGTACGCGGCCCGGCGCGCCGCGGCCAGGGTCTCCCCCACGCCGACCACCGACAGCACCCGTCCGCCGTCGGAGACCAGCAGCGGGGCGTTGAGCGGGTTCTCGGGGTCGTCGCCCGTCGTGCGCACCGCCGTGCCCGCGTGCAGGACGTGCACGCCGGGGACCGTCTCCGCGGCGTCGAGGCCCGTGATCGGGTCACCCGTGCGGACCTGCCCGGGGTACCCGTGCGACGCCACGACGACCGTGACGGCCGCGTCCGCGCGCCAGTGCAGCGGCTCGACGTCCGCCAGCCGACCCTGCGCCGCGGCCAGCAGGACGCCCGACAGGGGCGTGGCCAGGCGGGCGAGCACGACCTGCGTCTCGGGGTCGCCGAACCGCGCGTTGAACTCCACGACCCGCATGCCGCGGCTGGTCAGCGCCAGCCCGCAGTACAGGACGCCGACGAACGGCGTGCCCCGGCGCGCCATCTCGGCGACCGTGGGGCGCGCGACCGTCTCGACGACCTCGTCGACCAGCCCCGCGGGCGCCCACGGCAGCGGCGAGTACGCGCCCATGCCGCCGGTGTTGGGCCCCTGGTCGTCGTCCAGCGCGCGCTTGAAGTCCTGCGCGGGCACCAGCGGCACGACGTCCGTCCCGTCGCACAGCACGAACAGCGAGACCTCGGGGCCGTCGAGGAACTCCTCGACGACGACGCGGCCGCCCTCCTTGGCCAGGCACGCCGCCGCGTGCGCGAGCGCGGCGTCCCGGTCGTCGGTCACGACGACACCCTTGCCCGCGGCCAGCCCGTCCTCCTTGACGACGTGCGGCGCACCGAACTCGTCGAGCGCGGCGGCGACCTCGTCGAGCGTCGTCGCGACGCGCGCGGCCGCCGTCGGGACGCCCGCCGCGGCCATGACCTCCTTGGCGAACGACTTCGACCCCTCGAGGCGCGCGGCCTGCGCCGACGGGCCAAACACCGGGACGCCCGCGGCGCGCACGGCGTCCGCGACGCCCGCGACGAGCGGCGCCTCCGGGCCGACGACCACGAGGTCGACCCCCAGCGACGTCGCGAGCGCCGCGACCGCGGGACCGTCGAGCGGGTCCACGGCGTGCAGCGTCGCGCGCTGCGCGATCCCCGGGTTGCCGGGCGCCACGTGGACCGCGGTCACGGCCGGGTCGAGGCACAGCGTGCGGGCGAGGGCGTGCTCACGGGCACCGGTGCCGACGACGAGGATCTCCACGGCGCGACCCTACCGGCCGACCGCGCGACCCCCGGTCGCGCGTCCGGCGCGGCGGTGTCAGACGGTCAGCTCGTGCCGGATGATCGTCGCCTCGCGGCCCGGGCCGACGCCGACCGACGAGATCCGCGTCCCCGACACGTCCTCGAGGAACTGCAGGTACCGCTGGGCGGCCTTCGGCAGGTCGTCGACGTCACGTGCGCCCGTGATGTCCTCCGACCACCCGTCGAGGTACTCGTAGACCGGGCGGGCGTGGTGGAAGTCGCTCTGGTCGATCGGCATGTCGGTGACGCGGCGGCCGTCGACGTCGTACGCGACGCACACGGGGATCCGGTCGCGGCCCGTCAGCACGTCGAGCTTGGTGACGACGAGGTCCGTCAGGCCGTTCACCATCGAGGAGTACCGCACGACGACCGCGTCGTACCAGCCGGTGCGGCGCGGACGGCCCGTGGTGGTGCCGAACTCGCCGCCGGTCTGGCGCAGCCACTCGCCGTCGTCGTCGAGCAGCTCGGTCGGGAACGGCCCCTCGCCCACGCGCGTCGTGTACGCCTTGGCGACCGCGACGACGCGGTCGATGCGCGTCGGCCCGACGCCCGAGCCGGTGCACGCGCCGCCCGCGGTGCACGCGGACGACGTGACGAACGGGTACGTGCCGTGGTCGACGTCGAGCATGGTCGCCTGGCCGGCCTCGAACACCAGGGTCTTGCCCTCGTCGAGCGCGCGGTTGAGGTACTGCGGGGTGTCGGCGACGAACGGGCGCAGCCGCTCGGCGTGGCGCAGCAGGTCCTCGAGGGTCTCCTCGACCGTGATCGCGCGCCGGTTGTAGACCTTCACCAGCAGGTGGTTCTTCTGGTCGAGGGCGCCCTCGACCTTCTGCCGCAGGATGCCCTCGTCGAACAGGTCCTGGACGCGGATGCCGATGCGGTTGATCTTGTCGGCGTACGTCGGGCCGATGCCGCGGCCCGTCGTGCCGATGCGGCGCTTGCCGAGGAAGCGCTCGGCGATCTTGTCCATCGTGCGGTTGTACGGCGCGATGACGTGCGCGGCCGACGACACCAGCAGGCGGGACGTGTCCACGCCGCGCGCCTCGAGCGCGTCGA
Organism: Cellulomonas sp. S1-8; assembly: GCF_026184235.1. NCBI lineage: Bacteria > Bacillati > Actinomycetota > Actinomycetes > Micrococcales > Cellulomonadaceae > Cellulomonas > Cellulomonas sp. S1-8. The sequence goes on from NZ_CP110806.1 coordinate 3,690,714, forward strand.
TCTCCTCGAACAGCACCTCGATGTCGATGACGACGCCGTTGGCGATCACCGGCACGACGCCCGGCGTGAGGATGCCCGACGGCAGCAGGTGCAGGGCGTACTTCTCGCCCTCGATGACCACCGTGTGGCCGGCGTTGTTGCCGCCGTTGAACTTGACGACGACGTCGGTGCGGTCACCGAGCTGGTCGGTCGCCTTCCCCTTGCCCTCGTCGCCCCACTGCGCACCGAGCACCACGACGGCCGGCATGACGATCACCACTCCCCGCTGCCTGCGGTACGGCTCCGCCCGCACACGGACGCGAGCGGGCTCGCGGCGCGGGGGACCCGAGGACGCGCGGCAGTGACGCGTACCACGCCGAAGGGTACCGGAGTGCCGGGGCGCACCTCGGCGGGGCCCGCCGGGGGCCCTGCGCTCAGTGCTGCGCTCGGTGCTGCCCTCAGCGCAGCGCCGCGACCTCGTCGGCGGACGTGCCGCAGTCCCGCAGGAGCTGGCGGCACCGCTCCCCCTCGGCCGGCTCGCCGATCGCGTCGGCCGCCGTCGCCAGCGCGAGCAGCGCCCGCAGGAACCCCTGGTTCGGCTCGTGCGCGACCGGCACCGGGCCGCGGCCGCGCCAGCCCGCACCGCGCAGCGCGTCCAGGCCCCGGTGGTAGCCGGTGCGCGCGAACGCGTACGACGTGACGGGGTCGGCGACCCGCTCCGCGAGCAGCGCCCACACCAGCGACGACGCCGGCGCGGCCGACACCGCGTCGCGCGGGTCGGCGCCGCCCGCCAGCGCGGCGCGTGCGGCCCCGTCGGGCCCGTCGGCGGGCAGCAGGGTGGGCGCGGGGCCGTCGAGCAGGTTCTCGTGGGTCATGGCGCCAGTCTCGCACCGGGCCGCGGGGCCGACGGCCGATCGTGCGACGCCGGACCTGGGCGAACCGCCGCGACCCGGACCCGCACTCGCGTGCCGCGGGACGCGCCGTTACAGTCGAACGGCTGACCAGGACCCGACCCCGCGGGCCCCACCCCGGCCCGCCACGAAGCTCAGGGACCACTCATGATCGAGATCTCGACGTCGTCCACCACCACGACGCTGCTCGTCGCGGGGGATCTCGACCTGGCCGAGCGTGACCAGTTCCCCGAGGTGACCGCCCGGGTCGTGGGGCTGCGTCGCCAGCTGCTGGTCATCGACATGTGCCGCGTCACGTTCATGGACTCCACCGGTGCCGCGTTCCTCATCTCGCTGGCCGACGCGGGCCGTCGTCGCGGCGGGGCGACCGTGCTGCGGGGCGCGGCCGACCGCGACCTGTTCGTCCTGGAGATCTGCGGTGCGCTCGAGCTGTTCCGCATCGACCCCGACCACCGCTGCGAGCTGGGCGCCGAGTCGCCCCACGGCTCGCAGGACGCGCCCGCGCCGGCCTGACGCCGCCGCTCGGTCCCCCTACGTCTGCCGCGTGGCCGGCAGCGCGCCCGGACGCACCTTCGCCCACACCACCTTGCCGTCGCGCGACTGCCGCCACCCCCAGTCGGCGAGCCGCTCGACGATCTGCATGCCGAACCCGCCGACCCGGCCCGGGTGCCCGTCGGTCGTGACCGGCGGCGTCGGGTTGGCGTCCTCGACCTCGATGCGCAGGCCGTCACCCGTGTCGTGGAGCTGCAGCGCGACGTGCCCCCAGCCGTGCAGCACGGCGTTGGCGACGAGCTCGGAGACCACCAGCTCGGCATTCGACGCGTCCTCGATCTCCCACGCCTCGCACGTGCGCAGCACGGCGTGGCGCGCCCGCCCGATCGACGCGGGCTCGCTGGGCAGCGCCCAGCGCCGCCGCCGCGGGCTGACGGCCCCGGCCAGCTGGTCGTCGACCACCGGCACCCGCACCACGACGACGGCGACGTCGTCCTCGGGGTGGTCCGCGAGCCGCGAGAGCAGGTCCTCGCCGATGCCGGCCGCGTCGCGGGCGGTCACGCCGGCGGCGACGGTCTCCAGGACGGTCAGCCCGTCGCGCAGGTCGCGGTCCCGACGCTCGACCAGGCCGTCGGTGTAGTAGACGACGACGTCGCCGGGCTCGAGCGCGAACTCGTCGGTCACCCGCCCCCCGCTGCCGTACCCGACGAGCCGCCCGCCCGTGCCGCGCAGCTGCTGGGCGTGCCCGTCGCGGACGTGCAGCAGCGGCAGGTGCCCCGCCCGCGTGAACTGCAGGAGCCACCCGCCCGCGTCGTCGCGCCGGAGCGCGGAGTAGACCATGCTCGCGGCGCGCGGGATGCGCATGCCGCCGAAGAGCTGGTCGACCCGGTCGAGCACGGGCCCCGGTGTCGTGATGTCGAACGCGTAGGACCGCACGACGGAGCGCAGCTGGCCCATCGTCGCGGCCGCCTCGACGTCGTGGCCCACGACGTCACCGATGACGACGCTCACGGTCTGCGGGTCGATCTGCAGGACGTCGTACCAGTCCCCGCCCACCTGGGCGTCGTCGGCGCTGGGCGAGTAGTACGTCCACACGTCGAGGCCGTCGACCTCGGCCTGCTCGGGGAGCATCGCGCGCTGCAGCGTGTCGGCCAGGCGGTGCTCGCGGTCGTAGAGCCGGACGTTGTCGACGGACAGCCCGACGCGCCGCGCGACGATGTCGACGACGGTGCGCTGCGCGGCGCCGAACCCGGCCAGGCCACCGCCGCCCGGCGGCCGCACGACGAGCAGCCCGACGGTGCGCCGACGCCCCGGGACCGGCTGCACGACGACCCGCGGGTCGGCGTCGCCCACGTCGGGTCCGAGCCGCCGGGCGAGCCACCGGGCGTACGTGCCCTCGGGGTGGTCGGCCCCCAGGTCGAGCTCGACCGCGGCGTCGCGCGCACCCGACAGGAGCTGCCCCACCGGGTCGAGCGGGCAGCGCGACAGCATGCGGCCGACGGGCTCCTGGTGCCGGCCCGCGGCGCCGCGGTACGGCTGGAGGCCGTCGGCGGCCCACAGCCCGTTGTCGAACAGGAAGAACTGCGCCCGGTCGACGACCTCGGACTCCAGCAGATCGGCGATCTCGCGCAAGCCCTGAGGCTCGTCGACGTCGGTCAGCAGGTTCGAGACGCGCGCGATCAGGGACAGGCTGCGGCGTTCGCGACGTTCCTCGGCGGCGATCGCCGCCTGCTCCGCGGACGCCGCCAGCTCGGCCGTGAGGTCGTGCACGGCGGCGACGAGCGTGCCCGGCGGGACACCGGGGCCCACGGGGACGGGTGCCACGTGGGCGACGCACCGCACCTGCACGCCGTCCGCGCGGCGCAGCACCACCGGGTGGGAGGTCGGCCCGTCCCCGACGTCCCGGGCGGCGTCCGGGTCCGACGGCAGCACGTGCGGGTCGCCGAGCACGTCGACGCCGACGACGTCGCGCGCGTCGTACCCCACGGCCCGCGCGAGGGCGTCGTTCACCCAGGTGACCCGCAGGTGCGAGCGGGTGGTGCGCAGCAGCGCGACGGGGACCTGGGTCGCGCCCAGAGCCGCCTCGAGGACGCCGTGACCCACGCCACGCGTGGCGAGCGGACGTCGCAGCAGCAGGTCCGGCGTAGGCTCTGTCGGCGATCCGATGGCGTGGGAGTTGACCTCCACCACCTCCGATCGTCTAGCGTGCCGACCAGACGGACGACTCGACCACACCGGCGAGCCTCCGAGCGCCCGGAAGGAGCATCGTGCGAGACGGTAACAGCCCTTCCGCCGACGAGGACGCCGCCACGTCGGATGCGGCAGCCTCGACGGTCGCCGGCGAGCCCGGCGCCGTGCAGGTGATCGTCGGGACCGACCGTACCCGGATCGTGCTCTCGGGAGAGGTCGACGCCGACCTCGGCCCGGAGCTGCAGGAGGCCACCGCGGAGGCCGAGCAGCGCGGTCTGCCGATCGAGGTCGACGCGCACCACGTGACGTTCATGGACTCGTCGGGCGTGGCGTTCCTCGCCCGGCTGTCCATCCGCAGCGAGCACCGCGTCCGCCTGCTGCGCGTGCCGCCGACCGTGCGGTTCCTCCTCGAGGTCACCCGCATCGGCGAGCTGCTGGACGTCGTCGACGACGACAACGGTGAACCGTTCGAGCCGGTCGAGCCGACGGCCTGACGCGGGTCACCCTCACGACGACGGCCTCGGTCCCCCGTACGGGGACCGAGGCCGTCGTCGTTCGTCAGGGTGACGTCAGGCGATCCTGGTGCCTGCCGACCGCAGCTGCTGGCACGCCTCGACGATGCGCGCGGCCATGCCCGCCTCGGCGAGCTTGCCCCAGGCGCGCGGGTCGTAGGCCTTCTTGTTGCCGACCTCGCCGTCGATCTTCAGCACGCCGTCGTAGTTGGTGAACATGTGCGACACGACGGGACGCGTGAACGCGTACTGCGTGTCGGTGTCGATGTTCATCTTGATGACGCCGTTGTCGACCGCCTCGGCGATCTCGGCGGCCGTCGAGCCCGAGCCACCGTGGAAGACCAGGTCGAACGGGTTCTGCTTGCCGATCTCGGTGCCGACGGCCTTCTGGATGTCCGCGAGGATCGACGGGCGCAGCTTGACCGCACCAGGCTTGTACACGCCGTGCACGTTGCCGAACGTCAGGGCCGTCAGGTAGCGGCCCTTCTCGCCGGCGCCGAGCGCGCGGACCGTGGCCAGGCCGTCCTCGGCCGTCGTGTAGAGCTTCTCGTTGATCTCGGCCTCGTGGCCGTCCTCCTCGCCACCGACGACGCCGACCTCGATCTCGAGGATCGTGCGGGCGGCCTGCGACATCTCGAGCAGCTGCGCCGCGATGACCAGGTTCTCGTCGAGCGGGATGTCCGAGCCGTCGAACATGTGCGACTGGAACGTCGGGTTCTCGCCGCGCTTGACCTGCTCCGCCTCGAGCTCGAGCAGCGGGCGGACCCACGAGTCGAGGTTCTTCTTGACGCAGTGGTCGGTGTGCAGGGCGATCGTCACGCCGTAGTGCTTGGCGACCTCGGTCGCGTACGCCGCGAGGGCGAGCGTGCCGCTGACGCGGTTCTTGATCGTCGAGCCCGACGCGTACTCGGCGCCGCCGACGGAGACCTGGATGATGCCGTCCGACTCGGCCTCCGCGAAGCCCTGGATGGCGGCGGTGACGGTCTGGGACGACGTGATGTTCACCGCGGGGTAGGCGAACGAGCCGGCCTTCGCCCGGTCGATCATCTCGGCGTAGACCTCGGGGGTGGCGATGGGCATGGAGGTTCTCCTGATGGCTCGGGGTGCGGTACGACCCGAGTCTGCCACCACGGGCCCCGTGGCGTTCCAGGACGTCCACCGGGACCGTCGGCCGCCGCCGACCGTCACCTCACTCCCCGATCCGGCCCGCCGACGGTGAGTCGGGTTCCGGTGGGCGACCCCCCCGACCCGCGACCGGAACACCGGTCACCGGTGGGCGCTGGGAACCGTGAGTGGTGTTCCGGTCTGTGTGGGGGGCGTCAGCGGGGGGCGTGCTGGAGCAACCACGTGTGCATGGCGATCGCCGCGGCCGCGCCCGCGTTGAGCGAGCGCGTGCTGCCGTGCTGGGTGATGTGCAGGACGACGTCGCACGCGTCCTGCGCCTGCGGGGTCAGGCCCGTCGACTCCTGGCCGAGCAGCAGCACGCACGCGCGTGGCAGCGCGTACCCCTCGATCGCGACGGAGCCGGGCAGGTTGTCGATGCCGACGACCGGCAGGCGGGTGCCGTCGGGACCCGCGCCGGCGGCCCACGTCGCGAGCGCCGCAGCGTCGGGGTGGTGGTGCACGTGCAGGTAGCGGTCGGTCACCATCGCCCCGCGTCGGTTCCAGCGGCGGCGCCCCACGACGTGCACGCCGACGGCGTTGAACGCGTTGGCGGTCCGGACGACCGACCCGATGTTGAGGTCGTGCGCCCAGTTCTCGATCGCGACGTGGAACGGGTGCCGCCGGGTGTCGAGGTCCGCGACGACCGCCTCGACCGTCCAGTACCGGTAGGCGTCGACGACGTTGCGCCGGTCGCCGTGCGCGAGCAGCTCCCGGTCGTACCGCGGGTCGTCGGGCCAGGCGTCGGGGCCGCCGGGCCACGGCCCGACGCCGACCTCGTGCACGTCGTGCGCGCCGATCTCGTCCGTCACGGCTCGATCCTCCCGCGTCCGGCGCCGTACGCTGGGCACATGCTGACGACGACGGTGCTCGCCGCCGCCCTGACGACCGACGCGGCCCTGCCGCTCCTCGCGGGCGGCCCGCTCCCGGCGCTGGGGCCGGAGTTCCTCGAGCCCGAGAACCTCATCAACTCGTTCGGGACGGCCGCGCTGATCGGCATCGTCGCCATCGTCTTCATCGAGACCGGGCTGCTGTTCCCGTTCCTGCCCGGCGACTCGCTGCTGTTCACCGCCGGGGCGCTCGTCGCGCAGGACTCGCTGCAGCTCAACATCTGGGTGCTGTGCCTCCTGCTGTTCGCCGCGGCGTTCCTCGGGGACCAGGTGGCGTACGGGATCGGTCGCAAGCTCGGGCCCAAGGTCTTCAGCCGCCCCGACTCGCGCTTCTTCAAGCAGAAGTACATCGACCAGACGTACGCGTACTTCGACAGGTACGGCGGCCGGACCATCATCGTGGCGCGTTTCGTGCCGTTCGTGCGGACGTACGCACCGGTCGCGGCGGGCGTCGGCAAGATGAGCTACCGGCACTTCGTGTCGTACAACGTCGTCGGCGCGCTGCTGTGGGGCGCCGGGGTGACGCTCCTGGGCTACTGGCTGGGCAACTTCTCCTTTATCAAGGACAACATCGAGGCCCTGCTCATCCTCATCGTCGGTGTCTCGGTGCTGCCCGTGGCGTTCGAGCTCCTGCGTGCGCGCCGCAAGGAGAAGACCGGCGAGACCGTCGAGGGCCGCGACCCCGCGTTCGACGAGCCCGTGGAGCGCGCGGCGGTCGAGCGCGAGGTCTTCGGCCGGGCGACCACCGCGCCCGTGACGGGCCAGGCGGGCACCGAGGCCGTCGAGGGTGCGCCCGACGACATCGGGGAGCGAGCCGAGCGATGACCCGTGAGATCCGGTCGTGGCTGTCCGACATGGACGGCGTCCTCGTCCACGAAGGCACGGCGCTGCCGGGGGCGGCGGACTTCATCGACGCGCTCCAGGCCGCCGAGCGACCGTTCCTCATCCTGACGAACAACTCGATCTTCACGCCGCGCGACCTGCGCGCACGTCTGGTCGCCACGGGCATCGACGTGCCCGAGGCGGCGATCTGGACCTCGGCCCTGGCCACCGCGCAGTTCCTCACCGACCAGATGCCCGGCGGGTCCGCGTACGTCATCGGCGAGGCCGGCCTGACGACGGCGCTCTACGAGGCCGGCTACACGCTGACGGCCGCGCAGCCGGACTTCGTGGTGCTGGGCGAGACGCGGACGTACTCGTTCGAGGCCATCACGCAGGCCGTCCGCCTCATCCAGGGCGGTTCGCGGTTCATCGCGACGAACCCCGACGTCACCGGCCCCAGCAAGGACGGTGACCTGCCGGCGACCGGGGCCGTGGCCGCGATGATCTCCGCCGCGACGGGCCGCAAGCCGTACTTCGTCGGCAAGCCGAACCCCATGATGATCCGCTCCGCCCTCAACCGGATCGACGCGCACTCCGAGACGACCGTCATGGTCGGCGACCGCATGGACACCGACATCGTCGCGGGCATCGAGGCCGGTCTGCGGACCTACCTCGTGCTCACGGGGTCGACGCGGGCCCACGACGTCGAGCGGTTCCCGTTCCGTCCGACCCAGGTGCTCGACTCCGTGCAGGACCTGATCGCGCTCGTCTGACGCGTCGGGGTGCTCACGGTGCCGCTCCCCACCGCCGCTGCACCACGGCCGCCGTGGCGACCAGCAGCGCCAGCATGACGAGGCCCTCGGGTCGCGCCGCGAGCACCAGCGGGGTGTCGATGGTCACGACCGCGGGGTCGAGCAGCGGGTAGGCGATCGCGTTGGCGACGCCGTGGCCGAGGACGGCGGGCCACACGCTGCCCGTCCGGTCCCGCGCGACGCCCCAGATCACGGCCATCGCGAGGCACGCGAGCACGAACAGCGGGAGCTGCACGGCCAGGTGCAGCTCGGTGTACTGCGAGCCCATCGCGACGATGTACGGCACGTGCCACACCGCCCACAGCGCGCCGACCGCCAGGTGCCGGCGCAGCGGCGGGACGCCCAGCGCGGCGAGCCGCGGCTCGAGGTACCCACGCCAGCCCCACTCCTCGAACGCCGCGAACAGCAGCCGGGGCACCAGGCCGGCGACCGTCAGGGTGACGAGCAGCGACAGCCCCCCGGACCCGGGGGACATCCCCCCGCTGAGGAGGCCGACGGCGACGACGACCGCCGTCAGGACGGGGAACATCAGCGCGGTGACCAGGTACCAGCGGCGGCGGTGTCCGAGCCGCAGGCCCGCGTCGGCCCAGCCCTCGCGCCCGAGCGTGCGCAGCGCGACCGCCATGAGCACGGGGCCCAGGACGAACAGGAGCGCGCCGGGGCTCGTGGCCTTGTCGGCGGCGCCGGCCAGGAGGAGGGACCCGAGCACGGACAGCGTCAGGACGCCGACGGCGTAGACGGCGACGCCGCGCCAGGAGGCGGGGCGCGGTGGTCGGCGCCCGGGACGGTGAGGGGCGGTGGTGGGCGACGCGACGGACATGAGGGCTCCTCGGGGAGGGTGCGGGGGCGCGTGCGGGGTCAGGCGGGCGGGTCGTCGAGGGCGGCGAGCAGGTCGAGGGCCCAGGCGAGCTCGCCGCGGGCGTGCACGAGGCCGTTCTCGAGGGTCGCCACGCGCAGGCGGACGTCGAGGCCGACGGGCGACCCGTGGGCGGCCACGGCCTCGAGGGTGGCGTGCCGCGTGTGCTCGAGGACGGCGACGAGCTCGCGTGCCTCGTCGCCACGCTCCGCGATGACGGCGCGCGCCCGGTCGGGCCCGAGCCGCGCGACGAAGAAGAGGCGGACCAGGAACGACTCGCGACCGGGCACGTACTCGACGGGGCCTGCGAGCCAGGTGTCGAGCTCGGACGCGCCCGCGTCGGTGATCGTGTGCTCGCGCCGGTCGGGGCGACCGGCCTGGGGCACGGTGCGGACCTCGACCAGGCCGTCGGCGGCCAGCTGCGCGAGCGTGCGGTAGATCTGCGCCTGGTCCGCCGGCCAGAAGTGCGCGACCGACTCCTGCATGTGCTTGCGCAGGTCGTAGCCGGTCATGGGCTGGACGGAGAGGAAGCCCAGGACTGCGTGCTTCAGCGACATGTCCCGATCATAGGAGACACATCCTCTATATGACTAGTCCCCTATGCGCTCACCCCGGACCAAGGGCCGCAGACCCGCGTCGCCGCCGCCCACGCCAGCACCGAGGGCCGTTCGTCCCGGCGCCGATGCCCCGGACGGGTCCAGGCTGGGGCATGCGCAACATCGAGCTCGCCCCGGTGCTGCGCGCGGCCAACCCCTGGTGGTCGCGCCGCAGCCGCGCGTCCTGGGTGGTGGGCGACCCCGAGCTCGCGACCCGCGCCCGGCACGAGTGGGTGCCCGCGACGGCAGGTGCTCGCGCCATGCTCGGGAACCTCCTCGCGCACCCGCGCCCCGGCACCGTCACGCTCGTCGTCGGCCCGCGCGGCGTCGGCAAGACCACGGCCGTCAAGGACGTCGTCGCGCACCTCGTCGCCGAGCCCGCGACCGACCCGCGACGCGTCGTGCTCGTCCCCGTGCAGCGGACCGAGGTGGACGGCCTCACGGCCGTCCTCGCGCCCGCCGACCTCGCGACGGTCGTCCGCGCCCCCACCCGCACGGGCGCACCCGCGTGCGACGGGGCGCGCGTCCTCGTCCTCGACGAGGTCGGGGCCGTCGCCGGATGGCCGCAGGTCGTCACCGACGCGCACCGCCGCGGGGACCAGGTGCTCGTCACGACGTCCGTGCTCGAGCCCGCCGACGTCGCCGCGCTCGCCGCCGCCGGCGTGCCCGCGGTCGTGCACCACCTGCGCCCCGCCAGCCTGTCCGAGATCCTCGTCGCCTCGCCCGCCGGCGCCGCCCAGGACGTGCGCACGGCCTACCTGCGCCACGGCGGACTGCCCCGCGCGCTCGCCGAGCACCGCGACCTCGGGGACGTCGGCGACGAGCTCGTCGCGCGCGTCGCCGCGGGCCTGCACCTCGACGTGTGCCGCGGCGAGGACGGCTGCCCCGTCGACCGGCTGCTGGCCGCCGTGTGCGCGACGACCGGCCGCTTCGTGGAGCCGCGCGAGATCGCCCGGACCCTCGACCTGCCGACGTCCCGGGTCGCGGTGCTGCTCGACCGCCTCGAGCACGCGCACGTGCTCGACCCGCGGCGCGGCCTGGTCGACCCGCTGCTGCACCGCCTGCCGTCGCTCGTCGCCCCGGGGCTGCACCCGTGCCCGTCGGCGCAGCACATCGCGACGTTCTCGCGCTGAGCGCGACGCGCGCGCCCGACGCGCGCGGGGACGTCAGAAGCTGACGGACGGCGCCTGGCGGACCTGCGGGTCGTTGACCTCGAAGTACTCGGCGCGCGTGAAGCCGAACATGTTGGCGATGACGTTCGCCGGGAACGTCTCGACCTTGGTGTTCAGCTCGCGGACGTTGGCGTTGTAGAACCGGCGGCCGGCGGCGATGCGGTCCTCGGTGTTGGCCAGCTCGGCCTGCAGCTGCTGGAAGTTCTCGCTCGCGCGCAGCACCGGGTAGTTCTCGGCGACGGCGAACAGCCGGCCGAGGGCAGAGCTCAGCGCGTCCTCCTGCGCGGCCTGCTGGGCGGGGGTCGCACCGGCGCCCGATGCGGCGGCGCGGGCGCGCGTGACCTCGTCGAAGACCCCGCGCTCGTGCGACGCGTACCCCTTGACGGTCTCGACCAGGTTGGGGATCAGGTCGTGCCGGCGGTGCAGCTCGACGTCGATCTGGCGCCACGACTCCTGCACGAGGTTCCGCAGGCGGACGAACCCGTTGTACTGCGCGACCGCCCACAGCAGGACGATGAGGATGATCGCGACGACGACGATCACGACGACGGTGGTGGTGCTCACGTGCTCCTCCAGGGTTCGAGGCGCCCAGCCTATCGACCCCCGGTCACCGCTCCGTCAGACCTGCGGCGGAGGTGGTGCCCAAGGCGCCCACCGGGACGCGCGCGCGCCGGGCGGCCCGTCGACCACCGGGTCGTAGCCGTGGTCCTGCCAGACGTGCCGAGGGACCCCGCGCACGACCCCGGACAGCACCCCGAGGCGCGGCGCGATGCGCGCCGTGTCGGTCGACCCCGGCTCCCACGACTGCAGCCACGTCCCCTCGACGCGCCAGGCCAGCCCGACGGCGTCCGGGCGCAGCAGCCGCTCGAGGGTGCGCGGGTGCAGGATCGCGTGGGCCGTGCGCGGGTCGGCCGCGTCCACGCGGTACGCCGCGTTGAACGCCTCGGACTCCAGCTGGAGGTCCCGCGCGCCCAGGGTCTTCGCGAGCCGCGCACCGACGCCCTCGGCCGTGAGCTCGAGCGTCGGCAGGTACGCGGGCAACGGGACGCCGACGACGTGCGCCCGGTGGTCGCGCTCCTCCTTGCCGCTGCCGGTGGTCCACCCGTACGTGAAGGAGACGGCCGGCAGGTCCTCGTACGCCCCGGTGAGGACCTCCGTCACGGAGCGGCTGTGCCCCTGGCCGAACGGGCGGCCCGACTGCAGCGTCGCGAGCCCGATCCCGGGGTCGCGCGGCGCGTACGTCCACCCCGCGGCCGACGCCCACGCGGCGAGCTGCTGCTGCCGCTGCTGGTGCAGCCACCGGCCGCCGACCCCGACGGCGACCAGCACGACGAGCCCCAGCACGACCGCGACGCCGAACGAGCCGCCCCCCGGGACGTGCGCGCCCGCGACCCCCGTCCCGACGAGCCCGAGCACCACGACCGCCCCGACCTGCACCCCCCGGCGCACGGCCGCGCGCTCCCTAGACCAGGCCGAGGTCGGCCGCGCCGAACAGGTGGTGGTACGGGACGCCCAGGGCCTCGATCGCCTCGCGTGCACCGGTGTCGCGGTCGACGATCGTCGCGACCCCGACGACCACGCCGCCGGCCTCGCGGACGGCCTGCACGGCGGTGATCGGCGACCCGCCCGTCGTCGAGGTGTCCTCCACGACGACGACGCGCCGGCCGGCCACGTCGGGACCCTCGATGCGGCGCTGCATGCCGTGCGCCTTGGTCTCCTTGCGTACGACGAACGCGTCGAGGTCCTGGCCGCGCGACGCCGCCGCGTGCAGCAGCGCCGTCGCGACCGGGTCGGCACCGAGCGTCAGGCCGCCGACGGCGTCGATCTCCGCCGTGCCCAGCCCGGCCTCCTCGAGCATGTCGAGCATGAGGTGCCCGATGAGCGGGGCGGCGCGGTGGTGCAGCGTCGCCCGCCGCAGGTCGACGTAGTAGTCGGCCTGCTTGCCGGACGACAGCGTGACCCGGCCGTGCACGACGGCGAGGTCACGGACGAGGGCGACGAGCTGGTCGCGGGGCGTTGCGGCGGGGGCGTCGGTCACGGCCCCGAGGGTACCGGCCGGCGGACGTGCCGCACGGACGCGCCGGACGCGGCGGGCGGGTGACGCGTCAGCCCGTGACGCGCAGCTCGACGCGCCGGTTCAGCGCCCGGCCCGCGGGGTCGTCGCGGCCGTCGGCGCTCTCCCCGGCGACGGGCAGCGTGCTGCCGCGACCGGTGACCGTCAGGACGAGGTCGGGGCGCGCGGCCGCGAGCACGTCGGCCACCGCCTGCGCACGCGCCTGCGACAGGGGAACGTTCACGTCGTCTCCGCCCAGGCCGTCGGTGTGGCCGTCGACGGCCACCGCCGCGCCCTGCGGCAGGGCCGCGGCGAGCTCGCCGACGGCGGCCTGCGCGGCCGGCCGCAGCGCCGCGCTGTCGAACTCGAACAGCAGGTCGGAGGTGAGCGTCGTGACGCCGTCGGCCTGGCGCTGCAGCTCGCTCACCGACCCCGCCGGGTCGGGCACCAGGGGTCCGCCGAGGAGCGGCAGCGGGCCGCCGAGCAGGTCGAGCGTGGCGCCCCGGACCATGTCGGCGGTGACCGGCGTGCCGGCGAGCTCGGCCCACGGGGGCCCGTCGGCCGCGCCGGCGGGTGCCGCCTGCCCCACGAGCCCGGCGCACGTCAGGCCGGCGAGCAGCAGGCCGGCGGAGCGGCGACGCACGCGGCGGTCCGGGCGGATCACGACGCGGCCACCGCCGTGACCCCGGAGAAGACCGGCAGCCCCTCGGCGATCAGCACGTCGAGCGACCCGCCCTCCGGGTCGGGCGCGGGCAGCGCGGCCCAGCCCTCCAGGGTGGAGCCGTTGGCGATCTGGGTCGACGTCGTGCTCACGGGCGAGGCGAGCATGCTGCCCCGGCACAGCGAGCGCTCCGCGCCGCCCGCGTTCCACGCGCCCTGCGTGCACAGCGGCATGTACGCCCGCAGGTTCGTGGTGTCCGTGACGACCGGCGTCGGCTCGACGCCCAGGGAGAACAGGCTCATCGACCCCTCGGACCCCGGGTCCGCGGCGTCCCACCGCAGCGCCCACCGGAGGGTCATGACCTCGGCGTCGACGCGCACGTCGCGCAGCGTCAGCGTCAGGGTGCCGCCCGCGTTCTCGCTGCCCACCGGGGTGTCGATGGTCTGCTCCGCGATCACCTGCGCCGCGACGTCGTCGACGGGCGGCGGTGCGGGCTCCCCCGCGGTCTGCGACGCGCTCCCCGACGGCGGGTCCACCGGGCCGTCGGCGTCACCGGTGCAGCCGCCGAGCAGGACGAGCACTCCCCCGACGGCCAGCCCCGTCAGCGCGCGGCGGGCGGGGGGACGGGTGGTCGGACGCATGCGGGGTCCTCCGATGGTCGCGGGCAGCACCGGCAGGCTAACGCGGGAACCGGACGACCTCCCCGAAAGGTGACGGACCGGGCGCGAGGGAGGCGTGCACGCCTACCGGCCGTCAGGCGTCGGCGACCTGCGAGTCGAGGGCCTCGTCGGCCAGCGCCCTGCGGTAGCCGCCGAAGGCCCGCACGGCGGGGCGGGGCGCGAGCCGCAGGACCGCGGAGACGACCTTGTACCGCAGGCTCGGTGTCGAGATGACGACGCCCCGGCGCACGTCCGCGAGGGCTGCCGCGACCACGTCCTCGGCGTCCAGCCAGGCCGCCTCGGGGTAGTGCGCCGTGTCGATGCGGCCGCGCTCGTGGAACTCGGTGTGCGTGAACCCGGGGCACACGACGGTGGCGGTCACGCCGGTGTCCTTCAGCTCGACCGCGAGCGCCTCGGTGAAGACCCGCACCCACGCCTTGTGCGCCGAGTACGTGCCCGACGCGATGAGGCCGCCGACCGAGCCGACGTTGAGGATCGCGCCGCGCCCGCGCGCGACCATCGCGCCCGCCGCGACGTTCGACAGCACCAGGACCGCACGGACCATGAGGTCGAGCGCCTTCTCCTCGGCCGCGAGGTCGCCGCCGACGAAGTGCTGGTTGAGCCCGAGCCCGGCGTTGTTGACGAGCAGGCCGACGGGACGCTCGTCGGCGCGGAGCCGGTCGGAGACGCGCTCGAGGCCTGCCCGGTCCGTCAGGTCGGCGACCAGCACCTCCGCCCGGACGCCCGCGGCGGCCTCGAGCTGGCCCGCGAGGCGGGTCAGCTTCTGCTCGTCGCGCGCCACGAGGACGACGTCGTGCCGCGCCGTGGCGAGCTGCCAGGCGAACTCCAGACCGAGGCCGGCGCTCGCGCCGGTGACCAGTGCGGTACCCATGGACGCCACCCTACGGAACCGGGGGGCCGGTGCGCCTGTCGTCGGGTGCCGGCGGACGCGTCCGTCCACAGGCCGGGCACCGACGCCGCCCGGTGTCGCCGACGGCTCGTAGGGTGGGCGCGTGCAGCCGGACCCCGTCGCTCCCGAGCCCCGTCGACGACGGACGGCCGGCCCCGCCGACGACGCGCCACCACCCGAGCCCCCCGCCTGGGACGACGCGGCCGCGGACCCGTGGTGGGACGACGCGCCCCCGCCGGACGACGACGCCCCACCACCCGACGCGTGGGCGCCCGACGCGGACGGACCGGGGCGGGGTGCGGGCGGCGGCCGCACGACGTCACGGCGGCCGGACGCGCCGCGCAGCACGGCGGCGGGGAAGCCCGCGCCCTCGCACGGCACCCCGGCCGAGGTCCTGCACCGCGTGTGGGGCTACGACGCGTTCCGCGGCGACCAGGCCGCGATCGTCGACACCGTGGTGGCGGGCGGGGACGCGGTGGTCCTCATGCCCACCGGCGGCGGCAAGTCGCTGTGCTACCAGGTGCCGGCGCTCGTGCGCGAGGGCACGGGGATCGTCGTGTCCCCGCTGATCGCGCTCATGCAGGACCAGGTCGACGCGCTGTCCGCCCTGGGCGTGCGGGCCGGGTTCCTCAACTCGTCGCAGGAGCGGGACCAGCGTCGGGCGGTCGAGGACGCGTTCCTCGCCGGCGAGCTCGACCTGCTGTACCTCGCCCCGGAGCGGCTGCGCGTCCCGGAGACGCTCGACCTGCTGGACCGCGGGCACGTCGCGCTGTTCGCGATCGACGAGGCGCACTGCGTGTCCCAGTGGGGGCACGACTTCCGGCCCGACTACCTGGCGCTGTCGCTGCTGCACGAGCGCTGGCCGGACGTCCCGCGGGTCGCCCTGACGGCGACCGCGACGCACGCGACGCACCGCGAGATCGGCGAGCGCCTGCAGCTCACCGAGGCCGCGCAGTTCGTCGCGAGCTTCGACCGCCCCAACATCCGGTACCGGATCGTGCCCAAGGACAACCCGCGCGCGCAGCTGCTGCACCTGCTGCGCACCGAGCACGACGGCGACGCGGGCATCGTGTACTGCCTGTCGCGCGCGTCGGTGGAGCAGACGGCCGAGACCCTGCGCAAGGAGGGCATCGACGCGCTGCCGTACCACGCGGGGCTCGACCGGCGGGTCCGCGCGGCCAACCAGTCGCGGTTCCTGCGCGACGACGGCGTCGTGATGGTCGCGACCATCGCGTTCGGCATGGGCATCGACAAGCCCGACGTGCGGTTCGTCGCGCACCTCGACCTGCCGAAGTCGGTCGAGGGCTACTACCAGGAGACGGGACGCGCCGGCCGTGACGGGCTGCCGTCGACGGCGTGGCTCGCGTACGGGCTCGCCGACGTCGTGCAGCAGCGCCGCATGATCGACACGTCCGAGGGCGACGCCGCGCACAAGCGCCGCCTCACGCAGCACCTCGACGCGATGCTCGCGCTGTGCGAGACGATCGACTGCCGCCGCACCCAGCTGCTCGCGTACTTCGGTCAGGCGTCGGACGGGCCGTGCGGCAACTGCGACACGTGCCTCGAGCCACCGCAGTCGTGGGACGGGACGGTCCCGGCGCAGAAGCTGCTGTCGACCGTGGTCCGCCTGGACCAGCGCGGCCAGCGGTACGGCGCGGGGCACCTGGTCGACATCCTGCGCGGCAAGGCGACGCCGCGCGTCCAGCAGCTCGGGCACGACGCGCTGTCGACGTTCGGCATCGGGCAGGACCTGTCGGACGGCGAGTGGCGCGGGGTCGTGCGCCAGCTGCTGGCGGCGGAGCTGCTGGCCGTCGACACCGAGGGGTACGGCACGGTCCGCCTGCTGCCCGCGTCGGCCGAGGTCCTGCGCGGGGAGCGTGAGGTCCGGCTGCGCCGCGAGCCCGAGCGCACGGGCCGCGCGTCGCGCGAGCGCCGCGGGACGGGGCGCCCGTCGGCGGCGGCCGCGGACCTCACCGGAGACGACGCGGGGGTGTTCGAGGCGCTGCGGGCCTGGCGCGCGGGCGCCGCGAAGGAGCAGGGCGTGCCCGCGTACGTCGTGTTCCACGACGCGACGCTGCGGGAGATCGCGACGCGCCGGCCGACGTCACGGGTCGAGCTGGGGACGATCAGCGGGGTCGGCGCGACCAAGCTGGAGCGGTACGCCGAGGGCGTCCTGGCCGCGCTGGGGAGCGGCGAGGGCTGAGGGTGGGATGCCCCCTCAGCCCACCGGCCCCGTCGACGACCTGACCACCAGGTGCGTCGGCAGCAGCACGGGGTCGGCCGCGTCGCGGGGGTCGACCACGGGGTCGTCGTCCAGGTCGCGGGCGAGGCCGTCCTCGTCGTCCGGGCGGTCTCCCTCGAGGCGGGCGAGGAGCAGGTCGGCGGCCATGCGACCGGCGCGCTCGACGGGTGACTCGACGGTCGTCAGCGCGGGGCGGACGAGGTCGGCGCCGAAGATGTCGTCGCAGCCGATGACGCTCATGCGCTCGGGCACGGGGACGCCCCGCGCGTCGAGGCGTTCGAGGACCCCGAACGCGAGCAGGTCGTTGAACGTGATGACCGCGGTCGCGTCCGCCGCCAGGGCTGCGTCGGCGGCCTGCGCGCCGGACGTGCGGACGGGCGCGTACGGCCCGAGCACGACGAGCTCGACGCCGAGCCGGGAGGCCGCGGGCACCAGCGCCTCGCGCCGGCGCCGGTCGGACCACGACGTGGCGGGCCCCGACGCGTAGACGATGCGCGTGTGCCCCAGGCCGGCGAGGTGCTCGAGCGCCTGGACCATGCCGCCGGCGGTGTCGAGCAGCACGCCGGGCGTGCCGGGGATCGTGCGGTTGACGACGACGAGCGCGAGGTCGGCGGCCGCGGCCGCGATCTGCTCGTCGGACAGCCGCGAGGCCGCGAGGACGGCGCCGTCGACCTGGCCGCGCAGCTTGCGCAGCGTGTCGAGCTCGACCTCGGCGGACTCCTCGGTGTCCGCGAGCACCTGCACGTACCCGGACTCCCGCAGCCGCGCGCTGGTGCCGCGCACGAGGCCGAAGAAGAACGGGTTGGTGACGTCGGGCAGGACGAGCGCGACGGTCGCGGTGCGCCCGGACAGCAGCGCGCGCGCCGACGCGCTGGGGATGTAGCCGAGCTCCTGCGCCGCGGCGACGACGCGGTCGGCGGTGTCGGAGTTGACGCGACCGGGCCGGGTGAGGGCGCGCGAGGCGGTCGACACCGCGACCCCTGCCGCCGCGGCGACGTCGCGCAACGTGGGCTGCCGCCTGACGGCCATGCACCCTCCTGGTCGGTCGTCCGGTCCTGCGCGACGGTGCGCAGAACCCCAATCTTGCTGGCAAACGATTGCCAGCCTACCGTGTCCGTGCCTAGTCTCACTAGTGCCTTCGCGACGACGCGAACGGCGGAAGGAGCATGTCACGATGCCCGGCACCACCATCCGCACGGCCGAGGTTCTGGTCTCCAGTCCCGGCCGCAATTTCGTGACGTTACGCGTCGTCACCGAGGACGGCGTCGAGGGCCTCGGGGACGCCACCCTCAACGGACGCGAGCTGTCGGTCGCCAGCTACCTCACGGACCACGTCGTCCCCCTGCTCATCGGCAGGGACGCACACACGATCGAGGACACGTGGCAGTTCCTGTACCGCAGCGCGTACTGGCGGCGCGGCCCGGTGACGATGGCCGCCATCGCCGCCGTCGACGTGGCGCTGTGGGACATCAAGGCGAAGGTCGCGGGCCTGCCGCTGTACCAGCTGCTCGGCGGGGCGTCGCGCTCCGGGATCATGGCGTACGGGCACGCGTCCGGCCGTGACCTGCCCGAGCTGTTCGACTCCGTCCGCGAGCACCTCGACCTGGGCTTCCGCTCGATCCGGATCCAGACCGCCGTCCCCGGCATCGATGCGGTGTACGGGGTCGCCGCGCAGCCGTCGTCGTCGGGACGCTACGACTACGAGCCCGCCCAGCGCGCGCCCCTGCCGGCCGAGGAGGACTGGGACACCCGCGCCTACCTGCGGCACATCCCGCAGGTCTTCGAGGCCGTGCGCAACGAGTTCGGCCCCGAGCTGCCGCTGCTGCACGACGGCCACCACCGCATGACGCCCATCCAGGCCGCGCGCCTCGGCAGGGACCTCGAGCCGTACGACCTGTTCTGGCTCGAGGACTGCACCCCCGCCGAGAACCAGGACGCGCTGCGGCTGGTGCGGCAGCACACCGTGACGCCGCTGGCGATCGGTGAGGTGTTCAACACCGTCTGGGACTACCAGACCCTCATCCGCGAGCAGCTCATCGACTACGTGCGCTCGGCCGTCACGCACACCGGCGGCATCACCGCGCTGCGCCGCATCCTCGACTACGCCGCGCAGTACCAGATCAAGTCCGGCATCCACGGGCCCACCGACATCTCACCCGTCGGCATGGCGGCCGCGCTGCACCTGGACCTCGCGATCCACAACTTCGGCATCCAGGAGTACATGCAGCACTCCGCGACGTCGCACGAGGTCTTCCGGACGTCGTTCACGTTCACCGACGGCTACCTGCACCCGGGGAACGAGCCGGGCCTGGGCGTCACGTACGACGACGACGCGGCCTCCCGGCACCCCTACCAGGCGGCGTACCTGCCGTTCAACCGACTCAAGGACGGCACGGTGCACGACTGGTGAACGACACGACCTCTCCCTCCGTTCATCCCGCGTGGCTC
This sequence comes from Cellulomonas sp. S1-8, assembly GCF_026184235.1. Taxonomy (NCBI): domain Bacteria; kingdom Bacillati; phylum Actinomycetota; class Actinomycetes; order Micrococcales; family Cellulomonadaceae; genus Cellulomonas; species Cellulomonas sp. S1-8. Next base: position 3,710,080 of record NZ_CP110806.1, read on the forward strand.
CCCGACGCCGCCTTCGCGCCGCTCGGCTCCCGACGCGTGCTCGTCGCGCTCGGACCCGACGCGGGACCCGTCGGCGCGACCGTCGTCGACGAGGTCCGCCGCGCGACCACGGCGCACGGCGGGTCGCTGACGGTTGCCGACGTCGCCTCGACGGCGGACGGTCACGACCTCGTCCTGCGCGTCGCCCCCGACGGCCCGGAAGCCGGGTCCACCCGACTGCGGACCGGTGGTGTCACCGTCGTCGTCGCCGGCGACGCCACCGGTCTGCTGCACGGCCTGCACGACGTGGTCCGCACGGGCGAGTCGGCCTTCGGGGCGGATCATCCGCCTGTCGTCTCGCGGCCCGGCTCCCCGGTCCGCATGCTCGACCACTGGGACAACATCGACGTCCACCCCGTCATGGGCCAGGTCGAGCGCGGCTACGCCGGTGGCTCGATCTTCTACGCCGACGGACGTGTGCGCGACGACCTGTCCCGCGTCGCGGCGTACGCGCGGCTGCTCGGGTCGATCGGCGTGAACGCGGTGGCGATCAACAACGTCAACGTGCACCGGGCCGAGGCGCGGCTGCTGACCGACGGGTTGCCGGACGTGGCACGCGTCGCCGACGTGTTCCGTCCGCACGGGGTCCGCACGTACCTGTCGGTGTCGTTCGCGTCGCCCGTGACGCTGGGCGGCCTGTCGACGTCCGACCCCGCCGACCCGCAGGTGCAGGCGTGGTGGGCGGCGGCGGCCGACCGCGTCTACGCGACGATCCCGGACTTCGGGGGGTTCGTCGTCAAGGCGGACTCCGAGGGGCAGCCGGGGCCGTTCGCCTACGGGCGCGACCATGCCGACGGGGCGAACCTGCTGGCCAGGGCGCTGCGCCCGCACGGCGGCACCGTGTTCTGGCGTGCGTTCGTCTACAACCACGAGCAGGACTGGCGCGACCGACGCACCGACCGGGCCCGCGCGGCCTACGACCACTTCGCGCCGCTCGACGGCCGGTTCGACGACAACGTGGTTCTGCAGGTCAAGTACGGTCCCGTCGACTTCCAGACGCGCGAGCCGATCTCGCCCGTCCTGGCCGCGATGCCGCGCACCCGTCTGGCGGTCGAGCTGCAGGTCACGCAGGAGTACACCGGGCACCAGAAGCACGTGTGCTACCTGGGGCCGCTGTGGTCGCAGGTCCTCACGTTCCCGCTGGCGGACGACGCCACGCGGGCCGTCGCGTCGATCGTCGCGGGGCTGCCGAGCGGACCGGCCGGTGGCATCACGGCCGTGTCGAACGTCGGCGACGACGAGTTCTGGACGGGGCACCCGCTCGCGCAGGCGAACCTCTACGCGTACGGGCGGCTCGCGTGGTCCCCCGAGGCGGACCCCGTCGACCTGCTCGACGAGTGGATCGGCCTGACGTTCCCCGATGCCGACCCGCGCGTGCGCTCGACCCTGCACACGCTCATGGACGAGTCGTGGCTGACGTACGAGGCGTACACCGCACCGCTCGGCGTCGGCTTCATGGTCGACCCGCTGCGTGGGCACTACGGCCCCAACGTCGACGGGTACGAGTACTCCAAGTGGGGCACGTACCACTTCGCCGACCGCGACGGCATCGGCGTCGACCGGACGGTCGCGACGGGCACGGGCTTCGCGGGCCAGTACCCGTCACCGTGGCGCGAGACGTACGAGGACCTCGCCACCTGCCCGGACGAGCTGCTGCTGTTCTTCCACCACGTGCCGTACGGGCACGTCCTGCACAGCGGGAAGACCGTCATCCAGCACATCTACGACACGCGCGCGGACGCGGTGGACGTCGTGACGTCGTGGGTGGAGGAGTGGGCGGCGCTGCACGGACTGGTCGACGAGCGGCTGCACGCGCGCGTCGCCGAGCGGCTGACCGAGCAGGTCCGCTCGGCCACCGAGTGGCGCGACCAGCTCCGCTCGTACTTCTCCCGCAAGTCCGGCGTCCCCGACGCGACGGGCCGCCCGATCTACTGATCCGGGCGCCGAGAGTGTGAAGGGTTGTTGCCGGATCCCGGCAACAACCCTTCACGCTTTCGCAGGGCGGCGGTTCAGCGGCCCGTGCCGTCGATGGCGTGCTCGTCGATCGCCGTCAGCTCGTCGCCCGTGAGCGGGGGTGCCGTCAGCGCCGCCACGTTGGCCTCGAGCTGGGCCACCGAGCTCGCGCCGACCAGCGCGGACGTGACGCGCTCGTCGCGCAGCACCCACGTCAGCGCGAGCTGGGCGAGGGTCTGCCCGCGGCTCGACGCGATGTCGTTCAGCGCCCGCGCCCGCGTCAGGTAGGTCTCCGAGAGCGCGCGCTCCGACAGGAACGGGCTGGCACCGGCGATCCGCGACCCGGCCGGCGCGTCCCCGCCCAGGTAGCGGTCCGTCAGCAGGCCCTGCGCGAGCGGCGAGAACACGATGGTCCCGACGCCCAGGTCGCCCACGGCGTCCAGCAGCGACTCGCGCTGCCCCTCCCCCGCCTTCTCGACGTGCCGGTTGAACATCGAGTAGCTGGGCTGGTGGATGAGCAGCCGCACGCCCATCTCGGCGAGCACCGCGTGCGCCTCACGGGTCTGCGACGGCGAGTAGTTGGAGACGCCGACGTACAGCGCCTTGCCGCTGCGCACGGCCTGCGCGAGCGCACCCATGGTCTCCTCGATCGGCGTCGAGGGGTCCGGGCGGTGGTGGTAGAAGACGTCGACGTACTCCAGGCCCATGCGGCGCAACGACGCGTCGAGCGACGCCAGCAGGTACTTGCGCGACCCGCCGTCCTGGTACGGGCCCGACCACATGTCGTAGCCCGCCTTGGTGGAGATGACGAGCTCGTCGCGGTACGGGCGCAGGTCCGCCGCCAGGTGCCGACCGAAGTTCTCCTCCGCCGCGCCCGGCTGCGGGCCGTAGTTGTTGGCCAGGTCCAGGTGCGTGATGCCCAGGTCCAGCGCCCGACGCAGCACGTCGCGCTGCGTCGCGAACGGTGTGAGGTCACCGAAGTTGTGCCACAGCCCCAGCGACAGCGCCGGCAGGTCGAGGCCCGAGCGTCCCGTGCGGCGGTAGGTCATCGTGGCGTACCGGTCGTCGGCGGCGCGGTACGGGTCGAGCGCGGGCATGAGGTGCTCCTCGTCGTCGGGTGTCGTCCAGGCTATGTCCGGCGTCGCCAGGCGTCCGGCATGCTTGGTTCATGCTACCGTCATGCCCATGGCGACTCTGCAGGTCAAGCACCTTCCTGACGACCTCCATGCGCGGTTGGCGGACCGCGCGCGTCGGTCGGGGACCACCATGTCGGACTACGTCACCCGCTTGCTGGAGCGAGACCTCGACCGTCCTACCGTCGACGAGTGGCTCACCGCCCACCCGCTCCCCGCGTCCGGGCCGCAGATCGACGTGGTCGTGGCGCTCGACGCCGTGCGAGCCGAGTACGCGCCGGACGTCGCCGTCACGAGACCGTGAGAGTCGTGCTCGACGCGAGCGTTGCTGTCCACGTCGTCACAGGGGGCACGCTCGCGGCCTCTGCCCGTCGACGACTGTCCGGAACGACGCCCGTAGCCCCCTCGCTCATCGACACCGAGGTGATGTCGGCGCTCGCCCGGCTGGAGCGCGGCGGGCACCTCACGTCGGAGGCGGCGGACGACGCACTCGCCGCCTGGACCGGGTTCCCGTGCGATCGCCTGGACACGACCCGACTCATGCCGCACGTGTGGGCGCTGCGCGGACGGGTGCGCGTCGCCGACGCACAGTACGTCGCGCTCGCTGCTGCGCTCGACGCGCCGCTGCTCACCGCCGACCGCCGCCTCGTCGGTGCGCACGTCCCCGGTGTGAGCGTGCTGCTCGTGCAATGACGTGCACGGCACGGGCGCATCGCGGCGACCCGCGACGGCACGGCCCTGTCCCGTGCACCCGGTATCGTCCCGGCATGCCGACGCCCGGGCGCTCGTCCAGCAGCAGCGGTGGGTTGCCGGTCGACGTCTTCTGGCACGCGATCCCGGACCGGCACCTGCTGTCGGAGCACGTCGACGCGATCACCGAGGTCCTCATGGACGTCGTCACCGCCCCGGCCGGCCGCCGCTGGAACCCGTACAACGCGACGATGGCGCGCCGGGAGTTCCGGCACCGGCTCGTCGAGGCGAGCCGCGGCGCGCTCACGCCGCTCGACCACGTCAAGAGCATCGAGCACCCGCTGGCGGCCGAGATGTTCGAGGTCCGCTGGCAGCACGTCCGGGTCACCGAGGAGCGGCCGGACGGGCGGCTGCGGCACCGGGACGCCCAGGTGCGGCTGCTGCACGCCGAGCCCGGGGCGCTCGGCGTGGTCGCCCTGGGGCTGCACGCGCACGAGAAGGTGGTCGTGCCCGGCGACGCACGCGCGACGCGCGCGGCGCAGGACGCCGAGATCGTCCGCGCGACGTCCGTCTACGCGACGGCGCTGCCCGTCTGGCTCACCCGCTCACCCGTGCAGCCGTTGCAGCGGGACCTCGACGGCAGCATAGGATAGAACCTATGGCAGACGAGGACCTCGACACGATCACCCGTCGTGCCGACGCGCTCATCGAGGACCACGCGGCGCTGCGCACGCGGCTCGTCGCGCTGCGCAAGGAGCACGGGCTCTCCCAGGCCCTCGTCGCCGAGCGCATGGGCGTCAGCCAGCCGACCGTCGCCGGCTTCGAGCGCTACGACGCCAACCCCACGCTCGCGACGCTGCGCCGCTACGCGCTGGCCGTCGGCGCGCGTACCCGCTCCACCGTCATCGACGACTGCGCGGACGCGCACCGGTCGTTCGTCGCCGTCGTGACGGCGGCGACGCTCACCCCCGCTCCCGCCGCGAGGCCGCTGAGCGTCCCCTCGTGGAGCACCCGCACGACCGTCCTGGCGACGACCGGTGCCTGAGCAGTCCGACGCGCTGGCCGCGCTCACGGCGTCCGCCGCTCTCGAGGACCTGTCCTTCGTCGAGCTGCACGCCCTGCGCCGGCTCGACGCCCCGCCCGACGCCACCGGCGCGGGAGAACCGCAGTTCACGCTCCAGGCGCAGCAGAACGACGAGGACGACCGCCGGTTCCGCCTGCTGCTGTCGGTCGAGGTGGATGTCGGCATCGGCGAGCTGCGGGTCGCGACGCTCGCGCAGTACGTGGTCACCGACGCGGCGCTCCCCCTGCCGCAGCGGCTCGTCGTGGAGTTCGCCAACGACAGCGGCATCGCGACGATGCTGCCGTTCCTGCGGCACGGCATCGCGGACCTGACCCAGCGGGTGTTCGGCTCGACCCTGCTGATGCCGCTGCTCCCTCGCGGCGCGGTGGCCTTCCCGCTCCCCGACTGACCCGTGAGCCGGTCCGGTCACGCGATACGGGCCCGTTCGGAGCCGATGCCGGTCAGGCCTGCGTCGTTCAGTGCGGCCAGGACGTCGTCGGTGACGATCGTGATGTCGTTCAGCTCGGGCACGATGAAGACGCGGTGCCCGTCGAGCTTGGCGCGGTCCAGGACCCAGCGGATCGGCAGACCGCTGGGACCCCAGTTCGTGCTGCTGTGCAAGAGGTCGTAGAAGACCGGGAAGTGCATCACCCAGTACGGGAGATGTTCACCGGCCGGCATGGTGAGGGTGGCTGGGAGCCACTGGATCGCGTCGCGCTCACCGAGGCAGTCCTCCAGGATGGTCCGCACGCTGGGCGAGACCAGCCGAGTCATGTCCGCCGTTCCCACCCAGTCCTCTGCGGGACCCTCAAGCGGCCACCGCCAGATCAGCTCGGGGACATCCGCAAGGTAGCCCTCGTCCGTCAAGCGCCGCCTGAATCGTCTGTCGCTGGGCGCCACTCGCTCGGCGAGCCGGACCGCCTGTGACGGGCTGAGCACGTGGAAGTCAGTTGCCATACTTGTCACAGTTCCAGTAAGAGTGGCGCACGATGCTGGGATCGGCTTTGACGACATCGACGACCCAGGCCGTGAAGAGTCGCTTGAACTCGACGACGTCGCCGTCAGCCACTTTGTCTGCCTTGATCAGATTGTTGAGCACCCACTGGTGGTAACCGACTGGGTGAGGGCCGCGGTGTGGGATCTGAACCAGGTTCCACGCCTTGGCTGCGTCGTCGATGCTGAGACCATAAGCGTCCGCGATCTCCTGAAATCGCTGTCGCCAGGCACCGTACTTCGTCGCCATGTGGTGGTCCTGGTCGGGCATCGACTCGACGAGCTTGCCGCGGACCCATGGGTCTTCGATGCAGCTGGGCGGCGGCTTGATCCCTGCGCCGGCAGGGTCGGGTTCAGGCTCCGGCGCGGCCGTGGGTTCCTCGCTGGGCGCGCCCTCGTCGATGCATCCCGGCTCGTCGCGCTCGGAGTACATGCAGTCCGGATCGAGCACCGGCGGTTCGGGTCCGTACGGGGCGTCGAGCAGCGCAGCGAAGACACCGGCGCTGCCCGGGCTCCCGCTGGTACGGGCGGCGACACGCAGCGCGTCCTGGACGCCGTGGGCGCGGCAGACGATGACGACGTCGGGGATCCACAGATCGGGCGCCTGGGGGCGCAGCTTCTCGCCGAGGACGGCGCAGCCCTGCTCGAGGCCGTACCGGTCGACCAGGCGAGCGCGCAGGGTAGCGACGGGTGCTGACTCGAGGTCGAGGGCCGGCCAGGACGCGACCGTGATGGTGCCGTCGGGACCGATCGACCCGTTCGGTAGCAGTTGGCCGGGGTCGCGGAAGATCGAGCAGAACGACAGGTCGACCTGGTAGGGCCCAAATCCGCAGCCGTACGTGAGTGCCCGGTCCGGGTCGACGTACCAGTCCCCGCAGTCCACAGCGCCGAGCCCGCAGCTGGACGGCGGCGTGGTGTCGGTCCGGTACAGGTGCAACCGGCAATCGGCACCTGGCGCGAGGCACTCGGGGTAGGCGGAGGGGAGGCCGCGAACCCACGCCGGGGTCTGGGTTTCGGGCACTACCGTGACGCGCGGCGCGTGGGAGCTTCGGGGGATCCAGTCGGAGCCGAAGAAGGAGACGACCGAGCCGGGCGGGCAGGTCAGCGCGTCCAGGTGGTACCGGCCCCCGGAAGTGACATCTCCGTCCCAGCGTTGCGTGAGACTCGTGACCCGCCCGTCGGCGTCGACACAGGTGATGCTGCGCTCCAGCGTGCCCTCGCCAGGTTCCGCGTCGTCGCGCAGGGGGTGCCCCGGCGGGTAGTAGTGTCCCAGAACTTGGTTGTCGTACGCCGCGACGAAATCAACGTGACTGAACCCACCTTTGGAGGTGCCTTGGCATGCGGTGGCGCCAGGTTTGAAGGTATAACTGAGAGTCCCGGAGCTGTCAGACCCAGGCTTGAGGCCTCGATATGCCAGCGGTTGTGTTCCTAGCGCCGCGGTGCCGTTCTTGCAGCGGACGATCATCCCAATCGACGGAAGCTCATTCCATGCTGTCCACTTCCCCGTCCAGACGACGCTGTAATCGAAAGCGAAGGTGCCGGTCGGGGCCCCGTAATCGGGTAGTGACGGGTTCGACCATGTGATGAACGCGCTGGACTCGGGGTAGACATTCGCCCGCCGAACGCGCTCGTACGTCTCCGTCGGGGCGAATCCCGGGGCAGGTGGCACGGGCAAGCCCCCTGCGCCCGGCGATGCCTCGGTGCCGTCTCCGATGACCAGCTCGGTGGCGGCGTACCCCACCGCAGTCACGCCAGCGGCGGTGTTCAGGCCCAGCTGCGTCGCGGTGGTGACGCCGGTGACGCCAGCGCTCGAACCGGCAGTCGCGACAGTCGCACTGCCCAGGCCCGCGCCTGCGTCGAGAGCACTCAGGACGGCGAGCCCGGTGGGGTTGCACAGCGACGACATCGGAGGGCAACCAGTCGAGGTGCCGGCGACCATCGCGGTGACGGGGACCGGCACGGCGAGAAGAGCAGCGGCTGGTGGTGCGGCTACCACCCCGGACACGCCAAGCAGGAGGACGACACCGATCGACATCTGTCGCGTACGCACGTTCACGAGCCCCGTTCGTGTGGACCTGGTCATGAACCTAGGGCGCAGCAGCCAGGCTGACGTGCGGCGTTCGGGTGACATGGCGGACGCTGCGCCGCGACACGCCGACCGTCGGCACGAGCACCCGCTCCACCGTCATCGACGACTGCGCCGACGCGCACCGGTCGTTCGTCGCCGTCGTGACGGCTGCTGAGCGGCGCAGACACTCATGCGCTCGCTCGTCGGCCCCACCTCACCGCGTCAGCGAGCGCAGCACCTCGTCCGCCTGCTCGTCGCGGCCCGCGGCGCGCAGCACGTCGACCAGCGCCGACGCCGCCTCGCCGCGTGGTTCGCGCTGCCGGGCCATCGTGAAGCCCTCGACCGCCGACTCGAGGTTCCACACCGCGTCGTCGACCTGGCCCAGGCCGCCGTGCAGGCGGCCCGCGAGCCAGAACGCGTGCGCGGCGTCGTTCACGGCGTCGACACCCGCGTAGCCCTCGGCGGCCTTCGACGCGCGGCGCGCGGCGTCGGCGACGCGGTCGCCGCCCATCGAGGCGAGCACGCGCGCCGCGGTGTCGTGCAGGTCGGCGCGGGCGCGGCGCCGCGCGTACGACAGGCGCTCGTCGAGGTCGGCCCCGGCGGCGAGCGCGGCGGGGTCGGCGGACGCCCCCGGCGCGGACGCGTCGGTGAGCTCGTCGAGCAGCCCGTCGATGGCGTCGAGCACCGCCTGACCTGTCCCGGTGGTGACGGCCACGGGCGCCCACGCCACGACGACGGGCACGACGTCCGGTGCGGCGACCCCGCCGGCACGCATCCGGGCGACCGCGTCCGGGTACGTCGCGGCCGCGCCGTCGTCGTCCCCGGCCTCCTGCGCGCACCGGGCGGCCTCCGCCCGCGCGAGGCCCGCGTCGGCGAGCCGGCCCTCGACGTCCGCCTCGCCCGCGACCGCGAGCCACGCGGCTGCCGCGGCGACCAGGTCACCGGCCGTCGTCAGGCGCTCGGCACGCGCCACGAGGGTCTCCTCGAGGGCGTCCTCGTCCGACGTGCCCGCAGGGGCGACGACGTGCGTCGGGGCTCCGGACGTGCTCGCGGCGCCCTCGGCGACGGGGATCACCTCCAGGTCGAGGCGCACGTCTGCCGGGCGCGTCGTCCTGGCGCGCGCGAGGTGCTGCGCGAACCGGTCGGTCCCGTTGCGCTCGTCGAACGCGCGCGCCAGCTCCGCGGCCTGGGCGTCCGCCCACGCGTGCAGCCCGGCGACGTCGGTGACGGGGATGTCGGCGAGCGCGACGGGGGTGCCCGCGTGCTCCGGCAGCAGCGCCGCCGTCCCCGCGACGACGAAGGCGAGGAACCCGAACCGGTCGTGCGGGGTGTCCGCGCGCAGCAGGAGAGTCGCGTCGGACGCGAGGGCCCGCAGCGCGCGCGTGGGCTGGCCGCCCCGCGCGAGGAGCACGAAGCGCCGGCCGCGCGCACCGGCCATGTCCGACTGCGAGCCCGCGAGGGCCGCGACCGCGCGCCGGTGCACCGCGACCGCGTCCTGCGGACGGCCCGCGTCGAGGTGCAGCAGCGCGAGCGTCGACAGCATGTCGGCGGGCTCGGTCGCGCACGTCTCCCCGGAGTCGAGGGTCTGCTCGATGAGACGGACCGCCTCCGGCACGTCGCCGCGCTCCGCGAGGTACCCGGCGCGGTCGCCCGGGTCGCACGCCTCGCACTGCGAGTAGTCGTCACGCGGTGTGCGGACCCACTCCTCGTAGAGCGCGTCCACGTCGGCCGCGCCGCGCGACCGCGCCCACGAGAACTTCTCGTACGCGACCGCGTCACGTCCGAGGCCGGCGACGGCGTAGCGCCGCTCCATGTCCTCGACGGTCGCGTCGATCTGCTCCGCGGGGACGTTCGGGAAGTCCGACAGGTGCCCGACCATCCACTTGAACGACCAGAACAGGCCCTGCACGTCCTGCTCGTCGAGGTGCTCGGGGTGCTGCTCGTACCAGCGCACGGCCTGCGTGAACGGCAGGTACGCCCGGTCGACCTCACCGCCCCACACGAGCGACTCGACCAGCACGAGCAGCGCGAACGCGCGCGCCCCGTCAGGCCCCTCGGCCTCGGAGAGCCGCACCTGCTGCTCCGCCGCCTGCGTGCGCGCCGCCCCGTAGGGCAGCGCACGCACGCGGGAGATCTCGCGGTTCGCCTCGTCGAGCGAGCGGGTCACACGTCCTCCTGGGTCTCGTCGGGCACGCGCGGGACGTCGGACGCGAGTCCGGCGTCGAGCAGCACACCCATGGCGTCGTTCATCAGCTCGGCCTCGCGCACCCGCAGCGGCTCGCCCGCCAGCAGCACGGCCGTGACGTACAGCGAGCGCACGCCCGCGGCCAGGACCGGGGCGTCGGGCGCGGCCGTCAGCAGGCGTCGTACCGTCGGGTTGTCGTCGTTCAGGACGAGCCTGCGCCCCGGCGCGTCACCCTCGCCCGCGAACCCCGCCAGGACCCCGCCCCACAGGTCGTCCGCCTCGGACACCGCCCGCAGGACGTCGTCGCGGTGCCGCGCGTCCCGGTCCTCGAGCAGCATGGCGGGCACCTGCTCGGGCGCGAAGCGCCGCACGACGAGGTCGCAGTCCAGCGGCAGGACCACGCGACGGGCCGCCTGCACCTGGTCGAGGACCTCGAGCTCGCGGTGCGGCTCCAGGGGCTCGAGCACCTGGGCGACGTCCTGCGCGCGCAGCTCGCGCACCCGCCAGCCGGGTCTGCGCGCCAGACGCTCGAGCAGGTCCGCGTCGTACACGTAGCCGGCGTTGACGACCGTCATGCCCTGGGCGCGCGCGACGGACGCGACGCGGCGGAAGTCCTCGACGCGCGTGGCGTGCAGGACCTCACCGTGCGCGTCGCGCACGTCGACGAGCGTCTGCGCGCCGTCGGTCGTCTCGAACGGGAGGACCTGCGCGACGAGGTCCAGCACCTCGTCGTCGACGACCGCGAGGGAGCGCAGCGCCAGGTGGTGCGTCGTGACGACCTCCCGGCTCGCGGCCGACGACGACGTCAGGGTGCCGACCGCCCACGCGCGCACCTGCGCCGCCAGCGCCTCCTGCGCCGCGAGGAGCGTGTCGTCAGTGTAGAGCTGCTCGCGCGACGCGGTCGGCCGCAGCACCGTGGTGTCGACGACGCACCGGACGAAGAACGCCCAGTCCGGCAGCAGGTCCTCGACGTGGGCGCCCAGCAGCATGCGCTTGAGGTAGACCCGGTGCCGCGAGCCCGCGCCGGGCGGCACCGCGGTCGGCAGGACGTAGGCGACCCCGGACAACCCGGCGAGCGGCACCGCGAGGTCGATGTGCGCCAGCGGCGTGAAGCCCAGGGTGCGCTCGCAGTAGGCGGCGAGCGCGGCGGTGCGCGCGTCCTCGTCCGCGTACGTCGCACGCCACGGCAGGACCGGCTCGCTGGTCCGGCGCCACGCGTAGCCGTCGGTCCCCGTCAACGGGACCTCGACGGCGACGTCGAACGGCAGCAGCGCGCCGAACTCCTCCGCGAGCGCGACCACGGTCTCGGCGGCCAGCCAGTGCTCCATGTCGCGGCGCGCACGCAGCCGCACGGTGCTGCCCGCCGGGACGTCGGCGTCGGCCGGGAGCACCGTGAGGTCGTACCGCCCGTCGGCATACCCGACCCAGCGCACGGGCGGCGCGTCGGGGTCGGTCGCGGAGCGCGACACCAGCTCGATCTCGTCGGCGACCATGAACGCCGACAGCAGCCCGATGCCGAACTGCCCCAGGAACTCCTCACGCCCCAGCCCCAGGTCCAGGTCCCGCTTGGACGAGCGACCCACCGTGGCGAGCAGCTCCTCCGCCTGCGCCGGCGTGAGCCCGACGCCCGTGTCGGTGACCTCGAGGGTGCCGTCGGGACCCGGGCGCAGCCGCACGGCGGCGGGCGCGTCCGGGTCGACGGCACGCCGTGCCGTGATCGCGTCGACACCGTTCTGCAGCAGCTCGCGCACGTAGACCCGCGGCCCCGAGTACAGGTGCCGTGCCAGCAGGTCGACGACGCCGCGCAGGTCGACCTGGAAGGCCCGGCCCGCTGCGCCTGGCTCCACGCTCACTCTCCGGCCTGGTCCATCTCCGCCTTCGCCGCCGCGGCCGCCGCCGGGTACTGGTCGTCGAGGAACTCGAAGAGCTGCAGACCGGTGGAGATGCCGCACGCGAGCTGCAGGTCGATCTGCTCGTCGCTCACGCCGTGCTCGTAGTCGACCGTGTGCTCCGCGTACACGCCGACGACCTCGTCCTCCGTGCGCACGTACCCCTTGGGCCACAGGTGCGTCGCGTTCCACTCGTTGACGATCGCCAGCACGGCCGGCGTCTCCGCGACGTCCACCTTGCGGTTCCAGCGGCCGCGCACCTGCAGGTGCTCGCCGCTCTCGCCCATGATGAAGAAGTAGAAGAGGTGCCCGTCCCAGTACCCGCCGACGTCACCGTCGTCGTCGATGCCGTACCGCATGTCGCGGCCGTCGAGGGCGGCCGTGATGCGGTCGCGGCTCAGCGGGCCCAGCGCCGGCGGCGGCGGGACGGACGTGTCCTTCGTGAAGAAGCTCATGATCTCCCCGGTCGGGTGCGGTACGCGGCCAGGTCGCCGTGCGCCGGTGGCGCCGTCGACGACCCGCCCGCAGAGCCTAACCACCCTGTCCGACATGTCCGTTCCACCAAGCGGGGGAAAGTTCCGCGTGGAACGTCGGTACGACCCCTGTGGACAGACCGGGACGGCCCGGACGGCGCACCCCTACTCTCGGCGGCGGACGACGCTCGTCGTCGACGATCTTGACGCAGGGGGCGCCATGGCAGGAGAGCTGCGGGTCGACACCGAGGTCCTCGCGCGTGCAGGCTCGACGCTCGCCTCGATCGGTCACGACCTGTCCGGCGTGGCCGCGACGGCGGGCCTGCGGACCGCGCTGGGCCACGACGGGCTGGGCGACACCGTCGACCGGTTCGCGCGCGGCTGGGACGACGCGCGCGCGGCCACGGTGCGCGTCGTCGGCGAGCTGGGCGAGGCGTGCCGGCACGTCGCGGACACGTTCGACGGCATCGACGACGACCTCGCCGCCCGGCTGCGTGAGGCGTTCTCGTGACGGGCTCGTGGTACCCGCTGGCGTGGACGGACCCGGTGCCCGGCGACCCGACCGCCGTCCGCGCCGCCGCGCGGCAGTACGAGGACGTCGCCGCGCGCGTCACCCGGGCGTCTGCCGACCTGCGTGCCGTCGCGGAGGGGATGCCCGACCGGTCGCAGGCGGTCGACGAGGTCCGCTCGCGCGCCGCAGAGGCCGCCGAACGGGTCACCGCCGCGCACGACCGGTACGCCGCGACCGGTGCCGCGCTGGCCGACTACGCCGACGGCCTGGACCGTGCCCAGCAGGTCGCGCAGGACGCGCTGACCGCCGCCCGGCGCGCCGCAGAGGCGATCGAGCACGCCGACCAGGACGTGCGCCGGTGGGCGCAGCAGGCCGCCGACGCGGTCGACGTGGCGCAGTCGGCCGCCTACGACCGGCTCGCGGAGACTGCACGCGGGACACGTGACGACGCAGAGCACGCGCTCACCCGCGCCCGCGAGCTGCTCGACGGCGCGGTCGTCGCGCGGGACGTCGCCGCGCAGGCCGCACGAGACCTCATCGAACGCGTCATCGCCGAGGACGGGCTGGCCGACTCGCTGTGGGGCGGGCTGGTCGACGCCGCCTCGGCGGTCGGGTCGTGGTTCGGCGACGTCGGGCACTGGTTCTTCGACCACATCGACGAGATCGCCACGGTGCTCGGTGTCGCCGCGCTGCTGCTGGCCTGGGTGCCGGTCCTCGGCCAGGCCCTCGCCGCGGCCGCGCTGATCGCCGGCGCGCTGCAGCTCGCGCGGGACGTCTATCTCGCGCTGACCACCGACGCCGGGTGGGGTGCGGTCGCCGTCGGGGCGCTCGGGCTCGTGACGTTCGGCGTCGGGCGGCTGGCGGGTCAGGGGCTGCGGCTGGCGGCCAACAGCGCGCGGGCGCAGCAGGGCGTACGGATGTTGCCGGTCTCAGGGCAGGCCGCGAGCGCCGGTGCACGGGGTGGCGCTGCTGCGCAGGGTGCGCAGGCGTCGTTGCGGCGAGGCTTCGTCACACTCCCGGCAGGCACCCAGACGTGGACCTCCTCGGCTCTCTGGTCTGTCATGCGACCCGGCGCGATCGCTCGGGACCTCGTCTCTGACGTCACTGGAGTGGTCCGCTACATGAAGGATCCCGGCCTCGCCGCGAGCAGTGGAGCGCTCGGCCACGTTTCCCGCCCCGTCGACGTGCTGACCAACGCGTTCAGCGAGGGCGCTCATGCGTTGCGCAACACCCCAGCCGGCATCGAGCGAGTCACGGCTCTGCTGGGCGATGCCGGCGCGGCCCGCGACATGCGGTTCCTCACCGGCATCGGTGGCGACCTCGGACAGTCCGGCGCGGCCCTGCGTGGCTGGGCCGCTGGGCGGGGCGTGCTGCAGATCGTCGACGTCGGGATCGTCGTCGACAGCGTTACACCAAGGGGATGAATCGGATGGCGAAGAAGATCGTGGACGCTGAGTGGCGCTATCCCGATGACGAGCACTGGGTGTCGTGGAGCCCAGGAGAACCCATCGGAACAGTCGCTGACGAGCTCTCGACACGAGTGGGCACCACGCCGGAGGCCGTCGCCCTCCTGCACCGCAGCGTCGTCGCCGTCAATCGAGCTGCCCTGGGCAAGGGCAGCAACACCGTCGGCCAGTCCGCACTCTGGATACCGGACCCTGGCACGGGCGAGGTCAGAGGCGTCGTGGAGGTCTCGGTCGGCTCGTACGCGCACCCCCGCGAGGCGAACCCCGAGGCGTTCGTCGCCCGCAACTGGCGCCGCGACTACGGCGGCTGGCGCGTGAAGATCACCGAGCGCTCTGCCGAGATCTTCGAGTGCCCGGCAGGTCGTGGGGTCGTCGAGACGATCGTCGGGCGCCTGCGCGGCGAGCGGACCGTCCAGGCGTACTCCTCGTTCTTCGTCTTCCCCCACGACGGCACCCCCGAGTCCGTCCAGCTCGCTTTCAACACCGTCCACCTCGACCAGCTGGTCGAGCTCACCGTCCTCGGCCGCAGCATCACCGACTCGCTCGAGATCACGACGGGACCCGCCGCGTGACGGCGAGCCCGCGGACCGCCACGACCGGCACCGTCGGCGTCGTCCTGCCCGCGGACTGGCACGTCGTCGACCTGACCACCGACGCGACCCGGCACTCCGACGTCACCGCGCTCGGCACAGCAGGGCGTGCGGATGTTGCCGGTCTCGGGGCAGGCGGCGAGCGCCGGTGGCCGCGCGGCCGCGGCCGCGCGCTCGACGGCGCTGGCTTCCACAGGCCGGCCGGTCCTGCAGACGCTGCGGGGGCCGACGTGGTCGGCGTCGGAGCTGTGGTCGGTCATGAGACCCCGAAACATCGCGAGCGAGCTCGCCTCGGACCTCTCCGGCGTCGTCCGGGCCATCAAGGACCCCGGCGTCTACGCAGCTCGCGCGGCGGGCGCGCACGTCTCCCGGCCCATCGACGTCCTGACGAACGTCGTCGGGGAAGGTATGCACACTCTGCGTCAGACCCCTGCCGGCGCGGAGCGCCTCAGTGCACTGCTCGGCGATCTGGACGCCGCGCGGGACCTGCGCTTCCTCGGAGACCGAGGGGCGAGTCTCGGTCAGGCCGGCGCAGCCGTCCGGGGGTGGGCCGCCGGCAAGGGCGTGCTGCAGATCGTCGATGTCGGGATCGTCGTCGACAGCGTCCGACAGAAGGAGCCCTCATGAGGACGCAGATCCAGGGCTGGACCCATGCGTATCCCGACGACGAGCACTGGGCGGGATGGAATCCCGGTACAGGCGGACATCGAGTCGCGGACGAGATCGCGCACAGGTTGGCAGAGTCGGACGAGTCGCGCGCGCTGCTGCGCCGCAGCGTCGCCGCCGTCAACGACACTGCCGTCCGCAAGGGTGGCGCCGTCGGAACCGCCGCGGTGTGGGTCCCGGACCGCGGGACGGGCGAGGTCCGGGGCGTGCTGATGGAGATGCTGCAGGGCTTCGACGATCCTGGCGAGTCGAACCCCGAGGGATTCGTCGCCCGCAACTGGCGACGCGACTACGGCGGCTGGCGCGTGAAGATCACCGAACATTCGGCCGAGATCTTCGAGTGCCCGGCAGGTCGTGGGGTCGTCGAGACGATCGTCGGGCGCCTCCGCGGCGAACGCACCATCCAGGCGTACTCCTCGTTCTTCGTCTTCCCCGCCGACGGCACCCCCGAGTCCGTCCAGCTCGCTTTCAACACGGTCCACCTCGACCAGCTGGTCGAGCTCACCGTCCTCGGCCGCAGCATCACCGACTCGCTCGAGATCACGACGGGTCCCGCCGCGTGACGGCAAGCCCGCGGACCGCCACGACCGGCACCGTCGGCGTCGTCCTGCCCGCGGACTGGCACGTCGTCGACCTGACCACCGACGCGACCCGGCACTCCGACGTCACCGCGCTCGTCGACCGGCAGGTCCCCCGCCGCGACGACCTCGCGACGGTCCGCCGCCGGCTGCGGCGCGAGGTGGAGGACTCGTCGCGACGAGCCGCACAGTCGGGCGGGCGGTTCAGCGCCTACATGCTCACCGCCGTGGGTCCGCTCCCGCTCCCGGCGGTGCTGACCGCGTACCGGACACCGGGGTCCCTCGCCGCCGACGAGGACCTCGACGCTCTCGCGACGACGCTCGCTCAGCGGCTCGGTCCCGCGGGCGCCGTGGACGCCGGCGACGGGCCGCTGGGCCCGGTGCTGCGCGCCGTGACGCTCCGCACCGCATCGACCGACGCGGGCACCGACCTCCTCGTCTGCGACTACTGGTCCGACCCGGACGACCGTGACGGCCTGCTCCTGCTGTCGTTCTCGACACCGCTGGTCCCGCTGCGCGACGCCATGCTCGAGCTGTTCGACACGATCGCCGGCTCCGCGCAGCGGCCCCCCGAAGGCCCGAGTCGGGCTGGAGCGTGAGGCTGAGCGTACGATGCACTAGTCCGCTATATTCGAACGATACGAACACCGTAGGTCCTCTCTCACCGGACCGACCTGGAGCAGCCATGAGTGCCGCGCTCGCACCTCACACCTATCTGCCGAGCGACGCCGACAGCGACGAGATCGCCGAGGTTCGCAGCTTTTTGGCGGCACACGCCCGACGTGGGACCGACGTCGAGCCTCGTTACCTGCTGGTCGGGAGCGCCGAGGGCGAGCAGGTCGAACTTCCCCGACCGATCTACGAGGCCTTGCTTCTCGTGGCAGAGTCGCTCGCCTCTGGCAAGGGAGTCACTGTCGCCCCGGAGTCCCAGCAGCTGACGACCCAGCAGGCAGCTGATCTCCTCGGTGTCTCTCGACCGACCGTCGTTCGCCTCGCTGACGCGGGTTCACTCCCGAGCGAGCGGTTCGGCAACCGCCGTCGAATCCGCCTCGGGGACCTGCTCGCTTACCGGGAGCAGCGACGCAGCGACCAGTACGAGATGCTCGCCACCACGGCCATCGAGCTGGACGAGGAGGACGACATCGAGCTCGCGCAAGAGCGGCTCCGGGTAGCGCGCCACGCAGTCGCCGCGCGTCGTCGTGCCGCTGCGAAACCTCCCACCGGCTGACGGCTCGGCCCGTGTTCGCAGCTCTGCTCGACACGTGCGTGCTCTGGCCCAGCCTGCAGCGCGACGTCATCCTCTCCTTCGCGGTCGAGGGCCTGTACCGGCCCCTGTGGTCCGACGCCATCCTGGAGGAGCTGGAGTATCACGAGGCAGCAAAGCTGCGAGACCGGGGCGAGGCCGACGCGGCGGCGTCACTCCGCGCACGGGGTCTTGTGAGCCAGATGCGCGCCGTCTTCGACGACGCGTGCGTCACCGGGTGGCAGGGACTGGACGGCACCTTCGGCCTGGCGGACCCGGACGACGAGCACGTCGTCGCTGCGGCCGTGGTGGGAGGCGCCGGAGCGATCGTCACGGACAACCTCCGCGACCTCAGGGTGCCAGCCGTCCCCGCACACATCCACGTCCTCACGGCCGCGGAGTTCGCGTCCGACACCGTATCGGTCGACCCGGCACGGGCGTTCCGGGCGATCACGGCTGTGTCGGAACGCTTTCGACATCCGGCGATGAGTGTCGAGAGCATCTTCGGCCAGCTCGTGAGCCGCTACCGGTGGCTCGACGCCGTGGAGATGCTCCGGGACGTCTGAGCGACCCCCCTCACGATCTCGGTGAGATGGAGCCAGCGCCACCAGGTCCATGCGTCGCGGTTCGTTGCGATGCGCCGGGATTGCGGCACCATGCTGGCTATGGATGTGGTGTTCGTTCACGGATCGGGGCGAGAGGGAGCCGACGCCTGGCCGCAGCAGGCGGCGGCCGCGGAGCCCGGCTGGCTGTTCCTGACCCGCGAAGGTGTCGCCGACGATGCCGCTCGGGACGCTCAACGCCTTCTGGGATGGCTCCGTGCTCGCGGCGGAGGGCACGTCGTCGCCCATTCGTACGGCGCGAACGCGGCGGTGCTGGCCGCCCAGATCGAGCCCGCCGCGGTTCGGTCGCTGGCACTCCTGGAGCCCGCGTGCTTCGACCTTGCTCGCGGAAGACCGGCCGTCGAAGAGCACATCGCGGCGATGACGCCCGTGTTCGAGGTCGCCGACGACGCGTCCGTGTCGGCGCGTGACTTCTCGCGGCGGTTCTCGGCGGGGATGGGGATGGAGCCCCCTGACGTGCCGGACGACGAGCTGCGGGCGCGGGTCAGCCGCCTCCGGGCACTTCGTCCGCCGTGGGGCGCCGGACTCCGGCCGCAGCGGGACTTGCCGGCCGGGACGTTGGTCGTCACCGGCGGTTGGAGTCGCCTCTACGAGGAGACCGCCGAGGCCCTTGTCGCGCTCGGCGCACAGCACGTGACCCTCGAGGGCACCGGCCACCGCGTCCAAGACGACCCACGGGCATCCCAGGTACTCAGGCAGCACTGGGGCCGCTGAGCGGCGGCGTGCAGGAGCGGGTCCGCGCCGCTACCAGTCGGGCTCGGTGGGCGCTGCGGTGCGCTTCGGTGGGCGGCCGGTCTTCAATCCGCTCTGCGCTCCGCTGGTCTCGGGCATCCTTCTCGGCCGGGGATGCCCAGACGGGTTCGAGAAGCAGGTTCATCCGGACCCTGCTCACTGCAATCGTGAGGGGGCCGAGCTCGCGGGACAGTGGCACCCGTGGCACCAGGTCCGCCCCCTACCCCGGCTCCAGGTCGAACGCCAGCGCGATCGCCAGCGCGAGGCGCGCCTCCTGGTCCGGCAGCAGGTACCCCACCAGCCGTCCCAGCGCGGACACCGGCACGGTCTGCAGGTTGTCGCAGCTCGCGACGCAGTCGTGGTCGAGACCGTTGACCGGCCCCAGCGGCACCTCGGTCGACAGCCCGCGGATCGTGCTCGTGATCGGGGCGACGGTGACGTTCGACAGGTGCGGGCGCACCAGCTCCCGCGTGAGGACGAGGACGGGCCGCGCCTTGTCGAGCTGCGCGACGTGGATCGGGCGCATCAGTCGAGCTGCGCCGACGCGGGCAGCTGCTGGGCCCACGCGGCGAGCCCGTCGAGGTCACCGCCGGACGCCACGTCCCCGCGCAGGATCTCGACGTCGCGCGCGGCCAGCTCCCGGCGCAGGTGTCGCTCGAGGGCGACCTCGACGACCGACGCGCGGCTGCGCGCCCTCCCGGAGGCGACGAGCGCGTCGACGGCCTCGACGAGGTCGTCGTCGAGCCGCACGGTGATCTGGATCGTCATCCCGTCACGGTATCCCCACGGGATTCGATCTGCATCCCATTGTGCGATCGGACGGGCGAGCGGCGGAGAAGTGTGAAGCGTTGTTGCCGGACAGCGGCAGCAACGCTTCACACTCTCGACGTCGTCCGGCTATCGCAGGACCAGCACCTCCGTCGGGGCGAGCGTCAGCGTGTCGCCCACCTCGACCACCCTCCCCGTCAGCAGGTCCTCCCCCGCGACCTGCGCGGTCACCGTCACCGGAGCCGACCCGTGGTGCAGCACGAACGTGTAGGTCGTCCCGTCGGGCGCGACCCGCCGCGTCACCTCGACGCCTGCGTCGTCCGCGTGCGGCCCGACCAGACCGTGCCCCGCGAGCACGTGCCGCAGGACCCGCGCGACGCCCGCGTCGTCGAGACCCGTCGCGACGTGCCACGCGGCGCCGTCACCCCGCCGCGCCCGCGTCACCGCGGCCCTCCCGGCGTAGAAGTCCGCGCCGTACGTGCCGACGACCTCGGTGCCCTCGTCGGGCACGAGCAGCTCGAAGACGAGCGTGGCGTCGTGCGTCGTCGCTTCGCCGTCGAGCACGAGCGTCACGGGGTTCGACGCCCCGGGCACCCCGGAGTCCGTCTCCTCGACGCGTACGCCGACCAGCGGGTCGAGCGGCGGGACCCCGCAGAACGCGTTGTCGTCCTCGTCGACGCGCCCGCCGTAGAACGTCGTCACCAGCGACCCGCCGCGCTCGACGTGCGCGGTCAGCCGCGCGACGACGTCACCCTTCAGCAGGTGCAGGAGCGGCGCGACGACGACGTCGTACGGGCCCAGGTCCGCGGTCACCGGGACCACGTCGACCTCGGCGTTCGCCGCCCAGATCGCCCGGTGGTGCGCCAGCAGCGTCTGCAGGTACGAGACGTGCCGGTTGTAGCCGTCGGTCATCTCGACCGCCCACCACGAGTCCCAGTCGAGGAGCAGCGCGACGCGCGCCGGCGTCCGCGCACCGAGCAGCGCAGCCCCCGTCGACGCGAGCCCGGCACCCAGCGCCGACGCCTCCCGGAACACGCGCGTGTCCGTGCGCCCCGAGTGGTCGATCAGCGCGCCGTGGTACTTCTCGCACGCGCCCTTGGACTGCCGCATCTGGAAGTACAGGGTCGCGTCGGCGCCGTGCGCGACCGACTGCCACGTCCACAGCCCCAGCACGCCGGGACGCTTCACGGGGTTGACGTCCCGCGACGCGGTGGTCGACGGCGTCTGCTCCATGACCCAGAACGGCTGCCCGTCCTTCAGCCCGCGCATCGCGGCGTGCGTCGCCGCCATGCGGGCGGCGGTGCGCAGCGGGTCGTCGGGCAGGGGCGGGTAGTTGTCCCACGAGACGAAGTCGAGGTCGTCGGCCCAGCGGTGGTAGTCGAGCGGCTGGAAGAAGCCCATGAGGTTGGTGGTCACGGGTGTGCCGGGCACGTGCGCGCGGATCGCGGCCTTCTCCTCGACGTACCCCTCGCGCAGGCGGTCCGACATGTAGCGGCGGTAGTCGAGCGTGATGCCCTGGAACGCCGTGTGGTTGGGGCCGCGCCAGTGCTCGGACAGCAGCGACGGCGGCACGACCTCCTCCCAGTCCCCGACGACGTGGGACCAGAACAGCGTGTTCCAGGCCTCGTTGAGCCGGTCGAGCGAGCCGTACCGCGCCCGCAGCCACTCCCGGAACCCTGCGGCGCACAGCGGGCAGTAGCAGGCGCCGCCGTACTCGTTGCCGACGTGCCACGCCACGACCGCCGGGTGGTCGCCGTAGCGCTCGGCCAGGCGCGACGCCATCGCGACCGACAACCGCCGGAAGTCCGGCGACGACGGGCAGTGGTTGTGCCGCTGCCCGTACACGTGCCGCCGGCCCTCGAGGTCCACGCGGCACGCGTCGGGGTAGGCGCGCGCGAGCCACGGCGGCATCGCACCGCTCGGGGTCGCCAGGACGACGTCGCGTCCCTGCGCGTGCGCGCGCTCGACGATCGCGTCGAGCCGCGTGAAGTCGTACGCACCCTCCGCGGGCTCGGTGTGCGCCCACGCGAAGACGCCGACGGTCAGCGTCGTGACGTGGGCGAGGTCGAAGGCGGCGTGGTCCTGGTCCCACACCTCGGCGGGCCACTGCTCCGGGTTGTAGTCGCCGCCGTAGCGGAGGTGGTCGCTGGCGGGCAGGGACATGGCAGGCACCTCACGGGTCGGACGGGGTCGGGCTGCTCGGGTGGGTCAGACCGGCTCGGTCCGGTCGGCGGCGTCGGTCGGGGGCGCGGTGAAGCGTGCGGTCGCGTCCCGCACCACGGGTTCCGTCGTCGTGACGACCGCGAACGCGATCAGCCCGGACGCCATGACGAGCGCCCAGTCCGAGATGACGAAGACGATGCCCGCGCCGAGCACCAGCAACGACAGCGCCCCGAGCGTGACCAGCGGCTTGGCGGCCAGGTAGTACGCCGACAGCCGCGCGACGTCGCGCGTCCGCAGGCTGAGGCGCGACGACAGCGCGAGCGCGATCACCGCCCACAGCATCAGGGCCACGGCGATGACGACGAGCACGATGCCGTACCCGGACGGGACACCGGCGGCGCCCAGGTGCGCGAGCGAGAAGCCGATGACGGCGAGCGCCAGGACCAGCGGCGTCCACCAGCGCAGGACGTCGAGCGCGTTGAGCCGGTACCCGCGCCAGAAGTGGGTGGCGGGTCGCAGGTCCGGCTCGGCGGAGTACCGCCGCCACGCGAACATCGCGGCCGCGAGCGCCGGACCCATCGGCAGGGCCAGCAGCGCCACGATCCACAGGTTGCCGGCGTCGTCGCTGAGGAACGGGACGAGGACCAGCGGCAGCCCGCCGGTGAGCACCGTCAGGCCGCACACCACGAAGAACCACAGCACGACCGCGGCGCCACGCGACAGCGGGCCGGACCCGAGCTCGTCCAGATCGTCGGGGCGTCCGTTGCCCATCACGCCCGCCCGCGCTCGTGGGGCGCGACGAGCCGGTCGTCCTGGACGCCCAGGAGGCGCCGGTCGTCGAGGCCTTCGTGGTGCGTCGGCGTCACGGGCGTGAGCTCGACGAACGTCACCTCGTGCCGCCCGAGCACCAGGTCCAGCTCGACGCGGCCGGCGGCGGCCCGCAGCACGTCGTGCTGCACGGCGGGTCGGGCGCACGCGCGCAGCAGGTCCAGCTCGCGCGACGTCGGCGAGACAGGCCTCCCCATCTCGCGCCACGCGGCGAACGCGTTGCCGTCGTGCTCGTTGACGCGCTCGCGCAGGACGAACGCCGCGTCGCCGCGCACGGGCAGCGACAGCTCGACGCGGTGCTCGGCCGCGTCGGCGCCGTCGGTCCCGCCGACCGGCTGCCAGGCGAGCACGGTGATGCGCCCGTCGGGGTCGGCGCACACCAGGTGGTCGTCGCCGCGGGCCAGGACGTCGCGGCCCATGCGGGCCATGAAGGCGTACAGGTGGTAGGTCGGCTTGGCGACCTGCCGGTGGGTGAGCATGCCGAACCCGCCGTGGAAGAACGACGTCGGCACGTTCGCCTCCTCGAAGACGTCGCAGAACGTCCAGTAGGAGAACGAGTCGACGACGTCGCCGCCCCCCGCGAGCACCGGCGCCAGGAACGCGGCGTTGTACGCGGTGTCGTGGATGGGGTTGTCCGGGCGGTAGGAGGTGTTGAACTCCGTGATGTGCACGGGCAGGCCCGCCAGGCGCGTGCCCTGCAGGTACCGGCGCGGCGCGTCGAACTGCTCGAGCAGGTCCTGCGGCGGCATCTGCGTCTGGTAGGAGGCGAACGGGATCTGCTGCACGGGCCCGGCGGAGTACGCGTGCCGGCTGATGAAGTCGATCGGCACGTCGCGGCTGGTGACGAACTCCGTGAACGGCGCCCACCACTCGTCGTCGGAGCCCCCGCAGATCGCCGGACCGCCGACCTGCAGCTCCGCGTCGACGTCCTTGATCGCGCGCGCCGTCTCCTCGAACAGCCGGAAGTACGCCGGCTGGTCGGCGTCCTTCCAGAAGCCCGCGAGGTTCGGCTCGTTCCACACCTCGATGGGCCAGCGACGCACCTCGTCGATGCCGTACCGGTCGATCTGGTGGCGCAGCAGCGCCTGCACGAGCGCGACCCACTCGGCGTGGTCCCGCGGCGGCGTGACGTTGCCCTTCCACCAGAACACCGTCTGGTCGCCGGACGCGAGCTGCGTCGGCATGAACCCCAGCTCGAGGAACGGCCGGATGCCCACGGACAGGAAGAAGTCGTGCACCTGGTCGACGTACGTGAAGGCGTAGCGCGTGTGCGTGCGACCGTCGACCTCGTCGGTGCGCAGCACCCCCATGTCGTCGGACAGCAGGCCGTGCCCGCGGATGTGGCGGAACCCGATGTCGCGCTGCACCTGGGCGAGGGAGTCGCGGTAGTCGGCGCGCAGCGCCAGGTTCATCCGGCCCGTGCCGACGCACGCGCGCCAGGCGTCGGGGAGCGGACCGGTGGGCTGGGTGGGGACGACGGTGCGCACTTCGACTCCTGACAGACGGGGGACGTGCCCGGGCGTGCCCGGGGGAACGGGAAGGCCCGGCCTCCTCGTCCGCGGGGACGAGGGGGCCGGGCCTGATCCTGTCAGCCGTTGGCGTCGGCGTAGCGCTGCTGCGCGCCGTTCACGACGTCGAGGTACTGCGCCATGCTCTTGCCCTCGAGCTCGGCCACGTACGCGTCCCACTCGGAGAGCGGGCGCTGACCCAGGATGAAGGCGGCCGTGTTCTGGTAGACGTGGTCCTTCAGGGCCGTCTGCCACAGCGAGACCTGCTCACGCTCGAGCTCGTCCAGCGGCGCCGGGGGCGCGACCGTGGCGAGCTCCTTGTCGCTCATCGACTCGACGAAGTCCACGACCTCGGGACGGAGCATCGAGCGGTCCAGCTCGTCGGACGAGCCGTGCTCGAGCATCCAGACACCGTTGTGGTAGCCGAAGTCGACGTTGAGCGCCTTCGGCGCGCCGGGGTTCAGACCGTTCTGGTCGATGTCCGCCGCGAGGACGCGCGTGTCGCCGTCCCGCGTGAACGTCTCGCCCTCGACGCCCCACTTGGCGAACTCCAGGCCCTCGTCCGAGTAGAACAGCCAGTCGAGGAACTGCAGCATCGCGAGGAAGTCGTCCTCCTCGGCGGCCGACGCCGCGAGCATCGCGCCGCTGACCAGGCGCGTGCCGGCCAGGATGTCGCCTGCCGGACCCGCGGGCACGCGGATCATCACGACCTCACCCGCCGTGCCGACCTCGGTCATCGCGGTGCGGACCTTGAGGATCTCCTGGTCGTTGGTCAGCTGCGCGAACGTCTGACCGGAGGCCATCTTCTGGATCGCCTGGTCGTCCTCCTGCGTGAGGCTCTCGGGGTCCATGAGCCCGTCGACGACGAGACCGTTGTAGTACTCGAGCAGGTCGCGGTACTCGTCCATGGCGCCCGTGTAGACGAACTCCTCGGCGTCCTCGTCCCAGTACGTGCCCTCGCCGAAGCCCCACCCGGCGGCGGTGCCGAAGTTCGACGCGGCGACGTTGAGCGTGGCCTCGAGCGGGCCGTTGGCCGACCAGCGGTCGGACAGCGGGAACGTGTCGGGGTAGGCGGCCTTGACCTTCGCCAGGTCGGCGGCGAAGTCGTCGAACGACTCCGGCTCGAGGCTCAGCCCGAGCTGCTCCCAGACGTCCTTGCGCACGGCGTAGGAGTACGACGGCCGCACGGACTCGCGCAGGCCCGGCAGGAGGTAGTACTTGCCGTCCTCCTGGCGCAGGCGGTCGAGGTCGGCCTCGAGGCCCCACTTCTCGACCTTGTCGAGGAAGTTGGGCATGTGCTCGACGTAGTCGCTGACCGGCAGGATCGCCCCGCCGGCGACGAACGGCGACTCCTGGCCCGGGTACGTGACCGAGATGATGTCCTTGGCGTTGCCCGCGCCGATCGCGATCGACTGCGCCTGCTGCCAGTCGGACAGCGGGGCCGTCTGGATGTCGAAGGTGACCTTCTGGTTCTCCTCGAGCTTGGTGAGGATGTCCCAGTCGTCCTTGATCGGGTAGTTCGGGTGGTCGCGGTACATGAGCCCGAACTCGACGGGCTCGGTGGCCACGAACGTCGTGCCGACCGCGAAGTCCTCCATCGCGCCGACCTGGCCCAGCTCGCTGGCCTCCGGGGTCTCGGCCGCGTCCTCGTCGGCGCCTCCCGAGCAGGCCGCCAGGGCCAGCGCGAGGGTCGCGGCGGTCGCGGCGACCGCCAGGGGCCGCTTCTTCGTCGTCCTCATCATTCTCCTTCGGGTCGAACGTCGTCGTCCTGCAACCGGGGAAGAGCACCGCAGTCCGGGCGGACTGCGGGGGCTGGGGGCGCCAGGGCCCTACTGCTTGACCGAGCCGAGCATCACGCCCGACACGAAGTACCTCTGCAGGAAGGGGTAGAGGCACACGATCGGCAGGACGGTGAGCAGCATCGTCACCGCCTTGACGTTGGCCGCGATCTGCGTCGCCTCGGCGGAGCCGGCGGCCCCGTCGACGCTGGTGGCGCCCGCGATGAGGTTCCGCAGGTAGACGGTCACCGGGTACAGCTCGCGGTGGTCCATGTAGAGGAACGCGGCGAACCACGAGTTCCAGAACGAGACCGAGTAGAAGAGCACCATGGTCGCGATCACGGCCTTGCTCAGCGGCAGCACGATGCGCCAGAGCTTGCCGTACGTGCCCAGGCCGTCGATCTCCGCGGCCTCCTCCAGCTCGGTCGAGAAGTTCTCGAAGAACGACTTCATGACCAGGAGGTTGAACACGCTGATGGCGTTGGGGAGGGCGATCGCCCACACCGAGTTGCGCAGCCCGAGCTCGTTGACGAGCACGTAGTTCGGGATGAGGCCGCCGTTGAAGAACATGGTGAACACGGCGATGCCGATGAAGACCTTGCGCCCCTTGAGGTGGTACTTGGAGATCGCGTAGGCGAAGGTCGTCGTCAGGACCATCGCGACGAGCGTCGCGACGACCGTGTAGTAGACCGTGTTCTGGTAGTTGCGCCAGAACATGGCGTCGCCCATGACGAGGTTGAACGTCGTGACGTTGAACCCCTTGGGCCACAGGTTCACCTGGCCGGCGTTGATGTACGCCTCGGAGCTGAACGCCTGCGCCACGAGGTTGACGAAGGGGTACAGCGTGACGGCCGCGATGAGGACGAGCAGCGTCGCGTTGACGGCCCGGAACGCGCGGTAGGCGCGGGTGTCCTTGACGGTGCGGGTCTTGTGGACCGTCGGCCGCGAGAGCCGCTCGTCGAGGTGCGTGACGTTCTCGGCGGTCACCACAGGGACGCTCCCACCACTCGGCGCGAGATCGCGTTGGCGGACAGGACGAGGGTCAGGCCGATGATCGCCTCGAACAGCCCGATGGCCGTCGCGTAGGAGAACTGGCTGGACCCGATGCCGACGCGGTACAGGTACGTCGCGATGACGTCCGCCGTCGGGTACAGCAAGGGGTTGTACAGGAGCAGGATCTTCTCGAACCCGACGGCCATGAACGTGCCGATGTTGAGGATCAGCAGGACGACCATCGTCGGGCGGATGCCGGGCAGCGTGACGTGCCACGTCTGACGCAGGCGGTTCGCGCCGTCGATGCGCGCAGCCTCGTAGAGCTGCGGGTCGATGGTCGACAGCGCCGCCAGGTAGAGGATCGTGCCCCAGCCGACGGTCTGCCAGATCTCCGAGGAGATGTAGATCGTCCGGAACCACTCCGGCAGCTGCATGAACCCGATCGCGTCGCCGCCGAGGCCCGTGATGACCTGGTTCACGGTGCCGCGGATCGCGGTGAGCTGGAACACCAGGCCCGCGACGATGACGATCGACATGAAGTGCGGCAGGTAGGAGATCGTCTGGATGATCCGCTTGAACCGCTGCGAGCGCAGCTCGTTGAGCATGAGCGCGAGCACGATCGGCAGCGGGAAGATGATGACCAGGCTCAGGACACCGAGGATCAGGGTGTTCTGGAAGACGTTCCAGAACGTCGGGTCGCTGATGAACATCCGGACGTAGTGCAGCCCGACCCATTCCTCGCCGAAGATCGAGCCGCCGGGCCGGAAGCGCCGGAACGCGATGACGTTCCCGAACATCGGCAGGTAGCGGAAGATCGCGAAGAAGATGAGCGGCAGGATCAGCAGCGAGTAGAGCTGCCAGTCGCGGCGCAGCGCACGGCGCCACGTCAGGTGGCCGCCCCGCCGCTTGCGGGCCGCGCGCCCTGCCGGGCCCTCGGGGCCGCCGTCGGCGACACGCGCCGCTGCCGCGGCCGCCGGGTCGTGGGCGAGCGCCGCCTGGGCACCGCCTGAAGCCGTCACACCGTCCGTGGACAAGTCGTCACCACCCTTCGCAGGTCAGGAGCACCGTGGGTGCTCGGGATCGTCCGTGCCCGCCCACGCGGGGACGAACCGGGCGGCACCGTGTGCACGTCGTGCTGCTGCGCCTGCATCGATCTCCACGCCCTCGTGGCCGAAACGTGTCGGCAGGTGACCCCGCCGAGGTGATGGCCGCCACGTTAGGCAAACGTTTGCGGTGCGTCAACCCGCGTGACCGAACCGAGACCCGACAGCCCGTCCGGGCCGCCGGGCCGCCCCTTCCGGACACACGCGTCAGGCGGGTGCTACCGTCGGCTCGAAACTTGCGAACCCGTCCCGGGTGCGCCGGCCGGCACGGACGGTCGCGCGACGGGCCCGGTCAGAGGAGAACCCGTGGCTACCCCCATCGAGGGCCGTCGTACCGTGACGATCGCCGAGATCGCCACGCTGGCCGGCGTGTCGGTCCCCACCGTGTCCAAGGTCCTCAACGGCCGCGCCGACGTCGCCGCGTCCACCCGCAGTCGCGTCGAGGCGATCCTCGAGGAGCACAGCTACCGGCGACGCCGCGGACGCGGCACGGGCGACCCCAACCTCATCGACCTCGTGTTCCACCACATCGACAACGCGTGGGCGCAAGAGGTCATCAAGGGCGTCGAGGACGCCGCCGCGTCCCACCGCGTCGGCGTCGTGCTCTCCGAGCTCGGCGGTGCGCACCGCCCGCAGCAGGAGCTGATCGACGACATCCTCGCCCGTCGCCCGCTCGGGGTGCTGCTGGTGCTGTCCAGCCTCGACGCGACGCAGCGCCACCAGCTCGAGTCCCGGTCGATCCCGTTCGTCGTCGTGGACACGTGGGGCGAGCCGCCCGCCGGCGTCCCCACGGTCGGCTCGAACAACTGGAACGGCGGGCTCATCGCCACGCGTCACCTGCTCTCGCTGGGACACCGCCGCATCGGCGTCATCTCCGGCCCGGCGGACGTGCTGTGCTCCCGCGCCCGCGTCGACGGCTACCGCAGCGCGCTGGACGAGGCCGGCATCCACCCCGACCCCGCGCTCGTGCGCTGGGGCGACTTCCACGTCCTCGGCGGCTACGAGCACGGGCTGGACCTCCTCTCGCGGCCCGACCGTCCCACGGCGATCTTCGCCGGGTCGGACTACCAGAGCCTCGGCGTCATGCGCGCCGTGCGCGAGCTCGGCCTGTCGATCCCCGAGGACGTGTCGGTCGTCGGCTACGACGACATCCCGCTCGCCCAGTGGCTCGGCCCGTCCCTCACGACCGTCCGCCAGCCGCTGCGCGAGATGGCCGGCACCGCCACGGAGATGGTGCTCAGCCTCGCCGCGGGCCAGCAGCCCTCGAACCTGCGGATCGACCTCGCCACCGAGCTCGTGGTCCGCGAGTCGACGGCCCCGGCGCCCGCCGGCACCGTCTGACCCCGGGCGGACGCGAGCACCCGGGCGGGCTGGATCTCGGGGCGCGTCAGGTGGGGGGTGTCGGACCGACTCAGGCGGGGGGTGTCGGACCGACCTCGGCGGGTCGGCCCGGGCGGAGCGTGACCTGGCGGCGCACGTCGGAGCCCGCCTCGCGGACGTCGACGACCGTGGCCCGCTCGGCCTGCAGCACCGCCCGGACGAGGCGCCCGTCGCGCCACTCCAGGTCGACCAGCTGCACGCCACCGCGCAGCCGCAGCCCCCGGACGCGCCCGTGGGGCCACGCCGCGGGCAGCGCGGGCAGCAGGTGCACCTCGCGGACGCCGTCGACGCCCCGCCGGTGCGCCTGCACGAGCGCCTCGGCGACCCCCGCCGTGAACCCCAGGTTGCCGTCGACCTGGAACGGCGGGTGCGCGCACAGCAGCGACCGGTAGACCCCGCCGCGCAGGTGCGCGGGCGGGCCCGCGGGACGGTCGGCACCCGGCGCGTCGGCCGGGCGGCCCGCACCCGGCGCGTCGACGGGCCGCAGGAACGCGTCGACGAGGGTCGCGACGCCGTCCCCGTCGCGCAGCCGCGCCCGCAGCGCGAGGCGCCACGCGAGGGACCAGCCGGTCGACTCCGGGCCGCGCGCGTCGAGCGTGCGGGCCGCGGCCGCGGCGAGCGCCGGGGAGGTGTCCGGGTCGATCGACGTGCCCGGGAACACGCGGTACAGGTGCGACTGGTGGCGGTGCTCCGGCTCGGCGTCGGGCACGTCGGTGCGCCACTCCGCGAGGCGCCCGTCGGTGCCGACGCGCTCGGTGGGCAGCCGTTCGAGGGCCCCGTCGACGGCGGCACGCAGACCCTGGTCGTGGTCGCCCGCGGTGGGCGCGAGGCGGCGCACGTGCTCGAGCAGGTCACGCACCATCGCGAGGTCGGAGGTCGTGGCCACCGACACGGACACCGGCCGGCCGTCGGGGAGCAGGTAGAGGTTCTCGGGGCTCGTGGCCGGCGACGTGCCGAGCGTCCCGTCGGGCAGCTCGACGAGCAGGTCGAGCGCCGCCAGGGCCGCACCCCGCACGACGGGCCAGTGTCGGCGCAGCGCGTCGTCGTCGCCCGTCCAGTCGTGGTGGTCGACGACGTGCCGGGCCAGCCAGACGCCCCCGAGCGGCCAGCTCGACCAGCTCGCGGAGTCGGCGCCGCGGCCCGTCGGGCCGGTGAAGCACCACGGGTCGCTGTTGTGGTGCGCGACCCATCCGCGCGCGCCGTAGAACGTGCGGGCGGTGCCCTGGCCCGCCACCGCGAGGCGGTCGAGCCAGGTCAGCAGGGGCTCCGTGCACTCGGCGAGGTCGCCGACGAGCGTCGGCCAGTAGTTCATCTCGGTGTTGATGTTGATCGTGTAGTTCGCGTTCCACGGCGGGCGGACGTGCGGGTTCCAGATGCCCTGCAGGTTCAGCGGCAGCGTGCCGGGCCGGGACCCCGCGACCGTCAGGTAGCGGCCGTACTGGAAGGCGAGGACCGCGAGGTGCGGGTCGGGGGCGCCGTCGGCGTGCCGGACCAGCCGCGCGTCGAGCGGCAGGTCCGGGGCGTCCCCGCCGAGCTCGAGCGTGACGCGCCCCATGAGGGACACGTGGTCGGCGACGTGCCGGGCGGGGATGCCGTCCACGTCGGCGACGGCGCGCGTCAGAGCCGCTAGTGCGTCCGCCGCGACGCGGTCACGGTCTCCGTGCAGCGTGCCGGTCGCGACGTCGTGGTCGGTCGCGGTCGTCAGGAGCACGCGCAGCCGACGGGCGCCGCGCACCTCCACCGCGCCGTCGACCACGCGCACGGAGGCGTCGGGCCCGTCGACGAGCACCGCGAGCGCGACGGCCGCGTGCACGGCCCGACCGCCGTACCGCACGGGGTCCGGGTCGTCGACCCAGTCGGGCAGCACGTGCGACGGCATGTCGACGGTCGCAAGGACGACGACGCGGCTCCTCTCGGCGCCGCTCCCCGCCGCGCCGCTCACCTCCGCGCCCCTCCCCTCGGTGCCCACCCCCGCCGGCACCCCGACCCACGGATGGTCCGACGCCACCCGCACCGTCGCGTCGAACCGCGGATCAGGTCGCTCGTCGGGGCCGTGAGGCGACACGATCCGCGGTTCGGCGCCGTCGGCCCCGTCCTCGGAGTCGTCGTCGGCGTCGATCTCGCGGACGAGGAGCAGCGCGGCATCCGGGTGGCTGACCAGGACGTCCTGCCGCCACGGCGCCCCGGTGGCGGACCGCCACGTCGTCGTCACGACGCCGGTGCCCAGGTCGAGCGTGCGCCGGTACCCGACCTCGCCGCCGGCTGCCGGGACGTCGAGCACCACGTCGACCAGCGGCTGGTACGCCTGCGACCAGCCGCTCTGCAGGTGCGCCAGCTCCGCCTCGGCGGCGAGCGGGTCGCCATCGGCGAGCAGCCGGCGCGCGCGTCGGACGACCCCCGGGGCACCGTCGTCCCCCAGCGGACCGACGGGGACGGGCGGCCCGTCGGGCGGCGCGCCGGACCAGCACGTGTCGTCGTTGACCTGCAGGTGCTCGCGGTCCGTGCCGCCGTGCACCATCGCCCCGATCCGCCCGTCGCCGACGGGGAACGCATCGGTCCAGGTGGACGCCGGCGCGTCCAGCCGCAGCACCAGCCCGCCGTCGTCGCCCACGCCCCCACCCAACCACCCCCGCCGAACGGAACTCCACTCACCGTCCCGCGGTCGAGACGGTGACCGGTGTGCCGCTCGGCGGGGGTGGAGGGGCGTCGGGGGGCGGCGGGACGGCGCGGGCGTCAGGGGTGGCGGGTGGCGGTGGGAGGATCGGGGGGTGCACGTCGCCTTCCACGAACCCCGGATCCCCGGCAACACCGGCAGCGCGATCCGGATGTGCGCCGGCACCGGTGCGACCCTCCACCTGGTCGAGCCGCTCGGGTTCGAGATGACGGAGGCCCGGCTGCGGCGCGCCGGCCTCGACTACCACGACCTCGCCCACGTCGTCGTCCACCCCGACCTCGAGGCGCTGCTCGCGACGCTGCCGGACTCCCGGGTCCTGGCGTTCACGACGCAGGCCACGCGCCGGTACACCGACGTCGACTGGCGCGACGACGACGTCCTGCTGTTCGGCGCCGAGCCCACGGGCCTGCCCGACGCGGTCCTCGCGCACCCCCGCGTCACGGACCGGCTCCGCATCCCGATGCTCCCGGGACGGCGCTCGATGAACCTGTCGAACGCGGCCGCGGTCGCCGCCTACGAGGCGTGGCGCACGCTGGGGTTCCCCGGCGGCGTCTGACGACGCACCACCACGGCGCGGCCACCGCGACGCCCGCACGCCCGGCTGGGACCATCGAGGCATGTTCACGACCCGGCCGGTGCTGACCGGCACGTTCGGCATGGTCGCCTCGACGCACTGGCTGGCGAGCGCCGTCGGCATGCGCACCCTCGAGGCCGGGGGCAACGCGTTCGACGCGGCCGTCGCGGCGGGGTTCACGCTCGCCGTCGTCGAGCCGCACCTCAACGGCCCCGGCGGCGACGCGCCGATCATCGGGCACCGCGCCGCCGACGGGCACACGTTCGTCGTGTGCGGGCAGGGCGTCGTCCCTGCGGGTGCCACGGCCGACGCCTACCTCGCGCTCGGCGTCGACGAGGTCCCGGGCACCGGGCACCTCGCGGCCGTCGTGCCGGGGGCGTTCGGGGCGTGGCTCGACCTGCTGGCGCGGTACGGGACGCTGCCGCTGGCCGACGTCCTGGGGCCGGCGATCGGGTACGCACGCAACGGGTACCCGCTGGTCCCGGCGGCGGCGCGCACGGTCGCGACGGTCGCCGACATGTTCCGCACCCACTGGCCGACGAGCGCGGAGGTGTACCTGCCCGGCGGTGCGGCCCCGGGACCCGGTGCGCGGTTCAGCAACCCGGCGCTCGCGGGCACGTTCGAGCGCCTGCTCGCGGAGGCGGCCGCGGCCGGGCCGGACCGCGAGGCGCAGGTCGAGGCGGCGCGGCGCGCGTTCTACGAGGGCTTCGTGGCGGAGGCGGTCGGCGCGTTCGTCGCGGACGTCCCGGTGCACGACGCGACGGGCCGCGCGCACACCGGGTTCCTGCGCGCCGACGACCTCGCGGCGTGGCGCGCGACCGAGGAGCCGACGGTCGCGGTGCCGTTCGCGGGCGTCGAGGTGCACAAGACCGGGCCGTGGGGGCAGGGTCCCGTGCTGCTGCAGCAGCTGCGGATGCTCGAGGCGCTGGGCGTCGAGGACCTGGTCCGGGACGCGGGTCGGCAGCGCAGCGACGACGGGGGCGGGCCGCTGGCCGAGCTGGTGCACGTCGTCGTCGAGGTGGGCAAGCTCGCGATGGCCGACCGCGACACCTGGTACGGCGACGACGGGGACGTGCCGCTGGCGACGCTGCTGTCGCCTGCGTACGCGGCGGAGCGGGCGCGGCTGGTGGGACCGACGGCCGACGACGGGTTCCGGCCGGGGGCGCCGGACGGGCGCGTGCCCCGGCTCGCGCGGGCCCTCGTCGCGGCGCGGGCCGCCGCCGACGCCGGCGCGCCGGCGGTCCCGCTCGCGGACGGCCTGGGCGAGCCGACCGTGTCGCCGATCGGTCTGAGCCCGGGCGACACGTGCCACGTGGACGTCGTCGACCGGTGGGGCAACCGGGTGTCGGCGACGCCGTCGGGCGGCTGGCTGCAGTCGAGCCCGGTGGTGCCCGGCCTGGGGTTCGCGCTGCCGACGCGGGCGCAGATGTGCTGGGTCGAGGACGGGCTGCCCGCGAGCCTGACGCCGGGACGCCGGCCGCGCACGACGCTGAGCCCGTCCCTGGCCCTGGGGGACGGGCACGGGTTCGCGTTCGGCACCCCGGGCGGCGACCAGCAGGACCAGTGGCAGGTGCCGTTCCTGCTGCGGCACCTGATCGGCGGGCTGGACCTGCAGGCGGCGATCGACGCGCCGACGTGGCACTCGACGCACGTGCACGGCTCGTTCCACCCGCGGAGCCACACGCCGCGCGGGCTCGTCGCCGAGTCGCGGCTGGGTGCGGGCGTGCTGGCGGCGCTCGCGGCTCGGGGGCACGTGGTGCAGGACGCGGGAGCCTGGTCGCTGGGCCGTCTCAGTGCGGCGGGCGTGGGTCCGGACGGGTGGCTGCAGGCCGCCGCGAACGCGCGGGGGCAGCAGGGGTACGCGGCCGGACGGTGACTCACCACGACCGGGCTGTGATGTGACCGTGACCGCGCTGTGACCTGCGACATCGCTGCCGAGATGTCCCGTTGGTGACGGGTATGTGAACGCTCACCTTCCGGACGAAACAGACATCGGATGTCTCGGTGAGTCACAGGCTCCTTCATGAGGGTTCTATGAGGAAATGACCGCTGGGACGATTCAGACATCCGATCACCGCTACCTTCGGTCACATGCCCTACGACGTCGTGGATGCGCATCTGCAGGTGTGGGACCCCGAGATGGTCCACTACCCGTGGATGTCGCAGGACCCCTCGCTCCTGCATCGCACCTACCGAGTCCGTGACATCGGCGGCGCCTTGGACGAGCACCACGTGGACGGCGTGGTGCTCGTCCAGTCCGCCGACAACCGGGCCGACACCGAGCACCTGCTGTTCCAGGCGCTCTGCTCCGCCCACGTGCTCGGTGTGGTCGCCTGGGTGCCGCTGGACACCCCGGACGAGGCCGCGACGCAGCTCGACCACTGGCGCGTCGAGCCGGTCGTCGGCATCAGCCACCACATCGACCGCGAGGCCGACGGCGGGTGGCTCCTGCGCGACGGCGTCGACGAGGGTCTGACGCTGCTCACCGAGCGTCGCCTCGTCCTCGACCTGCCGGCCACCACGCCCGAGCTGCTGCTGCACGTCGCGACCATCGCCGACCGGCACCCGAAGCTCACGGTCGTCGTCGACCACCTCGGCGCGCCGCCGCTGGCCGCCCTGCGCGCCGGCGACACCGCGACCTGGCACCGCTGGACGACCGCGATCGACGCCGCCGCCGAGGCGCCCAACGTCGTCGCCAAGCTCGCCGGGCTCGGGCGCGCCGCCGGACCCGGGTGGACCCTCGATGACGTCCGCCCGGCCGTCGACCACGCCCTGGCCGCCTTCGGCCCGGACCGGCTCATGGCCGGCAGCGACTGGCCCACCGCCCTCGACGCGCACGGTTCGTGGGACGAGGTCTGGGGCGGTCTGCGCGCCACGCTGAGCGACCTCGACGACGCCGGCGTCGCCCGCGTCATGGGCCGCACCGCCGTCGAGACCTACGGCATCCCGCCGCTCGTCGCGGAGCGCTGAGGCGCACCTCCGCGCCCACCGACCGCGGCAGCGGGACGACGACGAGGACGAGGACGAGCCCGTGTCACGCACCCAGGACGTCGTCGAGGACGTCCAGCGCCTGATCCTGGACGGCGGCCTGCGCCCCGGGGACCGCCTGCCTGCCGAGAAGGAGCTCGCCGCCGAGCTCGGTGTCTCCCGCGGGTCGCTGCGCGAGGGGGTGCGCGCGCTGGTCGTCCTCGGGATCCTCGAGGCGCGGCACGGCGACGGCACCTACGTCACCGACCTCGACCCCGCGAGCCTGCTCGCACCCGTGGCGTTCCTCGCGGACCTGCCCGGTGACCACTCCCCCCTGCACGCCGTGCGGGCGACGCTCGAGACCGAGGCCGCCGGCCTGGCCGCGCTGCACATGACGGACGCGCACGTCGCCCGCGCCCGCGCCTCGCTCGACGACATGGCCCGCGCGCTGGTCACGGCGCGTCCCGACCCCGCGCGCATGGCCGCTGCCGACCTCGCGTTCCACCGTGCCGTGGCCGACGGGTCCGGCAACGCGGTGCTCTCGGCGCTGCTCGACGCGCTGGCCGGGGAGCACGCGCGTCGGCGCATCTGGGACGACCTGCACGAGCTGGCGGCCGCCCGGACGTTCGAGCAGCACGACGCGGTCCTCGCCGCGATCACGTCGCGCGACCCCGACCGCGCGCGCCTGCGCATGGCGATGCACATGGTCGCCGTCGAGGACCTGCTCGCCACGACCAGCACCGACGGCCCGTCGCCCCGTCGCCGCAACGGCCTGCCGGAACCCGCCCCCACCCGCTGACCCGGCCCACGGCCCTTCACGGGTCAGTCCGTGCGGGTGTCCGGGGCCTGGCCGCACGCCTCGCGGACGAAGTCGTACAGGGCCCCGCGCAGCGCGTCGGACGCCGCGACGTGGACGAGCGGCTGCTCGACGCCGTCGACGAACGCCTGCACGCCGAGCACCGTGCCGCGCTTGTCCTCCGCGATGGCGTGCAGGTCGCAGCGGGCGGGCACGGTCACCAGCGTCAGCCGACCGTCCGGCGGCGGCGCCGCGGAGTCGACGTCGACGACCCACTGGCCCGTCGCACCCGCGGGACGCAGCAGCGTCGTGGCGCGCACCGACACGATCCGCACGTGCGGGCCGCCGGGCACGGGCTCGACGAGCAGCGTCACGTCGGCGACGGGCGTCCCGGCGACGTCCCTCACGACCAGGCCGTCCGCCAGGGACAGCCGCAGGCCCGCCGCGACGGCCGCGGTCGCGCAGTCCTCGCCGTGGATGCGGCGCAGGTCGTCGGTCTCGTCGGTGGGCGTCACGACGAGCGTTCCGGCCCGTCCGTCCGCCGTCGTGACGTCCAGCTCGACGCGCGCGGCCGGGTCGTCGCCGAGCCCGGGCGTGCACACCGCCGGCCCCAGCGGGACGCGCAGCCGACGCATCCGGTCCGCACCGACCTCCCGCCC
The DNA here is from genome assembly GCF_026184235.1 of Cellulomonas sp. S1-8. Lineage (NCBI taxonomy): Bacteria > Bacillati > Actinomycetota > Actinomycetes > Micrococcales > Cellulomonadaceae > Cellulomonas > Cellulomonas sp. S1-8. The sequence continues at coordinate 3,747,166 of NZ_CP110806.1, forward strand.
CTCCTGCGACGTGCCGGCGACGAACGCGCTGGTCAGACGCGCCTGCGTGACCCGCACGTCGACGGGGCCGGTGTTGCGCACCTGCAGCTCGACGACGCGCGCGACGCGGTCGGAGCGCGCCTGCGCGACCTCCACCTCGAGGGTGAGGGCCGCAGGCAGCGGTCCGGGGGTGGTGGACGCCGGCGCGCCGCTGCTGCCGTCCGCACCGTCCGAAACGCCTGCACCGCGCACACCGCACGCCGCCAGCGCGAGCACGCCGGCCACCGCGAGGGCGGTCCGCAGCCCGCGGGGGATGGTCATGCCCGAGCCTCGCACGCGGCGGCCCGCCGACGGCAGCCCCGGTGGGCGGTCAGTCCGTGACGAGCGCCCCGGCGAGGAAGTCCAGCGACTCCCCGATCGCCGGCAGGGCAGGCACGGGCGGGATGTCGAGGTGTCCGTGCAGCATGCCCGCGGCGACCATCGCGCGCGTCGGCACGCCCGCGTCCTGCAGCTGCAGCAGGAACATCTCCCCCGAGGGTCGCAGGTCGTCGACCTCGCTCAGCACGACCGTCGTCGGGGGCAGGCCCGCGACGTCGCCGTTGCCCGCCATGGCCTCCGGCGGGAAGCCGGACAGGCGGCCGAGGTACACCCGGGTCATCGACAGCATCACGTCGGGCAGGAACCGGATGCCGCGCGGCAGGCGACGCAGGTCGTCGACCTGCTCGTCGGGCAGCGCCGGCGACGGGAAGTGCATGCCCGGGTACGCGAGGAGCAGCGCGTCGGGGGCGCGCGTGCCGCGGTCCCGCACCCGCACGGCGACACCCCCGGTCAGGGCCGCCCCCGCGGACGCCCCGCCGATGCCGATGCGGTCGACCCCCAGGGAGGGCGCGGCGTCGACGAACCACGTCCACGCCGCGTCGACGTCGTCGAGCGGGATCGGGTGGCCGGCACCGGGTGTCGCGAGCCGGTACCCGACGGACGCGACGACGATGCCGTGCCGTGCCGCGAGCTCGGCGGACACGACGTGCGCCTCGGCCATGTCGAGGTCCCCGTACGCGAAGCCGCCGCCGTGCGCCCACACCAGGCCCGCCCCCGACGACGGCCGGCCGACCGGCCGGTACAGCCGCACCGCGACCGGGCCGTGCGGGCCGTCGACGGCGAGGTCCTCGACCTGGACGTCGGGCAGGCGGTACCCGGCAGCGAGCGCGGCGGTACCGGCCGCCCACGTGTCCCAGTCGGTGACGGCGGGCAGCAGGTCGGCGAGCAGCGGGTGGATCGGCACGGTCGCCGATGCTGCCACACGCGCGCGGGCGGCTCAGCGGTCGACGCGCGCCGATCCCCCGCCCGCGAGCTTGAGCACCTCGGCGCGGGTCGCCATGGTCGTGTCGCCCGGCGTCGTCATGGCCAGCGCGCCGTGCGCGGCGCCGTACTCGACCGCGGTGGCCAGGGGCTGCCCGTCGAGCAGGCCGAAGGCCAGCCCGGACGCGAACGAGTCCCCACCGCCGACCCGGTCGAGGATCTCCAGCCCCGGGCGGTGCGTGGCCTGCACCAGGCCGGACGCGCGCGACCACGCGATCGCCCCCCAGTCGTTGACCGTGGCGGAGCGGACCGAGCGCAGCGTCGTCGCGACGACCTGGACGTTGTCGTACGCGGCGACGACGCGGGCGATCATGTCGGCGAACGAGTCGACCTCGAGCTCCGACAGGTGCTCGTCGACACCCTCGACCTCGAACCCGAGCGCGGCCGTGAAGTCCTCCTCGTTGCCGATCATGACGTCGACGTGCGGCGCGATCTCGCGGTTGACCTGCTGCGCGCGGGCCTGCCCGCCCACGGCCTTCCACAGCGACGGCCGGTAGTTGAGGTCGTACGAGACGACCGTGCCGTGCCGGCGCGCGACCGTGACCGCCTCGAGCACCGTCGCGGCGGCCGAGTCCGACAGGCCCGCGAAGATGCCGCCGGTGTGGAACCACCGCACGCCCAGGTCGCCGAACAGGTGCTCCCAGTCGACGTCGCCGGGCGCCAGCTGCGACGCGGCCGTGTGCCCGCGGTCCGACACCCCGACCGCGCCCCGCACCCCGAAGCCGCGCTCGGTGAAGTTCAGGCCGTTGCGCACGGTGCGTCCGACGCCGTCGTCCGGCACCCACCGCACGTACGACGTGTCGACGCCGCCCTGCAGCACGAGGTCCTCGACCAGCCGGCCCACCTCGTTGTCCGCGAGCGCCGTGACGACCGCCGCCCGCAGCCCGAACGCGCGGCGCAGCCCGCGCGCCACGTTGTACTCGCCGCCGCCCTCCCAGACGCGGAACTGGCGGGCGGTCCGGATCCGCCCCTCGCCCGGGTCGAGGCGCAGCATCACCTCGCCGAGCGAGACGGCGTCGTAGCGGCACGCGGACGCGGGTCGTATCACCAGGTCGGACATCTTCGGCTCCTCCACGACGGGGCTGGGACGACCCCTCACGGGCGGGGGGTGGGGCTGGATCGACCTCTCGCGGGAGAGGGGATCAGGTGGGGCGCAGGCGGGTGGCGAGGGCGACCGCGTCGGCGACGAGGGCCCGCAGGGCCGCGGTGTCGCGGGCGCGGACCACGTCGCGCGGGACCATCCACGACCCGCCGACGGCCACGACGGACGGCAGCGCCAGGTAGTCGGCGAGGTTCGACGGGCCGACGCCGCCGGTGGGGACGAAGCGCACGCCGCCGAACGGGGCCGCGAGCGCCGCGATCGCGGGCGCGCCGCCGGACGTGCCGGCGGGGAAGAACTTCACGGTCGTGACACCGAGCTCGAGCGCGGCCTGGACCTCGGTCGCGGTCACGGCGCCGGGCAGCGCGAGGACGCCGTGCTCGGCGCAGCGCTCGACGACGGCGCGCGACGTGCCGGGCGACACCACGTAGTCGGCGCCCGCGGCGACGGCCTGGTCGACCTGCGCGGCGGTGAGCACGGTGCCGGCGCCGACGAGGACGTCGCCCCGGTCCCGCAGCACGCGGATCGCGTCGGCAGCGGCGTCCGTGCGGAAGGTGACCTCGGCGACCGGCAGGCCGCCCGCGACGAGCGCGGCCCCGAGGGCGTCGGCGTCCGCGGCGTCGTCGATGACCACGACGGGCACGAGCCGGTGGTCCGCGAGGCGGTCGAGGACCGGGGCCGCCGCGGGCACGGGGACACCGCCCACGACGGCACGCCGGTCCACGTCCGGGGTGCCCGTCACGGCAGCGCCGCCGACGCCCCGGGGACGCGCGCCACGACAGCGCGTCGGTCCGGACCGGGGACGCGTGTCATGAGCGGACCTCCACGGGGACGGCGTCCGGCGCGGGGGCACCGGCGCGCGGGTCGCGGGGCGTCCGGCGCGCGTACGCCGTGCGCGGCAGGCCGTAGGCCAGGTCGACGGCCGTCTCGAGGGCCTCGTCCAGGTCGAGGCGGTGCTCCACGACGAGCCGGGCCAGGTGCCCGGCGTCGACGCGCCGCGACAGGTCGTGCCGCGCGGGGATCGACAGGAAGGCGCGGGTGTCGTCGACGAAGCCCGTCGTGTTGGCGAAGCCCGCGGTGTCCGTGACGGCCTCGCGGAACCGGCGCATGCCGTCCGGGGAGTCGAGGAACCACCAGGGCGCGCCGAGCCGCACCGCCGGGTAGACGCCCGCGAGCGGCGCCAGCTCGCGGCTGAACGTGTCCTCGTCGAGCGTGAACAGCACGAGCCGCAGGTCCGGGTGGTGGCCGAAGGCGTTGAGCAGGGGCCGCAGCGCGTGCACGTACTCGGTCACGACGGGGATGTCGTAGCCGACGTCGTGCCCGCGGGACGCCGCCACGTGCGGGTCGTGGTCGCGCAGGGCACCGGGGTGCAGCTGCATGACCAGGCCGTCCTGCGTCGACATGCGCGCCATCTCGAACAGCATGTGCGCGGAGAACGCCCGCGCCGCGGCCGGGTCGACGTCGCCCCGCAGCGCCGCGGCGAACACGACCGACGCGTCCGTCTCGTCCATCGGGGTGGTGTCGGCCAGGACGTGGCCGTGGTCGGTGGCGCGCGCGCCCGCGTCGACGAACGCCCAGCGGCGGGCCTCGAGCGCGCGGACGTAGTCGCGGTACGAGCCGATCGCGATGCCGGCGCGCTCGGCGAGCAGGTCGACGTCGTGCGCCCAGCCGGGGCGGTCGACGTGCAGCACGGCGTCGGGCCGGAACGTCGGCACGATCCGCTCGCCCCAGCCGCGCGCGGCCAGGTCGGCGTGGTCGGCGAGGGTCGCGGACGCCGCGTCGGTGGTCGCGATGATCTCGATGCCGAACCGGTCCAGCAGCGCCAGGGGGCGGAAGTCCGGCTCGGCCAGGCGCTCGGCGATCGTGTCGTACGCGTGGTCGGCGGTGGCGGCCGACAGCCGCTCGGTCACCCCGAGCACCTCGACGAGCACGTGCTCCATCCAGAACCGCGTCGGGGTGCCGCGGAAGAGGTGCCAGTGCGCCGCGAACGTCCGCCAGATCGCGCGCGGGTCGGTCTCGACGGGTCCGCCGTCGCGCCGCGGCACGCCGAGCGCGTCGTGCGGGACGCCCTGCGACACGAGCATCCGCACCAGGTAGTGGTCGGGGACCACCAGCAGCGAGGCCGGGTCGCCGAACGGCTCGTCGCGCGCGAGGACGCCCGCGTCGACGTGACCGTGCATGGACACGATCGGCAGGTCGCGCGTCGCCTCCAGGATCTGGCGGGCGACGGGCCGCGTGACGGGGTCGGCCGGCAGCGCACGGTCGGGATGCAGCGCACGGTCAGGATGCGACGCACGGTCGGGATGCGACGCGCGGTCAGGAGGCAACGCCGCTCGAGGAGCGGCGGCTGCGGGGTCGGGCATGGGTCCTCCAGCGCCGGGCCGCGGCGGCGCTGCGGTGCGCCCCCGCAGTGCGGACGACGCTCGCCGCCCACCACGGTGAATACGTTTGCAGTCCGACACTGCCATCCGGTCTGCAGCGATGCAAGACCCGTCCGTCCCTGCTTGCGCCGCACCGACGGCCCGTGCTGAAATCGCTTTCATCGCACGCCCACGAGGGCCGACGCGGAGGAGCTGCCGATGGCCGTCACGCTGCGTGACGTGGCGCGCGCCGCGGGCGTCTCCGCCGCGACGGCGTCACGCGCGCTGTCGGCACCGGACCTCGTGTCCCCCGCGCGGCGCGAGCTCGTCCGACGCGTCGCGCGCGAGCTCGGGTACCACCCCAACCGTGCCGCGCGCGAGCTCATCACCGGGCGCAGCGGCCACCTGTGCCTCGTCGTGCCGGACCTCGAGAACCCGTTCTTCTCGGCCGTCGCCAAGGCCGTGCAGGCCCGCGCCCGCGCGGCCGGGCACGCGGTCGTCGTCGCGGACTCCGAGGAGGACCCGCTGCTCGAGGCCGAGCTCGTCGCACAGCTCGGTGCGCAGGCCGACGGCGTCCTGCTGTGCTCGCCGCGCATGTCCGCCGACGACCTCGCCGCGACCCGCGCGGGCGGGCGGCCCCTGCTGCTGGTCAACCGCGAGAGCCCCGGGCTGCCGTCCGTCGTCGTCGACACCCGCGACGGCGTGCGGCAGGCCGTGCGCCACCTGCTCGCGCTCGGCCACCGCCGCATCGCCTACGCGGGCGGCCCCGCAGGCTCGTGGTCGGGCGCACGCCGCCGCGAGGGGCTGGCCGACCTCGACGTCGACGTCGTCGACCTGGGCGCCCACACCCCCGTCTTCGCCGGCGGCGTCGCCGCAGCCGACCTCGTCCTCGCCGCCGGCGCGACGGCCGTCCTGGCGCACAACGACCTCATGGCCCTCGGCGTCCTCGACCGGCTGCACGCGCGCGGCGTCCGCGTCCCGCAGGACGTGTCCGTCGTCGGGTTCGACGACGCGCCCGTCGCGACGCTGGTGACGCCCGCGCTCACGACGGTCGCGGTGCCGCTCGCGCGCCTCGGCCGGACCGCGGTCGACCTGCTCCTCGCCCCGCCCGGCGACGAGGTCCCGCACGCCGTCCTGCCCGTCGAGCTCGTCGTGCGCGGGACCACCGCGCCCGCCGCGCCCCGGCCCCCGGAGCCCCGATGACCCTGCAGCACCCCCCACGCACCGCGGTGCGCCTGTCCTCCACGACCTGGCGTGCGCGTGCCGCACGCGGCCTGCCCGACGACGTCCGCGGCCCCGCGGTCGACCCGGCGGCGCTGGGCGTCGGGCAGGTCCACCTCGGCATCGGGGCGTTCCACCGCGCGCACCAGGCCGTGTGCACCGAGGACGCGGCGGCCGCGACCGGTGAGACCGGGTGGGGTCTGCTCGGGGTGACCCAGCGCAGCCCGCGCGTGGCCGAGCAGCTGCGGCCGCAGGACGGTCTGTACGGCGTGCTGACGGTGGGCGCCGACCGCACGTCGCTGCGCGTCGTCGGGTCCGTGCGGGACGTCGCCTACCCGGGGCGTGACACCGCGCGCGTCCTGGACACGATCGCGGCGCCGACGACGCACGTCGTGAGTCTGACGGTCACCGAGAAGGGGTACCGCCGCCGCGCGGACGGCGGGCTCGACGTCGACGCCCCGGACGTCGCGGCGGACCTGGCTGCCGCGCGCGACGAGCTGCGCGGTCCGTCCGAGGCTGCAGCCCGCACCCCGATCGGCATGCTCGTGCGCGGGCTGGTGCGCCGGCACCGGACGTCGCCCGCGCCCCTGACGGTGGTGTGCTGCGACAACCTCACCGACAACGGTGCGGTGCTCGCGGGGCTCGTCGTCCGCGCGCTGGCGGCCGTGCCGGGGTCGGACGACGTCGCCGCGTGGGTCGCGACGTCGGTGCGCTTCCCGGCGACGATGGTCGACCGGATCGTGCCCGCGACGACCGACGCGCACCGCGCCGAGGCCGCCGGTCTGCTCGGCCTGCACGACGAGGCGCTGGTGGTCGGCGAGCCGTTCTTCCAGTGGGTGATCGAGGACGACTTCGCGGGGCCGCGACCCGCGTGGGAGCGCGCCGGGGCGACGCTCACGGGCGACGTCGCGCCGTTCGAGCGCGCCAAGCTGCGCATCCTCAACGCGACGCACTCCGCCCTGGCGTACCACGGTGCGCTGCGCGGTCACGCGACGATCGCCGAGGCCGTCGCCGACCCCGACCTCGAGGCGCTCGCGCGCGCGCTCGTCGACGAGGACGTGCTCCCGACGCTCGTCGCGCCGCCGGGCACCGACCTGGGCGCCTACCGCGACGAGGTGCTGCACCGGTTCGCCAACCCGCGGACCGGGCACACGACCGTGCAGGTCGCGATGGACGGGTCGCAGAAGCTGCCGGTCCGCCTGCTGGGGACGGTCGCGGACCGCCTCGCGGCGGGCGCCGTGCCGCATGCCGCGGCGCGGGCCTTCGCGGGGTGGGTCGCCTACGTGCGGGCGGCGACGGCGGGCGACCTCGTCGTGGCCGGACGCCCCGTGACGCTCGACGACCCGCTGGCCGGGGTCCTGGCCGACGCGGTCGCGGGGCCGGACCCGGTCGGTCGGGTGTTCGCGCTGCGCGACGTGGTCCCCGAGCCGGTCGCGTCGTCGACGGCGTTCCGCGACGCGGTGACCGCCGCCCTGCGCGACCTGACGCCGGCGCCCGCGGCCCCCTGACGCGCCCGCCTGCTCGCCGACGACCCCGTCCCAACCTGTGGGACGACGCGTCGGCGAGACCGGCCGGAGTCGCCTCACAGGCGCTTCGAAAAGCGACGCAGCCCGGTATGACTGACCTTTCGTCTCAGGATCCGAGACGAGGCGAGCGCGACCGCCGGGGTCCCCCGAACGGCAGATGCGCAGGTCGCGCGTTCGGGTGACGGACGACACAGCCCGCTCACAGGTTCTTCATCCCGTCCGGCGGTGAAACAGGTCACACACGGGTCCCGCGGGCTGGTTCACTGCTCGCCGTGAACACGCGATCCTTCCGCCTCCTTGCCGCCCCCGTCCTGGCCGTCGCCCTCGCGGCGACGCTGACCGGCTGCGGCTCCCTCTTCGGCGGCGACGCCGAGCCCGCGCAGCGCGACGAGCCCGGTGGCGAGATCACCGCGTCCGCCGACGCGGACGTCTTCTCCCTGCAGGTCGGCGACTGCCTGGACTACCTCGCGCTGTCCGAGGACACGACCGAGTTCTCGTCGCTCCCGACGATCCCGTGCGCCGACCCGCACGACTCCGAGATCTACGCCGAGACGACCCTCACCGAGGAGCAGTTCCAGGCCGACCTCGCCCTCACGGAGGCCGGCGACACCGAGACGCCGACGACCGCCGACCAGTTCTGCTACGACGCCTTCGCACCGTTCGTCGGCGCCACGTACGAGGACTCGGTCCTGGACTACACGTACCTGTCCCCCACCGAGGAGAGCTGGGCGCAGGGCGACGACGTCGTGCAGTGCCTCGTCGTGCACCCCGACGGCGGCGTCACCGGGACCCTGAAGGACGCCGCGATCTGAGCGACGGCGGCACACCCAGCCGCCCCAGCAGGACCTCCCGCGCGTCGAGCACCCGGACCTCGTCGCCCAGGGTGAGCGCCTCGTCGACGTCGTGCGTGACCAGCACCGTCGTCACCGGGCGCGCCGCACGCACGTCGCGCAGCAGCGCGTGCGCCGCCAGCCGCGTCAGGGCGTCGAGCGCGCCGAACGGCTCGTCGAGGAGCAGCACCCGCGGGGCACGGACGAGCGCCCGTGCGATCGCCACCCGCTGCGCCTCACCACCGGACAGCGTGCGCGGCCACGCGTCGGCGCGGTCCGCGAGGCCGACCTCCGCCAGCGCCGCGAGGGCACGCGGCCGGTCCGCACGGCGCAGCCCGGGGCCGAGCAGGACGTTGCGCCACACCGGCTCCCAGGGGAGCAGGCGCGGCTCCTGGAAGACGACGGCCGCCGGTGCCGCGACGTCGAGCACGTCCGCCGACGCGCCGGGGTCGAGGCCCGCGAGGGCGCGCAGCAGCGTCGACTTGCCGCCACCGCTGCGCCCGACGACCGCCACGCACCCCCCGTCCGGCACGTCGAGGTCGAGGCCGGCGAGCACCTCGCGGTCACCGAACGCGCGGCGCAGCCCGCGCACGCGCACGCTCACCCGGTCGGCCCGGCGGTCGCGTCGAGGTCCGCCCTCTCGAGTGCCGTGACGTCGACCGCGACCCCCGCGACGTCGACGGGCGCCGGCACCAGGCCCTCCTGCGCGTACAGCTCCGCGACGCGCGCGAGCTCGGCCGCGAACCGCGCGTCCGCGGGCCCGACGCGCGGCGCCGCCAGCTCCCCGAGCGCCGCCGCGACGTCCTGCGCCGCCCCGGCAGCGCGGTAGGCGTCGACCCGCCGCCCGGGGTCGTCGGCCAGCGCCGTGGCCTCCGCGACGAGCGCGGCGTACAGCGCGACGACGGCGCCCGGCCGCCGCTCGACGACGTCCCGCGTCGTCACGTGGACCGTACGGTTGTCGGACCCGAGGTCCCGCGCGAGGGCGACGGTCCGCACGCCGGGCAGCGCCTGCGCCCCGACGAGGTACTGGTCCCACGTCGCCCACGCATCGACGCGCCCGGCGGCGAACGCGCTCGCCGCGTCCGGCGGGGTCAGGTACTCGACGGTGACGTCGGCCGCGGTCAGGCCGGCGCGGCGCAGCGCGAGCCGCAGCAGGTACTCCCCCGTGCCGCCCTTGTTCACGGCGACCGAGCGCCCGGCGAGGTCCGCGACGTCCGTGACGTCGCCGTGCGCGACGATGCCCTGCGTGTCGCCGTCGTCGTGCTCGACGGCGACGACGACGAGGTCGGGATCACCCGCGAGGGCCGCGACGACGGCGGTCGTCGAGCCGCTGACGACGTCGACGTGCCCGGCGGCCAGCGCCTCGGCCGCCGGGGCGAACGCGGGGAACGACGCCGTGACCTCGAGCGTCGTCCCCGCCGCGGCCAGGTGCCGTGCGGCGAGGCCGTCGTCGACGGCGAGGGTCAGCAGGTTCTGCGTCGACAGCGGACCGACGCGCAGCGTGGCAGCCGTGCCGGTCGGCACGGTGCCGGACGTGCCGGACGTGCCGGACGACGCGGTGCCGGACGACGCGGGCGACGCCGTGCCCGTCGCGGCGCAGCCGGCCAGGGCGAGCCCGACGGCGACCGCGAGCGCGGGCCCGGCGTGCCGTCGTGCCCGTCGCCGGGCGGGTGGGGCGGTCGTCATGGGAGCTCCTCGTGGGGGTGACGGGTGGGGTGGGGTGACGAGTCGGGTGGGGTGGGGTGACGAGTCGGGTGGGGGCGACGGGTCAGGTGGGGGTGACGGGTCCGACGGGCGTGACGGTCGGGACGGGGAGCCCGGCGGGTGCGACGCCCGGAGGTGGGGTGCCTGCGGCGGGGCCGCGCCACCGCAGCGCGCGCTCCTCGACCGCGCGGACCAGCGCGTCCGTCACCAGGCCGAGCGCGGCGTACAGCGCGACGCACAGCAGGACGACGTCGGTGCGCGCCCACGTGCGGGCGTCCGCGAGCAGCGCCCCGACGCCGCGATCGGTGGCGACCTGCTCGGCGACGATCACCGCGACCCAGCCGGTGCCCAGCGCGAGCCGGACCCCGGCGAGCACGGACGGGAGGGCCCCGGGCAGCACGACGCGCCGCAGCGTCGACCGCCGGTCCAGGTGCTGCGCGACGGCGAGCTCGCGCAGCCGCGGGTCGACGCCCTGCACACCGGTGACCGTCGCGACGTACACGGGGACGACGCTCGCGATCACGACCAGCAGCACCTTGGGCGTCTCGCCCAGCCCGCACCACACGATCAGCAGGGGCGTCAGCGCCGTGAACGGCACGGCCCGCACGGCCTGCAGGGGACGGTCGACGACGTCGTGCCCGCTCCGCGTCAGGCCGGCGACCAGTCCCAGCGCCAGGCCGATCGCGATGCCGAGCACCGCACCGACCGCGAGCCGCCCGACGCTCACCGCGAGGGCCGGCACCAGCGTCCCGGCGGCCACCAGCTCGGCACCCGCGCGCGCGACCGCGACGGGCCCGGGCAGCACCTGCGGCGGCACCCCACCGACCCCCGCGACGACCGTCCAGACCACGGCGACACCCCCGAGGCTCCACCACCCCCGCCACCACGCACCGCTCCCCCACGCCCACCGGAACCTCACTCCCCGTCCGGCGGCTCCATCGGGGACCGGTGTACCGCTCGGGGGCGAAGCGTCCGCCGACCGGAACGTGGGTCCCCGTCCGGCGGCTCCATCGGGTACTGGTGTTCCGCTCGGCAGTGAGGCGTCCGACCGGAACGTGGGTCCCTGTCCGTCGGGTCGAACCGGGACCGGTGTGCCGGTCGGCGGCGAGGCGTCCGCCGACCGGAACCTGGGTCCCCGTCCGGACTCCCCTGCGGTGAGCGGTGTTCCGGTCGGCGGGGGGTCGGGGGCGGTCATGGGGTCACGGTCGCGGCGGCGAGGGCGGCGGTGGGCGGCGGGGTGGGTGGGGCGGGGGGCGGCGGGGTGAGGATGGCGCGGACGCCCAGTCCGGCGAGGACGTCCTCCTCGACGCGTGCGGCGGCGGGCCCGCGGCGGGTCGGGTCCCGGGGGTGCGGGTCGTCGACGGGGTGCCGCGCGGCGACCCGCGCGGGCTGCCCGGACAGCCGGACGACCTCGTCGGCGAGCGTCACGGCCTCGCGCACGTCGTGGGTGACCATGACGACGGTCCAGCGGTGGGCCGCCCACGTCGCGGCGAGCCAGCGCTGCAGGTGCAGCCGGGTCAGCGCGTCGAGCGCACCGAACGGCTCGTCGAGCAGCAGCAGGTCGCGGCCCTGCGCGACCGTCCGCGCCAGCGCGGCCCGCTGCCGCATCCCCCCGGACAGCTCGGACGGGCGGGCGTCCGCGTGCGCACCGAGACCGAACTCGCCCAGCAGGTCGCGGACGCGCGCCCGCGCCTCGCGCCGTCGCACGCCCTGCACCTGCAGGCCGAGCGCCGCGTTGTCCAGGACGGTGCGCCACTCGAGCAGCAGGTCGTCCTGCGCCATCCACGCCGCGTGGCCCGTCGTGCCCGTGACGTCGCGGCCGTCGAGCAGCACGGCGCCGCGGTCGGGACGGCGCAGGCCGGCGACGACGCCCAGCAGCGTGCTCTTGCCGCACCCCGACGGCCCGACGACGCACGTGAACGACCCGCGCGGCACCGTCAGGTCGACGCCCGTGAGCACCGCCCGCGGGCCGTCGGCGGCGGGCAGGGCCAGGTGCACGTCGCTGACCTGCAGCACCACGTCAGCCACGACGCACCGCCCGTGGCCGTGCCCACGGCACGACGACACGCTCGAGCCCGGACGTCGCCGCGTACAGCGCGAGCGTCAGGGCAGCGCACACCCCGACGGCGGCGAGCACCAGGTCGGTGCGGAACGCGGCGCGCTGCATCGTCATGTACGTCCCGAGGCCCTGCACCGCACCCGCGTACTCCGCGACGACGGCCCCGACCACGGCGTACGTCACGCCGATCCGCAGGGCGGTGAAGAACCGCGGCATCGCCGCGGGGAGCCGCACGTACCGGAACTCCTGGAACCGGCTCGCGCCCATCGTCCGCAGCAGCGACGACGCCCCGGGACCTGCCGCCCCGAACCCCTCGACCAGCCCCAGCGCCACGGGGAAGAACGTCACCAGGGTCACGACCAGCACCTTGGGCCCGAGGCCGAACCCGAACCACAGCACCAGCAGGGGCGCCACGACCAGCACGGGCACGGTCTGCGACGCGACGAGCAGCGGGACCACGCCGGCACGCAGGCGCGGCACCGCGTCGAGCGTCACGGCCAGCACCCCCGCGACCGCGACGGACACGGCGAACCCCACGAGCGTGACGGTGAGGGTCGCACCCGCGTGCCCGGCGATGACCTCGCGGTGCGTCCACGCCTGCTGCACGACGCGCGCGGGCGACGGCAGCAACCGCGGCGTGACCCCGCCCGTCGCGACGGCGCCCTGCCACACCGCGAGCAACGCGGCGAGGGCGACCAGCACGGGCAGGGCACGACGGGGTCCGGCGGCCCCAGCCGGGCGCAGGCCGGTCTCACCCGCGCCGCTCACCGCTCCCCCGGGCGCGGCGCGTCGTGGTAGGTCGACCAGTCGGGGCGGCGGGTCAGCACGTCGCCGTCGGGACCCGCGAGCAGGCCCCGGTCGTACAGGAAGTCGGCATACCCGGCGAACTGCGCGGGGTCGATCGTCCCGACCGCGCCGTCGGCGTCGCGCAGGTACTCCGCGGCGAGCAGCCGCTGGCTCTCGACGACCATCTCCGGGTCGGCGAACGCGTCCGGGTGCGCGTCGAGCAGGATCTGCGCCGCCTCGTCGGGGTGGTCGGCCGCGAACGCGTACCCGCGGCGCAGCGCGTCGACGAACGCCGCGGCGACCTCGGGCCCGGCGTCGACCCACGAGCGCCGCGCGTCGACGAGCACCGCGTACGCGTCGGGGAAGCCGTGGTCGGTGTACCGGAAGTAGCGCAGCGGGGTGCCGGCGCGCGCGGCCTCGAGGCCCTCCCACGCGACGAACGGGATCGTGAAGTCCGCCTCGCCCGCGTACAGCGCGGCGTACGCGCTCGTCCCGAGCGTCACCGACGTGAAGTCGCCCACGCCGCCGTCGGCCCGGATCACCTCCTGCAGCAGGGGCACCTCCGCGACGCCCCCGAACCCCGCGTAGACGCGACCGTCCAGGTCGCGGGGCCGGGTGATCGTGTCGTCGTCGGCGCGTACCGCGATCGCCGTCGCCCAGTGCTGCAGCGGCGCGAGCACCGCGACGACGTCGGCGCCCGCGGCCTGCGCGACCACGGACGCGTCGTGGAAGCTGATGCCGGCTTCGGCTGCGCCCGCGTCGAGGAGCGCGTCCGGCGACGCGTCCGTGTACGGCAGGACGCGGACGTCGAGGCCCGCGTCGTCGAACCAGCCCTGCGCGAGTGCGACCTCCAGGCCGGTGTGGTTGGTGTTGGGCGTCCAGTCGAGCGCGAACCGGACGACGGGGCGGCCGTCGGCGCCGGTCGCGGGGTCGGCGCACGCCGCGAGCGCGGCGGTGAGGGCGGCGGCCGCGATCAGTGCGGGTGCGGCCCGTCGACGGGACGGGTGGGGGCGGGCGTGGGGCACGAGGTCTCCGGGGGTACGGGCGGACCGGCCGGGGCGCGCGGGCACGCCCGGGGGCCCCGGCGCGTGGGTGGCGGCGGGGACGACGGGTGGGCGTGCGGCGGCGGCCCGCGGACCGCGTGGACGGTCGGCGGGCGGCGGGTCAGGTGGTGAGCGGGCCTCGCCGGGGACGCGGACGGTGCCGGTGGGCGTGCAGAGGCGAACGCATGGGAGACATGCGCGACATCCCTTCGCTAGTGCGACCTAGATCAGGTTCGACGGGTGTGATCTCAGCCGCGGATGCGGCACCCCGTGTCACGACGTCGTCGACGCTACCGCTCCGCCCGCGCCCGTCCGCCCGCTCGTCCGCACTGTGGTCCGACGACGCGACCGAGCGCGGCACACGACTGCCGAGCGCGGGCGATACCTGTGCCGCGCTCGGCAGTCGTGTGCCGCGCTCGGCGACGGAGGGCAGGGGTCAGGGGGTCGGGGACTCTGCGAGTCGTGCGATCGCGGCGAGGCGCTCGTCCCAGCGGGCGCCGACCGCGTCGAGGGTGCGGGCGAGCAGGCCGAGGCGGGCGCCGACGGCCCGGTACCGCACCTCGCGGCCGACGCGCACGGGCTCGACGAGCCCGACCTCGGCCAGCACCGCGAGGTGCTTGGCGATGGCCTGGCGGGTGACGGGCAGCCGGTCCGCGAGCGCGGAGGCGGACGCCTCACCGCGCCCGACCTCGGTGAGCACCTGCCACCGGGTCTCGTCGCCCAGGGCGGCGCACACCGCGACCACCCGTGTCGTGTCGGTCGCCGACGTCACGCCGGCACCCCGCCGTGGACCAGCTCGACGAGCTCGTCGAGCTCGGACGTCCAGCCGCCGCGGTGGTCCTCGAGCTGCCGCAGCCGCTCGTCGCCGAGCTGGTCGAACCCGGTCTCGACGACGGTGAGCAGCGTGCCCGTGCCGTCGGGCAGGAGCGTGAACGTCGCGGTCAGGTCGGTGCCGGCGGTGAGCTCCCCGCCGCAGCCCGGCCACGCGAACGCGAAGCGGCGCGGCGGGTCGTACGCCTCGATGCGCAACGGGACGTCGTCCTGCCCGTCCCACCCGAGGGAGCCGATGCCGCCGACGCGCAGGTCGGGCAGGGAGGCGCGCTGGCCGAACCACTGGGCGACGAGGTCCTCCCGGGTGAGGACCTCGAAGACGCGGGCGGGCGGGGCGTCGACGCGGATGGTGCGGGTGACGGTCGAGGTGGCGTCGTCGATCGTGGCGGCGGTCTGGTGCGTGGTCATGGCGGGCTCCTTGTGTGCAACTGTTCTGTTGCATTAGAGCGTGCCACCGTCCCTGGCGTTGCGCAACCCCCAGGTTGCAACAGAGCGCACCGCCCCCGAAACCCCCGTGCGAGGATCGACGAGTGACACCGAGCGCCTCGATGTCCGCCCCGCCCCCGGCCCGGCGGACGCGCTGATGTCCGCGGTCCTGACCGCCCTGGGCACCATGGGCGCCGTCGTCGCGCTCGGCTGGGTGCTGGGCAGGTGGCGCGTGCTGGGCGAGCGCGCCGCGCCGGTGCTCGCGCGCGTCGTCTTCGCCGTCGCCGCACCCGCGCTGCTGCTGTCCACCGTCGCGCACGCCGACCTGCACCTGCTCGTGTCCCGCACGGCCCTCGTCACGTGGGTGAGCACGGCGCTGGTCGCGGTGCTGGCGGTCGTCGTCCTGCGGTTCGCGTGGCGCCGACCCGCGGCCGACGTCACGGTCGGCACGCTCGTCTCGTCCTACGTCAACGCGGGCAACGTCGGGCTGCCGCTCGCGGTGTACCTGCTCGACGACCCCGTCGCCGTCGTCCCGACCCTCCTGTTCCAGCTCCTGGTGCTGGCCCCGATCGCGTTCACGGTCCTCGACGCCCACGCCACCCCCACCGACCGGACCACCACTCACCGTTCGACCCCCGTGGCGGGGACCCCCGTTCCGGTCGGCGTGGAGGGGGGTGGCGAGCGGGACGCGGGTCACCGTCCCGACGGGGGGTCGGGGAGCCGGGTTCCGGTCGGGTTGCGGGTCGGTGCGGTCGTGCGACGGACGCTCAGCAACCCGATCATCGTCGCGACGCTCACCGGCCTCGTCCTGGCAGCCCTGCCGTGGTCGCTGCCCGAGGTCGTGTACGAGCCGTTCGCCCTGGTGGGTGCCGCGGCGGCGCCGCTCGCGCTCATCACGTTCGGCATGTCGCTCGCGGTCCCCCGGACACCGGGTGGCGCGGCCCCCCGGCGCGACCTGGCTCTGGCCGTCGGCCTGCGCTCCGTCGTGCACCCGGTGCTGACGTGGGGCGTCGGCACCGCGCTCGGCCTGCCCGCGCCCGCCCTGCTCGCCGTCGTCGCGATGGCCGCCCTGCCGACGGCCCAGAACGTGCTGGTCTACGCGATGCAGTACCGCCACGGCGAGGCGCTCGCGCGCGACACCGGCCTGGCGACGACGATCCTGTGCGTCCCGGTGCTGCTGGTGGTCGCGGCGACGCTGGGCTGAGGGGGGCACCGCGTCCCCACCGCCGGCGATCCCCGTCCCTCTCCCCGCCGTCCACGCCCTGGGACGGGTACGTCGCGAGACCGGGCTGAGTCGTCGTCTCGGCTCGGGACGACGACCCAGCCCGGTCTCGCCACGCGCCCGTCCCGCGATGCGGTCAGGCGTCGCGGCGGCGCGGACGGGCGCGGACGTGCATGCGCTCCCCCTGGGGGCCGTAGAGCGCGAGCACCTCGACAAGGCCGTCGGAGACGTTGCCGAGCCAGTGCGGCACGCGGGTGTCGAACTCCGCTGCCTCGCCGCCGACGAGGTCGAGGGTGCGACCCCCGAGGACGAGGCGCAGCGTCCCGCTCAGGACGTAGAGCCACTCGTACCCGTCGTGGACGCGCGGCTCGCCGACCTCGGCGGGTGTGCGCGGGGGGTACACGAGGCGGTAGGCCCGCGGCCCCTCGGTGCGGCGGCTCAGCGGGACGTACGTGACGCCGTGCCGGACGGTCGGGTGGAGCGGGACGCGCGGGTCGTCGCCGGCGGGGACGTCGACGAGCTCGTCGATCGTCACCTCGTGGAAGCGCGCGAGGGGCAGCAGCAGCTCGAGCGTCGGGCGGCGCAGGCCGGACTCGAGGCGCGACAGCGTGCTGACGGAGATGCCGGTGGCGCCGGCCACGTCGGCGAGCGTCGCCTCGCGCTGCTCACGCAGCGCGCGCAGGCGGGGGCCGACCGTGTCGAGCACGGCACCGAGGTCGTCGTCCATGGATCCAGTTTGCCGACATGGCAACGCTACTTGTCAAGACGGCACGGCGCGCGGCACTCTCGGGACATGGCGAACGCACCCCTGACACCCGACCCCGTCGACGTCCTCGTGCTCGGCGGCGGGGCCGCCGGCCTGTCCGCCGCGCTGAGCCTCGGTCGCTCGCGCCGCACCGTGCGCGTCCTCGACGCCGGCGAGCCCCGCAACGCCACGTCCCCGCACGCGCACAACCTGCTGACGCACGACGGCACCCCGCCGGCCGAGCTCCTCGCGGCCGGCCGGGCCGAGGTCGCGCGCTACGGCGTCGAGGTCGCCGCGACCCGCGTCGTCGCCGCACGCGCCGTGGCAGCCGACGACGACGCACCGACCGAGCCCGCGTTCGAGGTCGACACCGCCGACGGCGCGACGCACCGCGCCCGCCGCGTCGTCGTCGCCACGGGCATGCGGGACGTCCTGCCCGACGTGCCCGGACTGGCCGGACGCTGGGGCCGCGACGTCCTGCACTGCCCGTACTGCCACGGCTGGGAGGTGCGCGACCGCACGCTCGCGGTGCTGGCGACCGGGCCGCGCGCGGTGCACATGGCGCTGCTCGTCCGCCAGCTCAGCGCGGACGTCACGCTGCTGCTGAACGACGCGTTCACGCCCGACGCCGAGCAGCAGGCCGACCTCGCGGCGCGCGGCGTCCGCGTCGTCACCGGCCGGGTCTCCCGCGCGCGCACCACGGACGACGCGCTCACGGCCCTGGTCCTCGCCGACGACGAGGTCGTCGCGTGCGACGCCGTGTTCGTCGGCACGCGCGCCCTGCTCGACGACACCCTCGTCGACGGCCTCGGCCTGGCGACCGCCCCGCTCGACTTCGCGGGCGAGGACGTCGGCCGCGCCGTCACCGTCGACGCGACGGGTGCGACGTCCGTGCCCGGCGTGTGGGCTGCGGGCAACGTGACGGGCCCGCAGCACGCCCTCGCGTCGAGCATCGCCGCGGGCTCCCTCGCGGGCGCCCACGTCAACGCGTCCCTCGTCCTCGCCGACCTCGCCTACGCCCGCAGCAGCACCGCCGCCGCCGCCTGATCCTGGGGCTGGATCGACCTCTCGCGAGAGGTCGATCCAGCCCCACCCCCTGGGCGCGAGACGTCGATCCAGCCCCTCATCCACGTCAGGAGAACCCCCGTGCACGACCACCAGCACCGCACCGACCAGATCCCCGACGACACCGAGCTCGACCCCGCCTGGTGGGAGGAGCGCTACCGCGCGCACGACCAGCTCTGGAGCGGGCGGGTCAACGCCTCGCTCGTCGAGCTGGCGTCGCACCTGACCCCCGGGACGGCGCTCGACGCGGGCGCCGGCGAGGGCGGTGACGCCGTGTGGCTCGCGGAGCGCGGTTGGACCGTGACCGCGGTCGACGCCTCCCGGACCGCGCTCGACCGGGGCGCGGCGGAGGCGGCGCGGCGCGGGCTCGCGGCGACGTGGGTGGAGGCGGACCTGCGCACGTGGGACCCGCCCGCGCGGTACGACCTGGTCACGTCGCACTACCTGCACGCCGAGAGCGGGCGCGGCTGGGGCTGGCTCGCGGACGCGGTCGCGCCGGGCGGGACGCTGCTCGTCGTCGGGCACGACCTGTCCGACCTGGACGGCCCGGTGCCGCGGCCGCACCTGGCGCGGCTGGGGTACACCCCGGAGCAGATCGCCGCCGACCTCGACCCTGCGCAGTGGACGTCGATCGACCCGCGCGTCCTGGCACGCACGATCGACCACGAGGGCACGGCGGTCACGGTCCGTGACGCAGTTCTGGTCGCGCACCGCCGCTGACGGGCCCCCAGGGGGCCGACCAAGAAAGTGTGAAGAGTTGTTGCCGGGGAGCGGCAACAACTCTCCACACTTTTCCTGGCTGAGGGTCAGGCCCCGTTGGCCGGCAGGATCTGGGCGTCGTGGGGGGCCAGCGCGACGGTCCGGCCCGCGACGTCGAGCGTCACCGGTTCCCCCGTGTGGTTGACGACGACCAGCCGGTCCCCGCGGCGCACGGCCTCGACGCCCACGACGGGCGACGGGAACAGGGCGGGGACGTCGGCGTCGGTCAGCAGCCGGTCGACGAGGGCGTCGAGGACCTCGGCCGACGGCTGCGTGCCGACGTACCACGCGACGCCGTCGCCGTGGTCGCGGCGCGTGACGGCCGCACCGCCGGCGGCGTACCCGTCGGCGAACGTCGCGACGACCTGTGCGTCCTCGACGACGAGCACGTCCTGCCAGAGCGACGCCGCCCCGGCGAGGTCGCCGGCCAGCCGCAGGCCGCCGCCCGGCGACCCGCCGGGGCCCGCGGTCGGCGCGAGCTCCTCGACGCGCACGCCCAGCGTCGCCTGCAGCGGGCCGAGGTACCCGCCCAGGTAGATGCGCAGGTCCTCGTCGACGATCGCCGACGCGTACGTCACGACGAGGTGCCCGCCGCCGCGCACGTACGCGTCGAGCGCGTCGAGGTCGGCACGCCGCGCGACGTGCTGCACGGGGACCACGACGAGGTCGTAGCCCACGAGGTCGGCACCCGCCCGGACGACGTCGACCGTGACCCCGCGCCGCAGGAACGGCGCGTACCAGTCGCAGAACCGCTCGACGTACTCCACGCGGGTCGGCAGCGCGCCCTGCTCGAGGGCCCACCACGAGTCCCAGTCCATGACGACGGCGACGCGCGCGGGGACGGGTGTGCCGACCAGGTCCGACAGACCCGTCAGCTCCTCGCCCAGCGCGGCGACGTCCCGGAAGAGCCGGGAGTCGGGGCCGGCGTGCGGCACCATCGCCGAGTGGAAGCGCTCGGCTCCTGACGCGGACTGGCGCCACTGGAAGTGCAGGACACCGTCCGCGCCGCGGGCGACGGCCTGCAGCGACTGGGCACGGTGCTCCCCCCGGGGACGCGGCGCGTTGCGGGGGCGCCAGTTGACGGCGCTGGTCGACTGCTCCATGAGCAGCCACGGCCGCCCCTCGCCGAGCCCGCGCACGAGGTCGCGCTCCGCGGCGAGGCGCACGTACGCGGCGGGGTCGGCGGGGTCCGGGTAGGCGTCGTCGCTGACGACGTCGACGTACGGCGCCCACGCCCAGTAGTCCGCCCCCTCGAAGAAGCCCATGAAGTTGGTCGTGATCGGCACGTCGGGGCTGTGCCGGCGGATCACCTCGACCTCCGCGCGGTGCAGCGCGAGCATCGCGTCCGAGCTGAACCGGCGGAAGTCGATCAGCTGCGTCGGGTTGCGGGACGCCGGCGCGGCGGACGGGACGCCGACCTCGTCGATCGACCCGTACCGCTGCGACCAGAACTCCGTGCCCCACGCGCGGTTCAGCTCCTCGACGCTGCCGTAGCGGCGCTCGAGCCACGTGCGGAACGCGGCGGCGCTGTGCGCGTCGTACGAGCGCGACACCTGGCAGCCGTACTCGTTGTTGACGTGCCACATCTCCAGCGCGGGGTGGTCCGCGTAGCGGGACGCGACCTGCTCCACGAGCGCGAGGGCGTGCCGCCGGTAGTCGGGCGACGACGGCGAGTAGTGCTGCCGTGACCCGAAGGCCAGCCGCACACCGTCCTGCGTGACGGGCAGCGAGTCCGGGTACCGCAGGGAGAACCAGGCCGGTGGGGACGCGGTCGCGGTCGCCAGGACGACGCGGACGCCGCCGGCGTGCAGCCGGCCCATCACGTCGTCGAGCCACGCGAAGTCGTACTCGCCGGGGCGCGGCTCGAGGCGGGACCACGAGAACACGCCGACCGTGGCCGTGGTGACGTGGGCGTCGCGCATGAGACGCACGTCCTCGTCCCACACGTCCTGCGGCCACTGCTCGGGGTTGTAGTCGGCGCCGTAGCGGATGCGGGCGTCAGTGGGCACGGCATGTCCTCCTGGGACGGCGCGGCGGGCCGGGACGGGCGCCGTGCGGGTGGGGCGTCGTCGCCCCGCCTCCGCGGGCCCGCTCCGGCGGCGTCTCGGCTGAAGGTGGCGTGTGAACGCTAACAGGAGTCGCGACGGTGGTCACCGATCGCGGGATCCGACGCCCCTGCCCGTACGTTGGGACCAGCAGCGGGCGCCCGACGGCGCCACCCGACGACATGAGACGAGCAGCACGCATGAGCAGCACCCCGGGAGTCCTCCAGGCCACCGACATCTGGGCCGGGTACGGCGGGGACCCGGTCCTCGCGGGCATCGACCTCACGCTGCGCCCCGGTGACGCGGTCGGCGTGCTCGGCCGCTCCGGCGTCGGCAAGACGACCCTCCTGGAGATCCTCGGCGGCGCCCTGGGACCCGGCCAGGGGCGCGTCACGCTCGACGGCGTGCCCGTCGGCAAGACCCCCCGGCGGCGGCGCAAGGACGTCAAGGCGCGGCTGCGCCTCGTGCACCAGAACGGCATGGCCGGCATGGACGTGCAGCGCACGGTCGAGCAGACGGTGCTCGACGCGTTCACCGAGGCCCGCAAGGCCGGCCGGACCACCGACCACGACGTGGAGTCCGCGTTCGCGATCGTGGGCCTGCCCATCCGGTTCGTCACGCGACGCGTGGGGACGCTGTCGGGCGGTGAGCGGCAGCGCCTCGCGATCGTGCGCGCGCTCGCGACGCGTCCCGACCTGGTCCTGCTCGACGAGCCGCTGACGGCCGTCGACCCGTCGATGCGGGAGGACCTCGCCGACGACATCCGCGCCCTGGTCCGTGCCGACGGCATCGGTCTGCTGGTGGCGTCGCACGACGTCCACCTGCTCGAGCGCCTGACGGACACCGTCCACGTGCTCGCCGAGGGCCGCCTCGTCGAGTCCGGGCCCCTGCGCGACCTGCTGCGCGACCCCCAGCACCCCGACACGCGCGGCATCGCCGAGTCCCTGCCCGAGGCGGTCGGCGGCCGGCCCCCGAGCTGACCCGGGGCGGACAGCACCCGCAACGCCCGTGCTGGATTGCTCTCTCACCACAGGGTGAGAGAGCAATCCAACCCACCCCGGTGAGAGAGCAATCCAGCACCCGCAAGGCTCGGCGAACCTGACCTTCGGCGGCCACCGGCGACTCGGGAGCCGCCATCGTGCGAGCTCAGCCGGCTGACGGGAGGACGGTCGGGACGTCCTCCACCTGCCGGCGCGGGGCGTGTGTCAGCGGCGTGCCTGCAAAGGGGCGGCGTGGGGCGCCGTGCCCGCGGTACGGGCGGTCCGCAGGTCCCGCTCGACCTCCAGCAGCAGCAGGGTCGCGTCCGCCCAGCCGGCGGTCGACGCGGTCGTCGCGACGCGCACCCCCGCACCCAGGGTCGCGCACGCGCCCCGCAGCCGGTCGCGGACCGTCCCGACGATCTCCTGGGCGCGCTCCTCGGGTACCGCGGGCAGCAGCACGAGGACGGCGAACGCGTCGCCGTCGAGCCGTGCGGTCACCGCGCCCGACGGGGCCGCGGACGCCACCCGCGACGCCAGCTCGCGCAGCAGCGCGTCACCGGCGTCGAGGCCGTGCGTCGCGTTGATGTCCTCCATGCGCACGACGTCGACCGCCGCGAGCAGCAGGCGACGACGCGTCCCGGGCAGGGCCTCCGCCGCCCAGCGCGCGGCCGTGGCCATGAGGTGCGGGCGGCTCAGCACGCCGGTCAGGGGGTCACGCGCGGCTCGCTGGCTGACCGCGGCCGTCAGCGCGGAGACCAGGTCGGCGGTGCTGGCGGCGGACCACGACGGCCCGGGGACGAGCACGTCGTCGTGCCGGACGCCCGCCGCACGGGCCATGGCGGCGCGGGCGGCGTCCACGACGGTCGTCGCGGCGTCGAGCACGAGGGGTGACCAGTCGGCGATCTGCCCGACCGGGCGGCGCGTCAGCACGGCGCGGCCGTAGCCGAGGCGGCCGGTCATCGCCGCGGTGAAGCGGTGCCGGGTGAGCAGCCCGACCGGCGCGGCACCGTCCCCCTGCACCGCGAGCGCCGCGCAGGAGGGCGCACGGAACAGGACCTCGACGTCGGCCATCATGTCGTCGGCGCTGACGGCCCGCAGGGGCACCGCGACGTCCCCCAGGCTCTGCGGCAGCCGCTCCACGGCGGGGATCCCGGTGGTCGCGACCCTGTCGCGCACGTCTGCGGGGGGTGCGCCGACCATGGAGCCGCTCACCGCCCGCGGACCGGGGAGGTGGGCCGGATGACTGTCCACGCGAGCGTGACGGGCGGGTCGGTGGGGTGCGGATCGGGGTTCACGGCGACATCGTGGTGCCACCGGTGCGCGCAGGGGGCGAGTTCGCGTGGTGCTCGCCGACGTTCGCCGAGCCTTCACCGCGTGGCCCCCTGCGCGTCACCGCGACGAGTGTGGGCCGGGCGGGCCCCCGCTCCGCCCGGCCCTCCCGGGTCCGAGATCCCGGGCCTCGACGGTCCGGCCGTCGTTCGTGCGGAACGACGGCCGGACCACGGTGTGATGCGTCAGCAGACGGTGCTCGTCCGCGTCAGCGCTGGAGCGTCAGCAGGCCGGGCCGGTAGGGCAGCAGGCCGTAGTCGCCGCCCGAGCTCGGGCTGCGACCCTGGTAGAGCAGCCGCAGGTTGCACGGGTCGACCGTCATGGTCTGGTCGGCGTTCGTGCGCAGCAGCTCACCGTGGCTGATGTCGTTGGTCCAGGTGGCGCCGCTGTTGGCCTTGCCGGCGAAGGGGTTGCCCTCGGTGGCGGCCTGCGGGGTCCACGTGCCGTCCAGGCTGGTGGCCGTGAAGGACCGGAAGTACCGGCCGTTCGCGCCGATGGCCTCGACGATCATGAGGTACCGGTTCTGGCCCTGGAGCTTGTAGACCTGGACCGCCTCGAACAGGTTGTTCGTCGAGTCGGTCATGATGGTCTGGTAGGACGACCCGAAGCTGCCCGGGAAGTTCCCGATCGGCATCGAGGCCCGGTAGATGCGGCCGTTGTCACCGGCGAAGAACAGGTACATGTTCCTGTCGTCACCGATGAGCGCCTGGTCGATCGGACCGGTGCCCGAGTTGGTGATGCTGCCGGTGAACAGGTTCTGGTGCGCACCCCAGCCGTTGACGTTGTCCGGGTTGGTCGAGGTCCGGTAGGAGAACGCGGGACCGCCCCACTGGTAGGCCATCACCCAGATGTCCTTCGGGGCGAAGTAGAACATCGACGGTGCGACAGCGCTGAACGGCATCGCGGTCTGGCTCGCGGAGCCCATCTGGTTGTAGTTCGAGAACAGCCCGAACTTCATCGAGCCCCACGACGTCCCGTTGTCGTGCGTCGTGGCATACACCAGCTGCTGCCCGTTGTACGGGGCGACCGTGAAGTCCTTGAGCGAGACCCAGCCCGAGCGCGGCTGCGCGAGGACCCCGGAGTCCGACCAGCGGTAGGACGACGGGAGGTTGCAGGTCGGGCTCGGCGTGGGGGTGGGAGTGGGGGTGGGCGTCGGGGTCGGCGTCGGCGTCGGCGTCGGGGTCGGCGTCGGCGTCGGGGTGGGCGTGGGGGTGGGCGTCGGCGTCGGGGTCGGGGTGGGCGTCGGCGTCGGGGTCCCCGTACCGTTGCAGCCCGCACCGTTGAGCGCGAACGCCGTGGGCACCGGGTTGTCGCCCGAGTACCCGCCGTTGAAGCCGAAGTTCACGGTGCCGCCGGCCGGGACGTTGGCGTTGTAGCCGGCGTTCCGGATGGTGACCTGCTGGCCGCTCTGCGCGGAGACACCGTTCCAGGCCTGCTGCACGGTCTGGTTGCCGGGGAAGGCGAACGTGAGCGTCCAGCCGTTCAGCGCGGCCCCGTGGTTGGTGATGTTGACGTCGGCCGTGAAGCCGCCGGGCCACTGCGCCGTGACGCGGTAGGCGACCGTGCAGGCACCCGTGCCGGGGTTCTGCGTCGGCGTCGGGGTGGGCGTCGGGGTGGGCGTCGGCGTCGGGGTGGGCGTCGGGGTGGGCGTCGGGGTGGGCGTCGGCGTCGGGGTGGGCGTCGGCGTCGGGGTGGGCGTCGGCGTGCGGGTGGGCGTCGGCGTCGGGGTCGGCGGCGCCGCGTTCAGCGCGTCGAGGACCGCGGTGTACGCAGCCTTCTTGTTGCCCGAGCTGTCGAAGAGCAGCGGGTTGGTCCCGGTGCGCCAGGAGTCGCTGTCCCGCACGCCCCACACCGTGATGCCGGTGCACCGCGCGACGGCCAGGCACGCCTGGGTGACCTGCCGGTAGGCGTTGGCCTGGTTGGAGCCCTGCTGGATGTCCAGCTCGGTGATCTGCACGTCGACGCCCAGGTCCGAGAACCGCTGCAGGTTCGCCTGGTAGTCGCCGGGCACGGTCGTGCCCAGGTGCGACTGGAAGCCGACGCAGTCGATGGGCACACCGCGCGACTTGAAGTCCCGGACCATGTTGAAGATCCCGGTCGACTTCGCGTTGATGCCGTCCGTGTTGTAGTCGTTGTAGCAGAGCTTGGCGCCCGGGTCGGCGGCGCGGGCGGCGCGGAACGCGGCCTCGATCCAGTCGTTGCCCGTGCGCTGCAGGTTCGAGTCACGACGGCCGCCGCCGTTGCCGTCGGCGAACGCCTCGTTGACGACGTCCCAGCTGTGGATCTTGCCGCGGTAGTGCGCCGCGACCTGGGTCACGTGGTTGATGAAGGCGCTCCGCAGCGCCTGGCCGGACATGCTCTCCATCCAGCGGGGCTGCTGAGCGTGCCACCCCAGCGTGTGACCGCGGACCTTCTTGCCCTGGCTGATGGCGTGGTTGACGATCCGGTCGCCGTTGGTGAAGTTGAACTGGTTCTGGTTCGGCTCCGTGGCGTCCATCTTCATCTCGTTCTCGGCCACGATCGAGTCGAACTCACGGTTGACGATCCCCATGTAGGTCCCGTCGTTCATCTTGCTCGCCGCGATCGCCACGCCGAAGTAGCGCCCGGACTGCTGGGCGGCCGCACCGAGGGTGCTCGCGGCCGCCTGCGCCGGGAGCGTGGCGAAGACACCCGTGAGCGTCAGGGCGGCGATCGAGGCCGACGCGACGAGGGCACGTCGGCCGCGTCGCTGTGTGTTGTGCATGCGTCACCTCTTCTGCAGTCACCCGCCGTCGCCGACGGGTGGGCTGACGGTGGTCCCGGGCGCTCCCCGCCGGCGGTGCGCCCGGGGAGCCGCACCGGTCCTCGTGGGAGGTGCGTGTCCTCGTGCGCGCCGCCGTCGGATGCCGTCCGACGCGGGTGGGCATCGTCGTCCCCCGCGTGCGGTCGGGGTAGAGCAGATCGTCCCGGTTCCGCCATGTGTACGTTCACAATCGCATGATCATGGGCTCTGCCGAAGAGCTTGCGGGATCGCGAAACGTTTAACGATCCACCAGGCGGCAGCGCCGCCCGACGGGCATCGCCAGGACCTCGCGGCAGCGATCGGAGACGCCCGCCGACGGCACGAATCCCTCGATCGACTCGCGGCGTCCCGGGCTCGCGGGCACGTCCGAGGTCTAGCATCAGCGGCGGGGCAGGCCGTGGCGCGGCGCGGCGCAGGACGGGCAGGAGGTCGTCGATGACGACGAGTGAGCGCGTTCCGGCGCGACGACCGTCGATCACCGACGTCGCCAGGCGCGCCGGCGTCTCCGTCGGGACGGTCTCGAACGTCCTCAACCGGCCCGATGTCGTCGCCGCTGCGACGCGCGAACGCGTCCAGTCCACGATCGACGAGCTCGGCTTCGTCCGCAACGCGTCCGCACGCCAGCTGCGCGTCGGAGCGCTGCAGACCGTGGGCGCGATCGTCCTCGACATCGCCAACCCGTTCTTCACGGAGGTCGCCCGCGGGATCGAGGACCGGCTCTCCGCCGACGACCACACCCTGATCCTGTCGTCGTCCGACGAGGACCCCGAGCGCGAGGCGCGCTACCTGCGCCTGCACGAGGAGCACGGTGTGCGGGGCGTCCTCGTCTGCCCGTCGCACGCCTCCCTCGACCACATCCTCGCCGTGCGCGAGCGCGGCCTTCACGTCGTCCTGCTCGACGCGTCACCGGGCCGCACGGACGTCTCCAGCGTCGGTGTCGACGACGTGCGCGGTGGCAGCCTCGCGGTCGAGCACCTGCTCGGCCTCGGGCACCGGCGGCTCGGGTTCATCAACGGCCCCCCGGTCATCCGCCCGTGCATCGACCGCCGCACGGGCGTCGTCAGCGCGCTCATCGCGGCCGGCCTCGACCCCGCCGAGGTGCTCGTCGAGGTCGGCGTGCCCTCCCTGAGCGTCGACGCGGGCGACATCGGCATGACGCGGCTGCTCGAGCTGCCCGTCGGCCGCCGACCCACCGCGACGTTCTGCGTCAACGACCTGACAGCTGTGGGCGCGCTGCGCGCGCTGCGTCGCGCCGAGGTGCCGGTGCCGTCGCGCATGGCCGTCGTGGGGTACGACGACGTCCAGATCGCCGCGATGCTCGCGGTGCCGCTGACCTCGGTCCGTCAACCGACCCACACGCTCGGCTGGACCGCCGCCGACCTGCTGCTGCGCGAGGCGCTCATCGGCCCCTCCGCCCAGCACGAGCGCGTGCTCTTCCAGCCCGAGCTGGTCGTGCGCGACAGCACCGCGCCCGTGGCCTGACCTGATCGACCGGACCCGCACGCGCGGGCCGCGGATCAGCCCGTGACCGCCACCGAGAACCCGGCACGCAGCAGGTCGCGGTCGCGTGACGACCGGCCGACGAGCAGCTCGAAACCACCGGGCTCGACGACGCGCCGTCCCTCCGCGTCGACGATCGTGCAGTCGGCGACGGGCAGCTCGAGGTCGACGACGACCGACTCCCCCGCCGCGACGTCGACGTGGCGGTACGCCTTGAGCTCCTTGTCCGCCCAGGTCAGGGAGGTCACGAGGTCGCTGACGTAGATCTGGACGACCTCGTGCGACGGGCGCGTGCCGGTGTTGGTCAGCGTGACCTGCGCGCGGACGACGTCGTCCGGGCGCAGCACGGGCGTCGCCACCGTGAGGCCGGAGTACTCGACGGACGAGTACGACAGCCCCTCGCCGAACGCGAACGCCGGGTCCTGGCTGAGGTCCGCGTACCGGTTGCCGTGCTGGCCGCGCAGGCCGTTGTAGTAGACGGGCTGCTGCCCGACGTGACGGGCGAACGTCAGCGGCAGCCGCCCCGCGGGGTCGATCGTGCCGAGCAGCAGCTCGGCGATCGCACGCCCGCCGCGCATGCCGGGGTTGGCGGCCCACACGATCGCGTCGGCACCCAGGGCCGACGCGGGCAGGACCAGCGGCTTGGACGCGATGACGACGACGGTCATCGGGGTGCCCGTCGCGGCGAGCGCGTCGAGCAGCGCGACCTGCCCGCCGACGAGCTCGAGCGTCGCGGTGGACCGCGTCTCGCCCATGAGGCCGATGGTGTCGCCGACGACCGCGACGACGTGGTCGCAGGCGCGCGCGGCGGCGACGGCCTCGGCGATCATCGCGGCGTCCGGCGCGGCGGGGTGCATGATCGGCATCCGCGGCTGGCCGTCGGGGCGGAACGCGCCGTCGGGGTCCGGGCCGAGCGTGCCGATCTGCGCGCCCTGCGCGTACGTCAGCTCCCAGCCCTCGGGCAGCAGGCCGCTCAGCCCGTCGAGCACCGTCTCGGTCATCTCGCGCGGGTGGCCCTCCTCGCGCATCCAGTCGACCTGGCCGGAGCGGCCGGCCCAGTCGCCGAGCTGCGCGTCGACGTCGTCGGCGTTGGGGCCGACGAGCGCGATCCGCAGCGGCGGCGGGACCGAGCCGTCCGGGGCGGTGGCGCGCCCGTCGAGCCCGGACTCCAGGCCGCCGCCGAGCGGCAGGACGCCCGAGTTCTGCAGCAGCACGAGGGATCGGCGCGTGACCTGCAGGTTGACGTCCTGGTGGTCGTCGGACCCGATGACCTCGGCCTGCCGCACCGGGTCGGGGCGGCGCGGGTCCTCGAACAGGCCCAGCTCGAACTTGATCGTGAGGATGCGCGTGACGGCGGCGTCGAGCTGGGACTCCTCGACCCGCCCGTTCGCGACGGCCTTCTGCACGCCCTCGAAGAACCCGGGCGTCGTCATGACCATGTCGTTGCCGGCATCGACGGCGGCGGCCGCGGCGTGCTCGTGGTCGGCGGCGACCTGCTGCTCCCAGACCATGCGCCCGACGTTGTCCCAGTCGGTGATGAGCGTGCCCGTCCAGCCCCACTCGCCGCGCAGGACGTCCTGCAGCAGCCACTTGTTGACGACGATCGGCACGCCGTCCATCGACTGGTAGCCGATCATGAAGGTGCGGGCGCCCTCGCGTGCGACGCGCTCGAAGGGCGGCAGGAACCACGAGCGCAGCTTGCGGCGCGAGAGGTCGGCCTCGGACGCGTCGCGCCCGCCCTGCGTCTCGGAGTACCCCGCGAAGTGCTTGGCGCACGCGAGGATCGCGGTCGGGTCGGTCAGGCCGTCGCCCTGGTAGCCGCGCACCATGGCCGCGGCGAGCTCGCCGATGAGGAAGGGGTCCTCGCCGAACGTCTCGGTGACGCGTCCCCAGCGCAGGTCGCGCGTGATGCAGACGACAGGCGAGAACGTCCAGTGCAGGCCGGTGGCCGACACCTCGACGGCCGTGACGCGCGCCATCGCCTCGGCCGCGGCGGGGTCCCACGACGCGGCCACCGCGAGCTGCGTGGGGAAGATCGTCGCGCCGCGCCAGAACGAGTACCCGTGGATCGCGTCGTCGGCGACGAGCAGCGGGATGCGCAGCCGGGTGCGCTCGACCGCGTCGAGCGCCTCGAGCACGCGCTGCGGGGACGCGTGCAGGATCGAGCCGACGTGCTGCTCCAGGACGAGGTCCTCGACGCCGGGCTGGGCGTCGAGCTGCAGCATCTGCCCCGCCTTCTCAGGCAGCGTCATGCGGCTCAGCAGGTCCGCGACGCGCTCCGGGACGGGCAGCGACGGGTCCTGGTACGGGAGCGTGTCCACGGGTGGGTCCTGTTCAACGTTCGGATCGGTACGGCCGGCGCCCTGCGACGCTAACGCAGGTGGGGGCGCCCGCGGTAACCGCGGCGGGGAGCGAGGGGGCAGACCGGCGAGTACGACCCGCGGTAGTACCACGGGTGTGGCCCGCGCTGCTCTCGACGCGCACGGGTCTCGACGAGGACTGCAAGGCGCAGGCCGAACAGCTGCACTCGGTCGACGTCCGCCGCCTGGTCGGCCGGGCGGGCGTCGTCCCGCGGGACCTCATGACCGCCCTCGACCAGCGCATACGTGTCTGGCTGAACCTCTGACGGACGCCGCCCGACCCCCGTTCGGACGCGCGATGAGACCCGTACGCCGAGCGCATCGACCCACGTCACCCGATCGCACCGGTATCTCACCCCGGTCGCCGCCCCCCTGTGTCAGTGGGCGCCGATAGCGTCCGGATCGACCCGGCGTGGCCCGCGGTCGGCCGGGGCGGCGGGGCCCGGGCGTCGCGACGAACGAGAGAAGGACCACGACATGGGCGAGACGGGTGCAACACCGGTACTGACGTCGGCGGACTGCGTGCTGGTGCACACGTCCGCCACGGTCGCGACGACCGTGCACCGCGACGGTGCGCACCTCGTCGTGCACTTCCTGCAGGCGTCCGGCGTCACGCGCTGGACGTGGCCGTGCGAGATCGTCGCCGCGGCCCTGCGCAACCCCGGTGTGGTCAGCGGTGACGACGCGGTCGAGATCGTCGTCGACCCCGACACCGCCGACCTCGTCGTGACGCTCGACGGGCAGGACGGCACGGCGCTGCTCGCGGTGCCCGGTGACGCCGTGCGGACCGCGCTCGCCCGCTGAGCTCCCGGCCCCGCAACGCCGTGTCGGTGGGGCGCGCGAGGATGAGGCGTGCCCGCGTACGTCCTGCTCACCCGTGACGCGCTCGCACGCACCGTCACACTGACGTCGCTGGACGTCGAGGTGCGTACCCTGGACGTGCGGGTGGTCGGCGTCGACGACCTCGCGGGCGTCGTCGCGCAGGTCGAGGCCGACGACCACCCCCGCTGGGTGTGGGACGACACGCGCCGCTGGTACCCGCCGCTGCTCGCGGCGGACGTGCGCGTCGACCGCTGCCACGACCTGCGGCTCTGCCACGCGATCCTGCGGCTCGCGGCGTCCGCGGCGGGCTCGCGGCTGCAGGCGTCACCGCCCGGCCCGTTCGACGCCCCGGCCCCCGACTCGCCCCCGCCCCGCGAGCCCGACCTGCTCGACGCGCTCGACGCGCTCGACGCACTGGACGCGCCGCCGCCCGCGGCGGACCCCGTCGCGACCCCCGCGGCACCGCCCCCGCACCGCGCCGCCGACGCGCCCGACCCGCTCCCCGACCTCACGGACGAGCTGCGCGACCAGCTCGACGCCGTCACCGGCTCGACGGCGCCGGGCCGGCTGCGGCTGCTGCTCGCAGCCGAGTCCGGCGGAGCGCTCCTCGCGGCCGAGATGCAGCACGACGGCCTGCCGTGGGACGCGGCCCGCCACGACGAGCTGCTCACCGACCTCGTCGGCCCCCGGCCCGCGGGCGGCGGACGACCGCGGCGCGTGGAGGACCTGGCCACCACGGTCCGGGACCTGCTCAACGACCCGCGGCTCAACCCCGACTCCCAGCCCCACCTGCTGGCCGCGCTGCGGCGCCAGGGGTTCTCGCTGGCCTCCACGAGCAAGTGGGAGATCCGCGAGCTCGATCACCCCGTCGTCGAGCCGCTGCTGGAGTACAAGCGGCTGTCCCGGCTGCTCAGCGCGAACGGGTGGGCGTGGCTGGACGCGTGGGTGCACGACGGGCGGTTCCGGCCGGCGTACGTCGTCGGGGGTGTCGTCACGGGTCGCTGGGCGACGGACGGCGGGGGCGCGCTGCAGCTGCCCGCCTCCCTGCGCGGCGCCGCGCGCGCCGACCCGGGCTGGCGGCTCGTCGTCGCGGACGCCGCGCAGCTCGAGCCGCGCGTGCTGGCCGCGATGTCCGGCGACCGCGCGATGGCCGAGGCCGCGCGCGGCTCCGACCTGTACCAGCGCATCGCCGACGCAGGCACCGTGCCCACCCGCACGGACGCGAAGTACGCGCTGCTGGGCGCGATCTACGGTGCGACGACCGGCACGGCGGGCATGCTCATGCCCCGGCTGACCCGCGCGTACCCGCAGGCCGTCGCGCTGGTCGAGGCGGCCGCGCGCGCCGGCGAGCGCGGGGAGCCCGTCACGACGTGGCTGGGCCGCACCTCACCGCCCGCGGACGCGGCGTTCCTCGACCGGCTCGGCGCGGCCGGTGCCGAGGGCGCCGAGCCCGACGACGTCCGCGACGCCCGCCGCCGTGCGCGCGACCGCGGCCGGTTCACGCGCAACTTCGTCGTCCAGGGCACCGCCGCCGAGTGGGCGCTGTGCTGGCTCGCGTCGCTGCGCCGTCGCCTGCGCGACATCGGCGACGGCCGGGCGCACCTGGTGTTCTTCCTGCACGACGAGGTCGTGGTGCACTCCCCCGAGGCGGACGCCGGCGCCGTCGCGGCGGCCGTGCGGGAGTCCGCGGACGAGGCGGGCCGCCTGCTGTTCGGGACCGCACCCGTCGAGTTCGCGCTGGACCTGGCGGTCGTGGAGTCCTACGCGGACGCGTGAGGGGTCGGCGCGGTCAGGTCATCGTCCCCGGCGCGCGGTACGTGAACTGCCGGTCCGCGTCCGTGATGGCCCGCAGCACGCGCGCGGGCACGCCACCGACGACGACACCCGGCGGCACGTCCTTCGTCACGACGCTGCCGGCCCCGACGACGGACCCCGCACCGATCGTCACGCCGGGCAGCACCACGACGTGCGCACCGAGCCACACGTCGTCCTCGAGGACGACGGGCGCGGAGAACTGCGCCATGCCCGCGCGCAGCCCCGGGTGGATCGGGTGGCCGGTCGCGGTGATCGTGACGTTGGGCGCGATCATCACGCGCGAGCCGATGGTCACCTCGATGTCGTCGACGAGGGTGAAACCCACGTTGACGAAGACGTCGTCGCCGAACGTCACGTTGTAGCCGTACGACACCTGCAGCGGCGCCTCGATCCACACGCGCTCGCCGACGGCGCCGAACAGCTCGCGCACGAGCGCCTCGCGCGCCGGCACGTCGGCGGGGTTCGTCATGTTGAAACGCCAGGTCAGCTCCTTGGCCCGCTGCCGCTCCGCGACGAGCGCCTCGAGGCCGTTGCCCTCGTCGTCGTACAGCTCCTGCGCGCGCATCCTGCGCCGGACCTCGAGCTCGTCCATGCCTGTCCCTCCGTCGTCGGCCCGTCGGCCGGGCCCCGGTCACCCTACGGTCGCCCGGACGGCCACACCCAGGGACAGGCGTCCCGGGACCGACCTAGGGTGAGCGCGTGAGCAGCCACGACCCCGTCGGTCCCACCTCCCCGCCCGGTGCCGTCCCCGCGCAGTGGGTCCCGCCGCGGCGCGCGACGAGGATGCGCGACATGGCCGGGCTGCTGGCGGCCGCGCTCGTGGGTGTCGCGGCGCTGGCCGCCCTCGCCCTGATCCTGGTCCAGGTGGGCGTCGGCAAGGGTGTCGTCGGGACGGCGCTCGCGGTGGTCCCGCTGAGCCTGGTGCTGCTGGGCATCCGCTGGCTCGACCGGTGGGAGCCCGAGCCGCGCGGCGCGCTGGCGTTCGGGCTGCTGTGGGGTGCGGGGGTCGCGGTCCTGATCTCCCTCGTCGTGAACGACCTCACCATGTACACGGTCGCGCAGGCCACGGGCGACCTCGACGCGGGCGTGCTCGCCGCGATGCTGGTGTCCGCGCCGGTGGTCGAGGAGCTCGCCAAGGGTGCGGGCGTGCTCGTGCTGTTCCTCGCGCGGCGGCGGTACTTCGACGGGGTGGTCGACGGGCTCGTGTACGCGGGCGTCGTCGCGGCGGGCTTCGCGTTCACGGAGAACGTCCTGTACTTCGGCCGGGCGGGCGACGCGCTGGCCGAGACGTTCGTGCTGCGGGGGCTCGCGACGCCGTTCGCGCACCTGCTGTTCACGGCGTGCACCGGCGCCGCACTGGGGCTCGCGGCCCGCTCGCGCCACCGCGCGGCGGCGTGGTGGCTCTTCCCGCTCGGCCTGCTGGCCGCGATGGTGGGGCACGCGGCGTGGAACGCGACGAGCCTGTACGCCGGCAGCGGGTACCTGCTGGTGTTCGCGCTGGTGCAGGTCCCGCTCTTCGCGGGTGTCGTGGGCCTGGCGGTGTGGCTGCGCCGGCAGGAGTCCGCCGTGATCCGGCGGAACCTGGCGGAGTACGCCCGCGCCGGCTGGTTCGCCCCCCACGAGGTCGACATGCTCGCGTCCCTGCCGCGTCGCAGCACGGCCGTCGGCTGGGCACGGCGCGCGGGGGGCTCGGCGGCGGGTGAGGCCATGCGCCGGTTCCAGCGGGACGCGACGACGCTGGCGTTCCGGCGTCAGCTCGCCGCGACGGGCCGGATCGACCTGCGCGCGCACGCCGCGTCGGAGCGCGACCTGCTGACCGCGGTGACGGCCGAACGGCACCTCGTCCTGGCGGCAGCGGCGGCGGCACCCGGCGCGCGTCGGTGAGCTCAGGCGGGCCAGGTCTCCAGGCGTCCGCACAGGCCGTAGCGGCGGGGTGCCGGGTGGGACTCGACGCGCTCGGCGCGTCCTGCCTGCAGGTGCGGCGCCGCGCCGCGCATCAGACCCTCGAGGACGCCCGCCGTCGCGTCGGTCTCCGCGAACGCGGTGCGTCCCCACAGGTCCTGCCAGCGTGGCACCGACGTCCGCACGAGGCGCACGGCCGCGTCGTAGAACGGCTGCAGGGCCGCCCGGGGACCGTTGGCCTCGGCGGCCTCGCGCAGCTGCCCGTACCCCTGCAGCGCCAGGTCGCGCCGGGCGCGTGCGGCGTGCGCGACCTGCTCGTCGGTCACGTCGGCGTGCGCGCCGGCGCCGGTGGGCAGCGTCGCGGCCTCGCGGTAGGTCGCGACGTCGAGGAGGGCCGGGGGCGGGAACGTCATGACGGCGTCGCCCATCTCCGGCAGGCCGGCGTTCGACATGACGACGAGCATCTCGAGGTCGCCGTCGTTGACGGCGCGGTGCACGACGCCCGGCTGGACCGTGACGACGACACCCGGCCGCAGCGGGTGCTCCGCGAAGCCCTCGGGGCCGAGCGTGTGGAGGGCTCCCGTGCCGGACAGCACCACGTAGGCCTCGGTCGACGCGATGTGGACGTGGGGCGTCCCGCTCCCGGAGCGACCGACGCCGTCGGGGGCCGGCCAGTCGTAGACGCGCAGCCGGCTGACGGAGACACCCCCGGGAAGATTGGTCATGCGTTCAGCATGCCTGGCACCGCCCGATGTGCCCAACCGGCCACCTGAGGACGTCCACCGTGCCGGTATGCTCATCCGGTTTACATCGTTGTGAATCCGATACGGAGCTTCCATGAGCACGCGCGCCACCGTCCTGCTGCACCCCGAGTTCCGGACGGGCACGATCGACCGCCGCCTGTTCGGCTCGTTCGTCGAGCACCTCGGCCGCGCCGTGTACACCGGCATCCACGAGCCCGGGCACCCGACGGCGGACGAGCACGGGTTCCGGCGCGACGTCGCCGACCTCACCCGCGAGCTCGGGGTCACGATCGCGCGCTACCCCGGCGGCAACTTCGTCTCCAACTACGTGTGGGAGGACGGCGTCGGCCCTGTCGCCGAGCGCAAGCCGTTCATCGACCTCGCCTGGCGGACCGTGGAGCCCAACACCGTCGGGACCGACGAGTTCCTGCAGTGGGCCGAGCGCGAGGGCATCGAGCCGATGATGGCCGTCAACCTCGGCACGCGGGGCGTCGCCGCCGCGGCCGCGCTCGTCGAGTACTGCAACGGCGTCGCCGGCACGCGCTGGGCGGACCTGCGCATCGCCAACGGCCGCACCGAGCCCTACGGCGTGCGGCTGTGGTGCCTGGGCAACGAGATGGACGGCCCGTGGCAGATCGGCCACAAGGACGCGCACGAGTACGGCCGCCTCGCCGCCGAGGCCGGCAAGGCCATGAAGCTCGTCGACCCGACGGTCGAGCTCGTCGTGTGCGGGTCCTCGGGCATGCAGATGGCGACGTTCGGCGAGTGGGAGCAGACCGTCCTGTCGTACACGTACGACCTGGTCGACCACATCTCGATGCACGCGTACTACGAGGAGCTCGACGGCGACCGCGCGTCGTTCCTCGGCTCGGCGACGGGCATGGACCGGTTCATCCGCCGGGTCGTCGCGTCGGTCGACGCCGTGGGCGCGCGCCGACGGTCCGACAAGGAGATCTCCATCTCGTTCGACGAGTGGAACATCTGGTACCTCAAGTCCCGGTTCCCCGGGGAGTCCCACCTGCCCCTGCAGCACCCGCCGGCGCGCATCATCGAGGACGTCTACTCCGCGCTCGACGCCGTCGTCCTCGGCGACCTGATGGTGACGCTGCTCAACCACGCCGACCGCGTCCCGATCGCGTGCCTCGCGCAGCTCGTCAACGTCATCGCGCCGATCATGACCGAGCCGGGCGGCGCCGCCTGGAAGCAGCCGACGTTCCACCCGTTCGCGGCCACCGCGCGCCTCGCGCAGGGCGACGTGCTCGACGTCCGCGTGCAGGCCCCGACGATCACGACCGCCGAGCACGGCGAGGTCCCCGCGGTCACCGCCGCCGTCACGTGGGCGGGCGAGCCCACGTCCGGCGAGCTGGGCGTCTTCCTCGTCAACCGGACCGCCGAGCCCGTCGAGGTCGAGCTGCGCCACCCCGGCGTCGCCGTCACGCTGCGGGGCGGCGTGCAGGTCACCGCGGACCACGAGCCCGCCGTCCACGGCCCCGAGCACGCGGCCCGCGTCGAGGCCGGGCACGTGACGACGCTCGACGACGCCCCGGTCACCGCGAGCGCCGTCGGCTCGACGACGCTGCGCCTCCCCCCGGAGTCCTGGACCGCCCTGGCCGGCACCGCCACCCTCACCTGACGGCGCCCACCCCCTCCCTCCTCCCCGCGAGAGAGCAATCCAGCACCACCCGCGCCGGGACTGGATTGCTCTCTCGCGGAAAAAGGGGGGCGGCGCCACCACCCCGGGCTACCACCCCCCGGGCGTGAGAGAGCAATCCAGCACCACCACCCCGGAGCTGGAATGCTCTCTCGCCCCACGAAGGGGGGCGGCGCCACCACCCACGGGCGTGAGAGCGCAATCCAGCAACTACACGCGACTGGATTGCTCTCTCACCGGGGGGTGGGGGTGGGTCAGAGGGGGGTGGTGAGGCGGTCGGCGACGACCGGGAGCCACGTGGCGGCGTCCTCGCGGGCGCGGGCGGCGGGGTGCGGGTCCCCGGAGAGGTCCGCCGCGTGCAGGTCGGCCAGGTAGCCGGCGGTGAGCACGCGCATCACCTGGCGCGCGGGCAGCACGAGGCGGCGGCCGAGCGTGGGCATGAGCCGCTCGATCTCGTCGGCGACCTCGTCGGTCATCTGGCGGTCCAGGTCGCGGTAGTGCTGCGCGACCTCGGGCTGGCGCATGGCCAGCAGCGTCAGCTCGGCGTTGATGACGCGCCAGCGGCGGTCGTCGGAGATGCGCTCGAGCAGGAGCTCGAGGAACCCGGTGATCGCGGCGAGGTCCATGCCGACGTCCCGCGTGCCCTCGTCCTGCGCGCACTCGCCCTGCGCGACGGCCAGGGCGCCACGCAGCTCGTGCAGGCGGCGGCGGTGCTCGCGGGCCGCGAGGGCGAGCAGCAGGGCGTACTTGCTCTCGAAGTTCGAGTAGAAGGCGCCGCGGGTGAAACCTGCGCGCTCGCAGACGGCCTCGATGGACGTCGCGTCGACGCCCTCGTCGGCGAACAGGTCGAAGGCCGCGTCGAGCAGCCGCTCGCGTGTGTGCTGGCGGCGCCGGGAGACCGTGGGGTCGGCGACGGCGTCCGTCGTGCTGGTCCCGCTCATCGTGCGCCTCCTCGCCGCCGGTCCGTGCGTCCGCTCACTGAGCCTACCGCTACCGATACAGCCCTGTATCGCATACAGTCCTGTATCGAGGCCGTGCTGTCGTGCGGCGCCCGGACGCCGCCGTCCTCCCCACCCCACCGAACCTGGAGCAGGCTGTGTCCTCTGCGCTCTACCGCCTCGGCCGTGCCGCGTTCGCGCGTCGGCGCGCCGTCATCGGCGCCTGGTTGGCAGCCCTGGTCCTCGTCGGCGCCGGTGCGGGCCTGCTCGGCGGCACGCTCGACAACTCCGTGACGATCCCCGGCACCGAGTCGCAGGCGGCGCTCGACCGGCTCTCCGCGACGTTCCCGGAGGCCGCCGGCACGTCCGCGCAGGTCCTGGTCGTCGGCGAGGACGGCGCGCAGGTCGACCAGCCCGACGTCGTCGCGGCCGTCGACGAAGCGATCGCGGAGCTCCTGGACGTCGAGGTCGTCACCTCGGCCGTCTCCCCGTTCGACACCGAGACGCCCGGCGCGTCGGCCGTCAGCGACGACGGCCAGGCCGCGCTGATCACGCTGTCCCTCGAGGGTGAGGGCGTCGCCATGGGCGACGAGATCAAGGACGGCCTGCGCGCCGTCGTCGACGACCTCGACGCCGCCCTGCCCGAGGGGTACGAGGCGACGATCGGCGGGCAGCTCTACGCGCAGGAGTTCCCCGGCCTGACCATCACCGAGGCGCTCGGCGTGGCCGTCGCGTTCGTCGTGCTGATCGTCACGCTCGGGTCGTTCGCCGCCGCGGGCATGCCGCTGCTCAACGCCCTGCTCGGGGTCGGCCTGTCGACGCTGCTCGTCTTCGTCGCCGCCGCGTTCACGTCGGTCACCAGCACCACCCCGCTGCTCTCCCTGATGCTGGGCCTGGCCGTCGGCATCGACTACGCCCTGTTCATCGTCTCCCGCTACCGCGAGATGCTGTCCACCGGCCTGCCCCCGCAGGAGGCCGCGGCGCGCGCCAACGCGACCGCGGGCTCGGCCGTCATCTTCGCGGGCCTGACCGTGATGATCGCCCTGGTCGGCCTGGGCGTGGCCGGCATCCCCTTCCTCACGACGATGGGCGTCGCGGGTGCCGCCGCCGTCGGCGTGGCCGTGCTCGTGTCGATCACGCTCGTGCCCGCGATGCTGGGCGTCGCCGGCGACCGGCTGCGTGCGCGCCCGTCCCGACGCGCCCGTCGTGCGGCCGCCGCGCAGCCGGACCCCGCGCAGCGGGTCGCCGCGCGTGCCGCCACCGGGTCCGGGTCGGCCGCGACGACGTCCGGCCCGACCGGCGGCGACGACTGGGACCTGCCCGCGCACCACAACCGCTTCTTCGCGGGCTGGGTCCGGCTCGCGACCGCGCGCCCGTGGATCACGGTGGTCGTCACCGTCGGCGCGCTCGCCGCGCTCGCGTTCCCCGCGCTGGACCTGCGGCTCGCCCTGCCCGACGCGGGCGTGCAGCCCGTCGGCTCGTCGCAGCGCATCACCTACGACCGCATCTCCGAGCACTTCGGGGCCGGCGCCAACGGCCCGCTCGTGATCACCGGCAGCATCGTCACCAGCGACGACCCGCTGCAGCTCATGGAGGACGTCGCCGACGAGCTGCGGGGCCTGCCGGGGGTCGAGGACGTGCCGCTGGCCACGCCGAACGCCTCCATCGACACCGGCATCGTGCAGGTCGTCCCGACGACCGGCCCGACCGACCCCGCGACCGCCGAGCTCGTCCGCGCGATCCGCGACCTGCGGCCGCAGATCCTCGCCGAGCACGGGTTCGACCTGTCCGTCACGGGCTTCACCGCCGTCGGCATCGACGTGTCCGCCAAGCTCGGCGCGGCGCTGCTGCCGTTCGCGGTGTTCGTCGTCGGGCTCTCGCTCGTCCTGCTGACCATGGTGTTCCGCTCGATCGCCGTGCCGCTGAAGGCCACGCTCGGCTACCTGCTGTCGGTCGCCGCCGCGTTCGGCGTGGTCGCCAGCGTGTTCGAGCACGGCATCGGCGCCGACCTGCTGCACGTGTCGCGGCTCGGGCCGATCATCTCGTTCATGCCGATCGTCCTCATGGGCGTGCTCTTCGGCCTGGCGATGGACTACGAGGTGTTCCTCGTGTCCCGCATGCGCGAGGACTACGTGCACTCCGGCAACGCCCGCGCGTCCATCGTCACGGGCTTCGTCGGCTCCGCGAAGGTCGTCACCGCGGCCGCCATCATCATGGTCGCGGTGTTCTTCGCGTTCGTCCCCGAGGGGGACTCGAGCATCAAACCCATCGCGCTGGGTCTGGCCGTGGGCGTCGCGGTCGACGCGTTCGTCGTCCGCATGACGCTCGTGCCGGCCGTCATGCAGATCCTCGGCGACCGCGCGTGGTGGATGCCGCGCGGCCTGGCGCGTGTGCTGCCGTCGTTCGACGTCGAGGGCGAGGCGCTGCACCGCGAGCTCGGCCTCGCGTCGTGGCCGGGCGACCCCGACGTCGTCGTCGCCGCGCGGGACCTGCGCCTCGCGGTCGCCGACGGCAGCGACGTCGTGAACCTCGCCGTGCGTCGGGGCGAGGCCCTGGTCGCGCGCAACGACGAGCCGGCGCGCGTGGCCGCGCTGCTGCTCACCGTCGCCGGCCGGCTCACCCCCGCGGGCGGCGACCTCAAGGTCGACGGGTACCTGCTGCCCGTGCGCGCCGCGGCCGTGCGTCGCCGCGTCGGGTACGTCGACCTGCGGGCGGAGGGCGTCGACGCGCTCGTCGCCGCGGTCGCCGAGCGGCCCGCGGTCCTCGCGGTCGACCGTGTCGACCTCGTCACCGACCCGCAGATGCGTGCGCACGTCGCCCGCACCCTCGCCCGCGCCGCCGACGCGGGGACGACCCTCCTGCTCGGCGTCGTCGGCACCGCCGACACCGACGACCTGGTGCCTGCCGGCACCCCCGTGACCACCCTCGCGCCGCACACCGGCGTCCTCGCGTGACCGCGCAGGAAGGACCGCAGCCGATGTCCCGCACCTCGCTGACCAGCCCGTCCGTCCGGCGGTGGCCCGCCGTCGTCGTCGCCCTCGCAGCGCCCCTCGCGCTCGTCGTCGTGCTGCTCGCGGCGTCGTGGGCGCCCGCCGACGGCCTGGCCCGCGTGCAGGCCGCCGTCGTCAACCAGGACGAGCCCGTGACGCTCGAGGGGCAGTACACGCCGCTCGGGCGGCAGCTCGCCGGCGCCCTCGTCGAGGGCTCGGACGACGCCGCCAACTACGACTGGGTCGTCACCGACGAGGCCGACGCCACCGCCGGTCTCGCCGACGGCACGTACGCGGCCGTCGTGACGATCCCGGAGAACTTCTCCGCCGCCGCGACGTCGTTCGCGGCCGGCGACGGCACCGCCGAGCAGGCGACCGTGGACATCGCGTCGCCCCGCGGGGCGACGGCGGTCGACCAGGTCGTCGCCTCCACGGTCGCGACGACCGCGACCCGTGTCCTCGGCAACCAGCTGACCAGCACGTACGTCGAGAACGTGCTCGTCGGCTTCTCGACCCTCAGCGAGCAGCTCGGCGACGCCGCCGACGGCGCCACGCAGCTGGCCGACGGGGTCCGGGCCCTGTCCGACGGCACCGGGCTGCTCACGACGGGCGCGGACGGGCTCGCGGGCGGCGCGACGCAGCTGTCGAGCGGCGTCGCGGCCGTCGCGGACGGCGCGAACAAGCTCGCGGGCGGGACGTCGCAGATCGCCGGCGGCGCACGCACGCTGGCGGACGGCGCGCAGCAGCTCGCCGGGGGCGCCGGACAGTCCGCGTCGGGAGCGCGGGAGCTCGCGAACGGCGCGACGACGCTGACGTCGGGGACGACGCAGCTCGCGGGCGGTCTGGCACAGACCTCGGCGCAGATCAGCGACCCGGCGGCCGGGCTGCCGGCGCTGGCGGCGGGCGCGGACGGCATCGCCGCGGGGACCCGGCAGCTCATCACCGAGATGCTCTCGACCGCGCAGCTCCTCGTCTCGGTCAACGCGTGCACGTCCCCGGACGACAGCACGACGTGCGCGATCGCGCTCGGCCAGGTGGCCGCGCTGGAGGCGCAGCTCGAGCCGACCACCGCAGACTCCCTCGTGAACGGTGCGGACGCGCTCGCCCGCGGGGTCGGCGCAGCGGTGACCGGTGACGGCACCGCCCAGAACCCCGGCCTCGTCGTCGGCCTGCAGCAGCTCGCCGCGGGGGCCGCGCAGGTCGACACCGGGACGCAGCAGCTCTCGG
The DNA here is from genome assembly GCF_026184235.1 of Cellulomonas sp. S1-8. NCBI lineage: Bacteria > Bacillati > Actinomycetota > Actinomycetes > Micrococcales > Cellulomonadaceae > Cellulomonas > Cellulomonas sp. S1-8. The sequence goes on from NZ_CP110806.1 coordinate 3,789,264, forward strand.
GAGGCGCGGGTCTGCTCGCCGACGGGCTGGACCAGCTCGCTGCCGGCACGTCCGGGCTCGCGGACGGCGCCGCGGACCTGGCCGACGGCGCGACGCAGGTCGCGAGCGGGTCCTCGCAGCTCGCGGCCGGCATCGCCCAGCTCGACGGCGGCGCGTCCCAGCTCGCCGACGGCACGGCGCAGCTCGCCGACGGCGTCCGACAGACCGACGACGGTGCGGCGCAGCTCGCCGACGGGTCCGCGGAGCTCGGCACCGGGCTCGGCCAGGCCGTCGAGCAGCTCCCGACGACGCCCGCCGACGAGCGCGCGAACCTGGCCCAGGTCGTGACCTCGCCCGTCGCGGCCCCGACCTCGACCGTCTCCGGGCCGCTGGGCCCGGTGTCGACGCTCGTCGCGGTCGCGCTCTGGATCGGCGCGCTCGTGCTGTTCCTCGTCATGCGGCCGCTGCCCGTGCGCGTCGCCGGGTCGACGCGGTCGGCGCTCGCGCAGGCCGCCGGGGCTCTCGCGCTGCCGGCGCTGCTCTCCGTGGTCGCGGGTGCCGCGGTCGGCGCCGTCGCGGGCGGGATCACCGACCAGGGCGCAGGGCGGACCGTCGGCCTCGCGGTCGTCGGTGCGGTGGCCGCGGTCGCGCTGGCCGCGTTCCACCAGGCCGTCGCCGCCTGGTTCGGCACCGCCGGCCGCGTGGTCGCCGTGGTCGCGGGCTTCGCGTTCCTCGTCGCCGGCCTGGCCGCGACGGTGCCGGCCTGGGTCGGCACGTCGGTCGACTGGCTGCCGCTCGGCGCCACCGCGGACGCGCTCGGTGCGGTCGTCGGGGAGTCCCCCGCGTCGCTCGGGGGCGCGATCGTCGCCCTCGTCCTGTGGGTGGCCGCGAGCGTCCTGGCGACCGCAGGTGCGGCGACCCGCGCCCGCCAGGCCGTCGGCACCCGCACCCTCGCCGCCTACGCCTGAGGCGGCAGGGGCTGGATCGCCTCTGGCGCCCCGATGGGGGTGCTGGATTGCTCTCTCGCGACCCTGGGGGTGGGTGGGGTGGGGCTGGATCGCCCTCTCGCGCTTGGGGTGCAGGGCGATCCAGCTCGCTACCTGCGCGTGAGAGGGCGATCCAGCCCCTGTCCGATCAGCGACGACGGACCGTCAGCACCCGCTGGAGGATGACGAACGCGAGCAGGACGACGCCGATGAAGACGCGCGTCCACCACGAGTCGAGGCCCTCGCGGGCGATGAGCACCTGGATCAGCCCGTACACCAGGACCCCGGCGCCGGTGCCGAGCACGAAGCCCACGCCGCCGGACAGCAGCGTGCCGCCGATGACGACGGCCGCGATGGCGTCGAGCTCCATGCCGATGCCGGTGAGGTTGAACCCCGACTTCGTGTAGAGCGCGAACAGCACGCCCGCGATGCCCGCGCAGGTGCCGGAGATGACGTACACCCACACGCGCGTGCGCGCGGGCCGCAGGCCCATGAGGTTGACCGCCGCGCCCCCGTCGCCCGCCCCGAGCCCGTACACGGACCGGCCGAACCGCGTGTAGTGCAGCACCACGAACGCGATGAGCAGGACGGTCAGCGCGATGAGCATGCTCGCGTTGATGCGCCACAGCTCGCGGCCCTCACCGAACTTCAAGCTCCACGCGGCGAGCGCCGAGAAGCCCTCGTCGTCGATCTTCAGGGAGTTGACGCTGATGACGTTGGCGAGCCCGCGCGCGAGGAACATCACGGCGAGCGACGCGATGAAGGGTTGGATGTCGAACATCTGCACCATCACACCGATGAGCAGCCCGCACGACGTGCCGATCAGCACGCCCACGATCAGCACGACCGGCAGCGGCAGGCCGGCGGTGAACATCTCCGCGATCGACAGGCCGACGAGCGCGACGACTGCCCCCACGGACAGGTCGATGCCGCCGGTGAGGATGACGAACGTCATGCCGACGGCCAGCACCAGCAGGTAGGAGTTGTCGACCAGCAGGTTCGACAGCAGCTTCATGCTGACGAAGTCGACGCGCTCGGTGGAGTACCGCTGCTGCCCGACGCCCAGCATCACCAGGAGCGTCAGCACCGTGCCCAGCACGGGCAGGAAGCGCCGGTCGAGGCCTCGCAGCGCGCGGCGTGCGCGGTGCGCGACGGCCACCACGGCGGAGTCGGGCTTGACCATCTCGTCGGTGCTCATGCCGTCACCTCCATGGCGCTCGTCGTCTCGACGGGGGCAGCCGGGGCGTCGGAGCGGTCGGCCCGTCGTCGGCCGCGCAGCATCGCGCGCAGCGTGGGCGACGCGGCCACGCACACCGCGATGAGCACGATCGCCTTGAACAGCGGGGTCGTCTGCGAGGGCAGCTGGAAGATGATGACGGCCCGCTCGAGCGTGCTCAGCAGCATCGCGCCGACCAGCAGCCCGCCCAGGTAGAACCGCCCGCCGTCGAGCTTGGTGCCGCCGAGGACGACGACCATGATCGCGTCCAGCTCCTTCATCAGGCCGATGTTGTTGGCGTCGGCCGCCATCGTGGGCGCCCCGTAGACCAGGCCCGCGAGCGCCGCGAGCACGCCCGCGATGACGTAGACGGTCCACGTGGTGCGCCGCGCCTGGACGCCCGCGAGGCGGCTGGCCTCGCGGTTGATGCCGATCGACTCCAGGAACATGCCCAGCGCGGTGCGTCGCACGACGAGCGCCACGAGGACGAACGCCGCGACCGCGATGATGACCGGCGTCGGGATGCCCAGGACGAACCCGGACCCGATCGTCTTGAACGGTGCGCTGGTCACGGTGGTGATCTGGCCCTGCGTGATGAGCATCGCGATGCCGCGCCCGGCGACCATGAGGATCATCGTCGCGATGAACGGCTGGATCCCGAGCCCGGCGACCATGGCCCCGTTGAACGCCCCGCCGAGCGCACCGACGACCAGCCCGAGCAGCACGGCCACCAGGACGGTGCCGACGTCTCCCGGGTCGGGCGCGTTGTCGAGGTACGTCAGCGACACCGCCAGGCCGATGGCCATGACCGCGCCGACGGACAGGTCGATGCCGCCGGTCGCGATGACCAGGCACATGCCGAGCGCGAGCAGCAGCGGTGTGGCGCTGTTGCGCAGCAGGTCGACGAGCTGGCCGAACAGGTGGCCGTCGCGGACCGTGACGTCGAGGAACCCGGGGCTCATGACGCCGCACGCCAGCAGCAGCGCGATCAGGGCGAGGACCGGCCAGAACAGACCGTGGTGGGTGACCTCACTCACGATCGCGGCGCCGCGGGACGTCGCCGGTGTCGCCGCGGGGAGGGTCGGGGTCATGCGTGGGCTCCGCTCTCGGCGATGGTCTCGAGGATCGTGGCGGTCGTGACGTCGTCGGTGTTGACGAGGTCGTCGACCTTGGCGCGGTCCCGCATGACGACGAGCCGCTGGCTCAGGCGCAGGACCTCCTCGAGCTCGGAGGAGATGAACACGACGGACATGCCGTCCTGGGCGAGCTCGGTGACGAGCTTCTGGATCTCGGCCTTGGCGCCGACGTCGATGCCGCGGGTCGGCTCGTCGAGGATGAGCAGGCGCGGGGCCGTCGCGAGCCACCGCGCGAGCAGCACCTTCTGCTGGTTGCCGCCCGACAGGTTGCGAATGAGCGCGTTCGGGTTGGCCGGGGTGATCTGCAGCGCGGTGATGTACTTCGCGACGACGTCGTCGAGCTGGCGGCGGGGCAGGGGTCGCCAGGTGCCGCGCCGGGCCTGGAGCGCGAGGGCGATGTTCTCGCGGACGGTGAGGTCCCCGACGATGCCCTCCTTCTTGCGGTCCTCGGTCGAGTACGCGATGCCCCGCTCGATCGCGCCGAGCGGCGACGTCAGCTTGGTGAGCGTGCTCTGCACGCGGACCTCGCCCGTGTCGGCCCGGTCGGCGCCCGAGAGCAGCCGCGCCATCTCGGTGCGTCCGGAACCGAGCAGGCCGGCGACGCCGAGGATCTCCCCGGCGTAGAGGTTGACGTCGAACGGCTGGATCGACCCGGCCTTGCCCAGGCCGATGGCCGTGAGGAACGGCGTCTCGCGCTCGGAGTGGATCGTGATGGTCGAGCGCGCCTTCTCCTCGATGCCCGCGAGCGCCTCGCCCGACTTGCCGATCATCGCGGCGATCAGCGCACGGCGGGGCAGGTCGGCGACGAGGTGCTCACCGACGAACTGCCCGTTGCGCAGCACGGTCAGGCGGTCGGAGATCTCGTAGATCTGGTCGAGGAAGTGCGAGACGAACAGGATCGCGACCCCGTCGTCCTTGAGCCGGCGCACGACGCGGAACAGCTCGGCGACCTCGGCCTTGTCGAGGCTCGACGTGGGCTCGTCGAGGATGAGCACCTTGGCGTCGACGACGAGCGCACGCGCGATCGCGCACAGCTGCTGGACGGCGATCGTGTGCGAGGACAGCATCGAGCGCGGGTCGATGTCGAGGTTGAGACGCGCGAGGAACTCGGCGGCCCGGCGGCGGGTGGCCCGCCAGTTGATGAACGGTCCGCGGCGCACCTCGTGGCCGAGCATGACGTTCTCGGCCACCGTGAGGTTCGCGCAGAGGTTGACCTCCTGGTAGACGGTCGAGATGCCGGCGGCCTGCGCCTGGCTGGGACCGTCGAACCGCAGGTCCTGACCGTCGACCTCGATCCGACCGGAGTCGATCGAGTAGACGCCGGTGAGGGCCTTGATGAGCGTCGACTTGCCGGCGCCGTTCTCCCCCATGAGCGCGTGCACCTCACCCGGGAACAGCCGGAAGGGGACGTCGTCGAGGGCCTTGACGCCGGGGAACGCGATGGAGATGCCGGTCATCCGGACGACCGGAGCACGATCGGCGGGGGCTCGATCGGCGGGGGCACCCTCGGCGGGGACGGGGTGTGGTGCGGACATCGGTGTCCTTCCTTGCGGACGTGACGACCGGGCGGTCGGCGGGTGCCGACCGCCCGGTCGGCGCTCGTGCGTCAGTACGCGCGGGCGTCCACGTCGGCCTGCGTGATCGTCTGGTCGAACGCCTCGTCGATGACGATGGTCTCCTTCGGCACGTCCTCGCCGTCGTAGACCTGCTGGATCAGCTCGGCCAGCTGGTCGCCGAAGACCGGGTTGCACTCGACGACGTAGTTGAACTTCTTGTCGACGAGCGCCTGCAGCCCGTCACGGACACCGTCGACGGACACGATCTGGATGTCCTCGCCGGGGACCTTGCCCGCGGCCTCGATGGCCTCGATGGCGCCCAGGCCCATGTCGTCGTTGTGCGTGAAGATCATGGTCATGTCGGGGTACGCCTGCAGGGCGGCCTCGACGGCCGTCTTGCCCTCGGCGCGCGTGAAGTTGCCCGACGCCTTGCCGATGATCTGGTCCCCGACGACCTCGCCGAAGCCCTCCTCACGGTCGACCTGCGCACCGGAGCCGAGCGTGCCCTGCAGCTCGAAGATCTTGGCGTCGGGCGCGTTCTCCTTGACCCACTCGCCGGCGGTGGTGCCCTCCTGCGTGAAGTCGGCCCCGATCCAGGTGACGAACGGGTCCTCGACGGTGGTGTCGACCGTGCGGTCGACGAGCACGACGGGGATGCCCGAGTCCTTGATCTCCTGCAGGACCTCGTCCCAGCCGGTCTCGATGACCGGGGAGAAGGCGATGACGTCGACGTCCTGCGCGATGAAGTCGCGCAGCGCCTTGATCTGGTTCTCCTGCTTCTGCTGCGCGTCGACGAACGTCAGGTCGAAACCTGCCTCCTCCGACAGGCTCTCCTTGACGGACTCGGTGTTGGCGGTGCGCCAGCCGGACTCGGCGCCGAGCTGCGAGAAGCCGACGCGGATGAGCTCACTGCTGCTGCCGCTGTCCTCGCTGCCCCCGTCGCCGGCGTCGCCGGACGTGTCCGAACCGCCACCACAGGCCGCGAGGGCCAGGACCGTGAACGTCGCGACGAGACCGGCCATACCGGTACGCGCGCGGTTGATGCCCTTCATGCAACTCCTCCTCGAGCAGCGCGGCCGACGTCCTCGTCGACCGTCCAGGGATGCGTGACGCAGATGAGTGTGAACGTTCTCAAGGAGGACGTCAACGCACCCAGGTTGCGGTTCGATCACGAGCGTCACCGCAGGCCACAGGCGAAAACCGGCGCGGGGGCGCGCTCCGTGTGAGCGATCACATCCGATCGTGCCTCCCACCTGCAGTATCGTCACAAAGCAGACCCCCCAGGTTCCCGCAGCGCGACCGTCGGCGCAATGGCCATCTGCACCCCGCCGCGCCACCCGATCGCCCGCTCACCACCCGGACGGGCGACCTGCTCAGAGCAGCACGCGCGCCGGGTCCCGGGGCCGCGCGGTGCTCTCGCGCACCAGCAGCCGCGGCGAGACGGACACCGACGACGACGTCGCGATGCCGTCGCGGGCCGCGAGCAGCAGCTCGACGCAGCGGTAACCCAGCTCCTCGAGCTCCTGCGCGACCGTCGTCAGCGGTGGCACGAAGTGCGCGGACCCGTCCCCGTCGTCGTACCCGACGACGGACACGTCGTGCGGCACCTTCAGCCGCGCGTCCGCGAGCGCGTGCATCATGCCGAGCGCGAGCAGGTCGTTGGCCGCGAAGATCGCGGTCGGCAGGGTCGAGCGCCGCCGGCGCACCCGCGCCACGAGCTCCTGGCCCGCGAGGTACCCGACCTCGGCGCTCCAGTCGTCGGCCCACAGGGTGCGGGGGGCCAGCCCGGCCGCCGCCATCGTCTCGCGGAAGCCGACCGCGCGCGCCCGTGCGTCGACCCACGGCGCCGGCCCGGCCAGGTGCAGCACGTCGCGGTGGCCCAGGTCGAGCAGGTGCTGGGTGGCGACCTTCGCGCCCGCCTCCTGGTCGATCGCGACCGCGAGCGCGTGCTCCCCGGCAGCCCGACCGGCGACGACCACCGGCACCTGCGTCTTGGACTCCAGGACCGCCGCGGCCGCCTGGTCGTGCGACGCCACGACGACGATGCCGTCGACGCCCTGGTCCAGCAGGTGCTCGATCGCGGCCGTGACCTCGTCCTTGTGCTGCAGGTCCACGGTCGCCAGCGACACGAACAGGCCCTTGGCCCGCGCCGCCTGCTCGATCGACACGAGCGTGCGCGTCGGACCGAACAGGTGGGACCCCGAGGAGACGACGCCGAACACGCCGGAGCGTCGCGTCTTGAGGGCTCGCGCGGCGATGTTGCGCCGGTACCCGAGCTGCTGCATCGCGTTCAGGACACGCTGGCGGGTGTCCGTGGCGACGTTCGGGTGGTCGTTGATGACCCGCGACACGGTCTGGTAGGACACGCCGGCGACGCTCGCGACGTCCGTGATCGCCGGCGGCCGTGGCCGGGCGTTCACCACGCGACCACGCGCGCACGGGCTGGGCGCGGACCGCGCGCCGACGCCGGGCACGCAGGAGAGGCGGCAGTCACGGCGCTCACCTCCATTTGGTCGACGACCCGCACGGGGCTCCACCGTGAGCCGCTCCTCGCACAGTAGCCCGGATAGGCACGCAGGAGGACGTACTCGCCCCGCCCGACGTGAACCGATTCGTCCCGTGCCGCGGGCCTCCGTCACGCCCGTGCGCGGCGGTGTCGCTCCAGGTCGCGGCCGCGGGCGGGAGCAAATCGCTTCACATGCGGTGCCGGAAGCGCTTCGCCCCTAACGTCGACGACGCCGGGCCGGCCGTGGCTCACCCACGGACCCCGGCGCGACGCTCCGGGACGCGGACGCGGACGGCACGGCGAAGGGTCGAGACCATGCAGCGACGCACGACGGCAGCGCTCGCCGCGGTGGCAGCAGCCGCCGTGGCCGGGCTCGTGACCGCGCCGGTGGCCTCCGCCGCCGTCGGCTGCAGAGCCACCTACACGGTCACCAGCCAGTGGCCGGGCGGGTTCGGCGCCGACGTGCGCGTCGACAACCTGGGCGACGCGCTGTCGGGGTGGACGGTGACGTGGGACTTCACCGCGGGCCAGAGCGTCCAGCAGGCGTGGAACGGGACCGCCACGCAGTCCGGTGCGCGGGTCAGCGTCACCAACGCCGGCTGGAACGGCACCGTCGGCACCGGCGGGACGATCGCGTTCGGGTTCAACGGCGCGTCGGGGAGCAGCAACCCCGTCCCGACGTCGTTCGCGGTCAACGGCACGACGTGCACGGGCGCCGTCGCGCCCACGTCGTCCCCCACCGCCACGCCGTCGCCGACCCCCAGCCCGACGCCGACGGCGACCCCCACGCCCAGCGCGAGCCCGACGCCCAGCCCGACGCCCAGCCCCACCGCGAGCCCGACCCCCAGCCCGACCCCGACCGCCACCGTCGTGCCGAACCCCGTGCCCACGACCCCCACGGCCGGGGCCCGCCAGCTCGAGGACCTCGACCGGGGACTGATCTCCGTGCGGTCCGGCAACGGCAACCTCGTGCAGTGGCGCCTGCTCGGGTACGAGGACCGCGGCACCGGGTTCCACGTGTACCGCGACGGCACGCGCATCACGTCGTCGCCGGTCACGGGCTCGACCAACCACCTCGACAACGGCGCCCCCGCGGGCGCCCGGTACACCGTGCGGGCCGTCGTGGGCGGCACCGAGCAGGCCGCGTCGCCCACGTCCCTCACGTTCGCCGACGGCTACCTCGACGTCCCGCTGCAGCGGCCGTCGTCCGACCACGTCATCAACGACGGGTCCGTCGGCGACCTCGACGGCGACGGGGACCTCGACGTCGTCCTGAAGTGGGACCCGTCGAACGCCAAGGACAACAGCCAGGCCGGCGTCACCGGCAACGTCTACCTCGACGGGCTGCGGCTCGACGGCACGCGGCTGTGGCGCATCGACCTGGGCCGCAACATCCGCGCCGGCGCGCACTACACGCAGTTCCAGGTCTACGACTACGACGGCGACGGCAAGGCCGAGGTCGCGGTCAAGACGGCCGACGGCACGCGGTCGGGCACCGGGCAGGTCATCGGCAACGCGAACGCCGACCACCGCAACGGTGAGGGCTACGTGCTGGGCGGGCCGGAGTACTTCACGGTCTTCCGCGGGGACACGGGCGCGATCGGCGCGACGACGGACTACGTGCCGCCCCGCGGGACGGTCTCGAGCTGGGGCGACAGCTACGGCAACCGCGTCGACCGTTTCCTCGCCGGGACCGCCTACCTCGACGGGCAGCGGCCGTCGATCGTCATGGCCCGCGGCTATTACACGCGCACGGTCGTCGCCGCCTGGGACTACCGCGACGGGCAGCTGACGCGGCGCTGGACGTTCGACTCGAACAGCTCGACGGCCGGCAACTCCGCCTACGCCGGGCAGGGCAACCACTCGCTGTCGATCGCCGACGTCGACGGCGACGGGCGCGACGAGATCGTCTACGGCGCGTCGACGATCGACGACAACGGCCGCGGCCTGTGGGTCAACGGCACGGGCCACGGCGACGCCGGGCACGTGGGCGACCTCGTGCCGTCGCGCCCGGGGCTCGAGTACTTCAAGGTCACCGAGGCGACCAACCAGCCGAACATGTGGGTGGCCGACGCCCGCACCGGCCAGACGCTGTGGCGCAGCGCCAGCGGCTCCGACAACGGCCGCGGCGTCGCGGCCGACGTCCACGCGGGGAGCCCGGGCGCCGAGGCGTGGTCGTCGGCCGAGGCGGACCTGCGCAACGCCGCCACCGGTGCGTCCGTGGGCCGCAAGCCGTCGTCCGCGAACTTCCTGGCCTGGTGGGACGGCGACCCGGTCCGCGAGCTGCTCGACCAGACGAAGATCGACAAGTACGGCACCGGAGGGGACGCACGCCTGCTCACCGGCGCGGGCGTGCGGGCGAACAACGGCACCAAGGCGACGCCGGTGCTCTCGGGCGACATCCTCGGCGACTGGCGCGAAGAGGTGATCTGGGCGCGGTCCGACGAGGGCGCGCTGCGGATCTACGCGACGCCCGTCACCACGTCGCACCGGGTGCCGACCCTGCTGCACGACGCGATGTACCGCGTGGCGCTGGCCTGGCAGAACACCGCCTACAACCAGCCCCCGCACCCGTCGTTCTTCCTGGGTGACCCGTTCACGCCCCCGGCGCAGCCCCCGATCTACGTCCGCTGACGGGCCCACCGGCCTGGGGTGGGGTCGACGGCGGAACCTTCCGCCGTCGACCGCCCCCGTGGCACCCGCTGCGTTCACTACCGTGCGGACTCGCCCCTCGATCGTCGAGGGACCCTGTTCCTGCGGAGGCGGACACCCGTGCCCGAGATCGTCGAGCTCAGCCAGTGGCTCAAGAACCAGCCCCAGACCTTCACCACCAAGAAGCGCATGATGGTCTTCACCGACCTGATCTACACGCCGACCAACGAGAAGGTCGTCACGGGGTTCCGCTACTTCCGCAACCCGATCACCGACGTCGTCGCGGCGTTCGACGCCGACGACCTCGAGGCGATCGCCGCGCTCGAGTTCGCGCTCGACGAGGACGGGGACGCGGACACGTCCGCCGTCTGCCTCCTGCTCGCGTACACGAAGTCCGGCTCGTACCTCGCGGCCCAGCCGCAGGAGTACCAGGACTACATGCCCACGGTCGTGCGCGAGCCCAAGGCCTTCGCGACGCCCCGCGCCCGCGCGCTCGCCGAGGCGCTCGACCAGTCCGCCTGACCGCACGGGTGGGGCGGTGAGTCCGCCCCACCCCGGTGCGCCGCTCGGGGCACGTACGTGCGGCGCGGTCGCGCGCTCCTGTGTGAGGGTGTGCGACGGGAGGCGCGACGGTGGCAGACAGGATCGACCCGACGCGGGCCGGGTACGCGTTCGCCAACAGGTTCGTCAACGTGCTCGTCACGCTGCCGAACGGCACGCCGCTGCGCACCGCCGGCCTGTGCGGCGGCATGGCGTACTCGATGCTCGACCACGCGCGCGCGGGGCGGGACGTGCCGTCCTGGCCCGCGGGCCTGTTCGCGCCCGGCCGCGTGCCCCCCGACGGGCACCTCGTCGCCGACCACCTCCGGTCGCGCCAGCTCGACTCGTTCCGGTCGCTCTCGGCGCTGCGGTTCGTCGGGTGGTCGGTCCTGCCGGACGCCGACCTCGGGCCCGTGGCCGGCGTCCGCACCCGCACCCGCCGTGAGCTGCCCGGCATCCTGCGGGCACTGACCCGCGGACGGCCGGTCGTGCTGGGCATGGTCGTCGCGCGCAACCCGGTGCGGTCGGGCGACAACCACCAGGTCGTCGCGACGGGCTTCACGCGCGACACCGCCACCGGGGACGTCGTCCTGGCGCTGCTCGACCCGAACACCCCGGGGCGTGAGGTCACCCTGGTCGAGACCGCCGACGGCTGGCGCGCGAGCAACGGCCGCCTGTGGCGCGGGTTCTTCCACCACGCCTACGCGCCCCGCACGCCCCCGCCGCTGCCGAGCGCGTCACGACGTCCGACGGCGCGCGTGCGCGCGGGCACGCCCCTGGCCCTCGTGCACGTCGCGACGGGCCGCCTCCTGGTCGTCGGCGACGGCGAGCCGGCACTGCACGCGACGGGCGCGACGACGTGGGTGCCGACGTCCGGGGACGACCCGGGCCTGCTGGGCGAGGGCGCGCGGGTCCGGCTCGTCGCGACCGACGCCCGCCGCGGGGGTCGCGACACGCTCGCGCTCGTCGACGGCACCCCGACCCTCGCCGTCACGCCCGGCGGCGCGGCGACCGACACCTGGCGCGTCGTCGTCGACGGCGGCGGCCCGTGGCGCCAGGGCTCGCGCGTCCGGCTGGTCCACGACGCGACGGGCGCCCTGCTGCGCGGCGGCACCGCGCACCCGACCACGACGTTCAGCCCCGACCCCTCCACCTGGTGGACGATCGCGTCGATCTGACACCACCCCGCACCCCCACCACCCCGTCGAGTGCGGGGGAAGCACCTCGAGTGCGGGGGAAACGACCCCCGCACTCGTGCGGTACCCCCCGCACTCGTGGCTCAGTCGGTGGGGTGGGCGTTCATGAGGCGCAGGACGTCGACGAACCAGGGGGTCGTCAGGCCCGCCTCGACCATCTCGTGGGCGCGCTCCGGGGTGACCCAGGCCGTCTCCGCGACCTCGGCGGGGTCCGGGCGCAGCTCGCCGGTGCACCCGCCCACCAGGACGTGGTCGTGCTCGCTCTCGACGTGGCCCGACGCGCCGTCCTGCGCCCGGTACCGGAAGGTGCCGACCTCGCGCACGTCGACCAGCTCGACCCCGAGCTCCTCGCGCACGCGCAGGGTCGCGCGGGCGTGCAGGTCCGCACCGGGCAGCGGGTGGCCGCAGCACGTGTTGGTCCACAGGCCCGGGAAGCGCAGCTTGGCGTCCGCGCGGCGCTGCAGCAGCAGCTGCCCGTCGGGCCGCGTGACGACCACCGAGAAGGCCCGGTGCAGGCGGCCCGGAGCGCTGTGGGCCTGCCCCACGGTCGTCGAGCCCGTCGCGCGCCCGTGCTCGTCGACCAGCTCGACCAGGTCCGTCTCCGCCATGCGCCCGCCCTCCCCCTGCACGCGTCCGCCGGGCCTGCGGCGTGCCCGGCAGGCGGGGCCGGGGACCGGCAGACGCCTACGGTGTCCGGTCGTCGCCGCGGGGGCAAGTCGGGGCGGGTGGGCGTCGCGTCTCAGGATGCGGTCGTCAGTTATATCCGACCAATTCGGTATGTCATTCTCTTCCGCATGACCACCGCCCCGCACACCGCAGCGTCGCCGCTGCGCGTCCGTGCGTGTCGGTCGTGTCCGGCCCCGCGCTGTCGCTGACCCGCCGCCCCACCCGCGACCCGTCGCCCGCGATCCGTCGCCCGCGGCCCCCGTCGCCACGGCCGTCCCCCCGCCTCCCGGCGCCCGGCCTCCCTCGCCACCGGCACGTCCCCACCCGTCGTCGTCCGCCACCCCAGGACCGACGCCGGGAGGCCCGGACGTGTGCCCGCACCCTGCCCGACCACCGCCGCGTCGTCGACGACGGCCCCTCCCTGCCCGGAAGGCTCCACCATGCCGTTCGCACCTCCCGACCGGACCCGCGCCGGCCGCACCGGCCGCACCGCGCGTCACCGCCTCGCCGCCGTCGCGGCCGCGGCCCTCCTGCCCGCCCTGCTCGCCGCGTGCGCCGGCGACGCGTCGGCCGACGACCCCACGACGGCGCCCGCCACGGCCGCGCTCCCCACCGCGGTGCCCGCCGGGACGACGCTCGTCGTCGGTGACCCGACCACCCAGAAGGCCGTCGCGATCGCCGGCGACGACCTGGACTCGGACCTCGGCTTCACCATCGAGTGGGCCAACCTGTCCGGCGGGCCGCAGACCACCGAGGCGTTCCGGGCCGGGGCCCTGGACGTGGGCGCGGTCGCGGACATCCCGCCGATCCACGCGGAGTGGACGGGGCTCGACGTGAAGATCGTCGCGGCCGTGTACCGCGAGGACTGGCAGGAGAACCCGATCTACGAGTTCGGGGTCGCGCCCGGGGTCGACGGCGTCGAGTCCCTCGAGGACTTCGCCGGGCACCGGGTGGCGTACTCCCCCGGCCAGGCGCAGGGCGTCATCGTGCTGCGCGCGCTCGAGGAGGCGGGCCTGACCCAGGACGACGTCACGCTCGTCGAGCTGCCCAGCAACGGCGACGTGTACACCACCGCGCTCGCCGCGGGCGAGGTCGACATCGCGCCCATCGGCGGCGTGCAGATCGCCCGCTACCTCGAGAAGTACGGCCCCGACGGCGCCCACACCGTGCGCCACGGCCTGCGCGACGACCCGAGCCACCTCTACGTGCCGACGACGGTGATCGACGACCCCGCCAAGGCTGCGGCCCTGCGCGCCTACGTGCAGCTCTGGGCGCAGGCCAAGCTCTGGGTGCACGACCACCCCGAGGAGTGGAAGGCCGGGTACTACGTCGAGGACCAGGGGCTGAGCCCCGCCGACGCCGACTACCTGGTCGGGCGCGCCGGCACCCCCGACGTCCCCGCGGACTGGACCGAGCACATCGCCCGGCACCAGGAGACCGTCGCGCTGCTCGCCGCGGCCACCGGCAACGACGTGATCGACGCCGCCGACCTGTGGGACGAGCGCTTCGCGCCCGTCGTCGCCGACGCCGCAGCCGCCTACCGCGAGCAGGAGGCCGGCTGATGTCGACCCTCTCCCTGCCCCGGGGCCTGACGCGACCGGTCGACCGGACTCCCGCGCGCCCGTCGCCCGCGCGCCGGGCGTCGCGCACCGGCCGCCGCCTCGGCCCGGGCCGGCCGCTGCGCGGCGGACCGCTGATCGGGCTGGGCGTGCTGCTGGGCGTCTGGGCCCTCGGCAGCGCCGTCGGTCTCATCGACCCGCGCACGCTGTCCGCACCGTGGACGGTCGTCACGACGGGCGCGGACCTCGTCGCCGAGGGGCGCCTGCAGGAGCACCTCGCGGTGTCCGCCGGGCGCGCGCTGTCCGGGCTCGTCCTCGGCATCCTCGCCGGGACCGTGCTCGCGGTCGTCGCCGGGCTCAGCCGCTGGGGCGAGGCGATCGTCGACGGGCCCGTCCAGCTCAAGCGGGCCATCCCGAGCCTCGCGCTGCTGCCGCTGCTCATCCTGTGGCTCGGCATCGGCGAGACCATGAAGGTCGTCACGATCCTGCTCGGCGTCCTCATCCCCGTGTACATCCACACGCACAACGGCCTGCGGACGATCGACGCGCGGTACGTCGAGCTCGCCGAGACCGTGGGGCTGTCGCGGTGGCACTTCCTGACCAAGGTCGTGCTCCCCGGGGCGCTGCCCGGCTTCCTGCTGGGGCTGCGGTTCGCGGTCACCGGCTGCTGGCTGGCCCTGGTGGTCGTCGAGCAGATCAACGGCACCGCCGGCATCGGCTACATGATGGAGCTCGCCCGCACCTACGGCCAGACCGACGTCATCGTCGTCGGGCTCGTGCTCTACGGGATCCTCGGCTACGGCTCCGACCTGCTCGTCCGTCTCGTGCAGAGGAGGGCCCTGTCATGGCGACGCACGCTGGCGGACTGACCGCCCCGGGGCCCACCGAGGACGCGCGCGTCCCGGCAAGGTCCGCCGTGCCCGCACCCGCCCACGGCGTCCTGGCGGACGAGCGCGTGACGACGGACGACGGGTCCGTCGTCGTGCGCGACCTGGTCCGGGCCTACGGGCTCGGCGAGGGCGACGGCCGCGTGCTGCGCGGCCTGGACCTCGACATCGCCGCCGGCGAGTTCGTCGCGATCCTCGGGCGCAGCGGCTCCGGCAAGAGCACCCTGCTGCGCGCCCTGGCCGGGCTCGACCACGACGTGCACGGCACGGGCACGATCGCCGTCCCGCAGCGGGTGTCGGTCGTGTTCCAGGACTCGCGGCTGCTGCCGTGGGCGCGGGTGCTCGACAACGTGACCCTCGGCCTGCGCGGTCCGGGCGCCCGCGACCTCGGCACCGAACGCCTCGCGGAGGTCGGCCTGGCCGGGCGCGAGCGCGCGTGGCCCACCGAGCTGTCCGGGGGCGAGCAGCAGCGGGTGTCCCTCGCCCGGTCCCTCGTCCGCGAGCCGCAGCTGCTGCTCGCCGACGAGCCGTTCGGGGCGCTCGACGCCCTGACCCGCACCCGCATGCACACGCTGCTGCGCGAGCTGTGCGCGCGGCACCGGCCCGCGGTGCTGCTGGTCACGCACGACGTCGACGAGTCGATCGTCCTCGCCGACCGCATCGTCGTGCTCGACGCCGGGCGCATCGCGCTCGACGTCCCCGTCGACCACCGCGACCCGGCCGACGCGGGCTACGTGGCGCTGCGCCGCGAGCTGCTCGACGCCCTGGGCGTCCCGGTCGTCGTCCACCCGCCCTCACCCGAGCACGACAGGAGCACACCATGACCACCCGACCCCGCCGCGAGGGGCAGCTGCACCTCAACGCGTTCCTCATGAGCACCGGCCACCACGAGGCGTCGTGGCGCCTGCCGGAGTCCGACCCGTCGTACCGGAGCACGAACATCGCGTACCTGCAGCGCCTGGCCCAGACCGCCGAGCGCGGGCACCTGGACTCGATCTTCTTCGCCGACGGCCCGGCGCTGTTCAGCGACGTCGGGCGTCGACCCTCGGGCACGCTCGAGCCGACGGTCGTGCTGGCCGCGATCGCGGCGGTGACCAGCCGCATCGGGCTGATCGCCACCGCGTCGACGACGTACAACGACCCGTACAACCTGGCGCGGCGGTTCGCGTCGGTCGACCACATCAGCGGCGGTCGCGCCGGCTGGAACATCGTGACGACGGCCCACCTCGACGCGGCACGCAACTTCGGGCTCGACGAGCTGCCGTCCCACCGCGCCCGGTACGCCCGCGCCGCCGAGTTCATCGACGTCGCCCTGGCGCTCTGGGACTCGTGGGAGGACGACGTCGAGATCGGCGACAAGGAGACCGGGGTCTGGGGGGACGCGGCGCGCATCCACCCTCCGGGGCACGTCGGCGAGCACTTCGGCGTGGCCGGGGCGCTGACCACGCCGCGCTCGCCGCAGGCGTACCCGCTGCTCGTGCAGGCGGGGTCGTCCGACGACGGCAAGGACCTGGCCGCGCGGTACGCGGAGGCGGTGTTCACGGCGCAGCAGACGCTCGACGACGCGCTCGCGTTCGCGACCGACCTCAAGCGGCGGGCCGTCGAGTGGGGCCGTGACCCCGCGGGGCTGCTCGTGCTGCCGGGCATCGTGCCCGTCATCGGGGCGACGCAGGCCGAGGCTAAGGCCAAGGAGGACGAGCTCGACCGGCTGATCCGGCCCGAGTACGCGCGCGCCCAGCTCGCCAGGACGCTGCGCGTCGCCCCCGACGACCTGCCGCTCGACCGCGAGCTGCCGGCCGACCTGCCGGGCGAGGACGAGATCGAGGGCGCCAAGTCCCGGTACACGCTGATCGTCGAGCTGGCCCGGCGCGAGCGCCTGACGGTGCGGCAGCTCATCGGTCGGCTGGGCGGCGGGCGCGGGCACCGGACGTTCTCCGGGACGGCCGAGCAGGTCGCCGACGCGATCCAGGAGTGGTGGGACGCGGGTGCCGCCGACGGGTTCAACATCATGCCCGCGGTGCTGCCGTCGGGCCTGGAGGACTTCGTCGACCAGGTCGTGCCCGTGCTCGTCGACCGCGGCCTGTTCCGCGACGCGTACACCGGCACGACGCTGCGCGACCACTACGGGCTGGCCCGTCCCACGCACCCGCGCCACCGCACGGGCGCACGCGACCTCGGCCGCGTCGCCACCACCACCAGCGCCACCCACGAAGGAGCACGCGCATGACCACGTACCGTCCGCTCGGCCGCACCGGGGTCCAGGTGTCCCCGCTCACGCTCGGGACCATGAACTTCGGCGCCTGGGGCAACCCCGACCACGACGCGTCGGCCGCGATCCTGCACCGCGCGCTCGACGCCGGCATCAACGTCGTCGACACCGCCGACGTCTACTCGCGCGGCGAGTCCGAGACGATCGTCGGCAAGGCCCTCGCGGGGCGTCGCGACGACGTGGTCCTCGCGACCAAGGTCCACGGCCGGCTGTCCGACGAGGTCAACCACGCGGGCAACTCGCGGCGGTGGATCGTGCGGGCCGTCGAGGACTCGTTGCGTCGGCTGCAGACCGACCGGATCGACGTCTACCAGGTGCACCGCCCGGAGCCGGGGACGGCCCTGGACGAGACGCTCGGCGCGCTCGACGACCTCGTGCGTGCCGGCAAGGTCCTGTACGTCGGGACGTCGACGTTCCTGCCGTCGCAGATCGTCCAGGCGCAGTGGGTCGCGGCGGACCGCCGGTACGCCCGGCCCGCGACCGAGCAGCCGCCGTACTCGGTCCTCGCGCGGGGCGTCGAGCGCGAGGTGCTGCCGCTGGCCCTGGAGTACGGGCTGGGCGTGCTGCCGTGGAGCCCCCTGGCGGGCGGCTGGCTGTCGGGGCGCGCACTGGACGGCGCACGCGGGGACTCCCCGCGGCACCAGCGCCAGCCGGGCCGTCACGACCCGACGCTGCCGGAGAACGTCGGCAAGGCGGAGGCGGTGCAGCAGCTCACGAAGGTCGCGGAGGCCGCTGGGCTGACCCTCGTGCAGCTCGCGCTCGGGTTCGTCCTGGCGCACCCCGCGGTGTCGAGCGCGATCATCGGCCCGCGCACGCAGGCGCACCTCGACGCGGCCCTCACGGCGCTCGACGTCCGCCTGCCGGCCGACGTCCTCGACGAGATCGACCGCATCGTCCCGCCGGGCACCACCCTCAACCCGGCCGACGCGGGCTACCACCCCCCGTCGATCACGGACCCCACCACCCGCCGCCGCTGACCCACACCGCGCGACCGTTGCTGGATTGCTCTCTCACCACCTGGTGAGAGAGCAATCCAGCACTCCCCTGTGAGCGCGAGAGAGCAATCCAGCCCGTGCCTCCGGGCGCGAGGTAGCGAAACCGGTCACCGGATGACGGCGAGAGGGCGATCCAGCACCTGGCTCCAAGCTGGACCGCCCTCCCGTCGCCGGCGGACGCGCTCCCCCTCCGAGGGTGTCAGACCCCTGTGGGAGCCTCGCACCGACGGGACGGACGACGGGGGCAGCCGATGGGTCGAGGTGTCGGGGAACTACTCGCGCGGCTGGGTCGCGCAACGAGGTCGGCCGCACCCGCGGCCCGGTCGCAACCTCGGGTCGCCCCGTCCACATCCGCCGCCCAGGTCGTCGACACGCGTCCCGTCGACCCGATGGCGGAGACGCGCAGGGTGATCGACGCCTACGACGCGTTCTGGCGCAGGATCCGGCGACTGATCGGAGGCGGGCTGCTCTCCGCAGTCTTCACCCTGGCCCTGATCTGGGTCGTGGTCGGACTCAACGAGTGGTCCGCGCACCGTGCCGCACCGGATCAGTCGGTGACGCTGCTCGTGCCCGCACCGAGCTCGGACAGGGTCATCGCGGCGCTGTCCTTCCTGGTCGTGCTGTCGATCGCGTTGCAGGTCGCGGTGAGCGCCGACCGCGCCGCGAGGCCGGCGGCCCCGCACACCGCGCCCGATGTGGAGCTCGCAGGGCGCACCCTCCTGCTGCAGAACGTCGCGAGGGCGATGGTCTTCCTCTCGTGGCTGACAGCCCTCGTGGCCGTAGGCCCGCACCTGGCCGACGCGCCGCGAGTCCTCGACGTCGCGGGAGTCGGCGGGCCGATCCTCGGCGCGCTCCTCGTGTCGTTCTTCGCCGCCGACGCCGCCGAGCTGGCGTCGGACCCCGACGCTGTCACTCTGCGTGCCCGGGCACGTCGCCAGGTCCGGCTCGAGCGCCTGGTCGCAGCAGTACGATCCCTGGCCGCCCGTCGGGCGTCGTCCACGGTCGAGCATGTCCAGGATGCGCTGCTGCTGACTGCCCCGATGGCGGTCGTCGGCACGGCGTGGGCGATGGGCTGGACCACACCGTCCGCCGCCGTGTCCGCACTCGTGCTGCTGTCCGGTGGGATCGCGATGTTCACCTTGGCGGCGTACATGGCCGCGACCCGGGAGTCCCTCGGCCTCGCGGCGCTCGCCTCTCTCTGGGGGATCCTCAGCGTCGTCCTCTGGATCTGGGCGTTCTTCTCTGCCTGGGCAGCTCTGGACGTGCCGGACGAGCGAGTCGCGGGCGCACTGGCTGCTGTGGCGGCGGGTGCCGTCGTGCTCGGCACGTCGGCGTGCCTCACCCTTGCCGTGGTGTCCCGGCCTGCCACCGGGAGACGGCCGCTGCTGCGCGGTGCTGCTCTCGGCTTGGTCGTGCTGGACCTGAGGAGCGTGCGCTCCGACCGTGACCGCTGGTCACGTCGCTCGGGCGCCGCCGAGCCGGTGGTGCGCAGCGGTCTCCACGCGGCGTGGCCGTGGGGATGGCTCGCGAGCGACCTCCATCCCGTTCGGGGCGCGCACGTAGGGGCGGAGCAAGATCGACCACCTGTCCACCGGGGCGGGCGCACCTGGCCCTGGACGGTCCCGGTCGCGCTTCTCGTCGGGCTCCCGGTGCTGGTGTACCTGGTCGGGTGATCTCGACGAGTCACCGGCCGACAGCGACACTCACCCCTGCTCCGGATTCACAGTCCTCGGTGGCCGGGTTCAGCACCTGGAACATCGCGTGGTCCTGCCAGGTGCCCGCGATACGCAGGTACTGCGGCGCCGTGCCGTACCGCGTGAACCCGTTGCGCTCGAGCACCCGCTGGGACGCGGTGTTGTGCACCAGCGTCTCCGCCTGGACGCGGTGCAGACGGAGCTCGCCGAACGCGACGTCCAGCATCTCCGCCACCGCGGCCGTCGCTAGGCCACGGCCGTTGTTCGCCTCCGCGACCCAGTAGCCCAGCGCGCACGACTGCAGAGCCCCGCGGACCACGCCGGACAAGGTCGCCCGGCCCACCACGCGCCCCTCGTCGAGGACGACGTGGACGCGGCCGAGGCCACGCCCTGCCAGGTCGATCGCGTCACGGACCACGTCGCGCTGCCCGGCGGGCGTGAAGTACGCGTCGTCGCGGACCGACTGCCACGGGGCGAGGAAGGCGCGGTTGGCGACGAGGACGTCGACGAGCGCGGGCACGTCGTCGAGGGTGATCGGGCGGGTCGTCCTTGGGTGGGTCACGTCCCCCATCCTCTCGGGCTCGCCACGGTCCGCCCGCACCCCGGCGTGACTGGATTGCTCTCTCGCGCCCATCAAGTGGAGCTGGATTGCTCACTCACGAGGTGGTGAGAGAGCAATCCAGCCCCGGGGCGGCTGGATTGGACTCTCACGCCCATGGGGGGTGAGAGGTCGATCCAGCCCGTGCCGGCATCAGTCGGTCGGCGTGTACTCCACGCGCTCGATGTGGGCGATGGTCTGCGTCGGGCGGCCGTTGCTCGTGCCGTAGACGCCGAGCCACAAGCCCAGGAAGCCGCCGGTCGCGACGGTGTCGAGGTCGGTCGCCAGGGCCGAGCCGACGACGACGGGTGCGTCGTCGCCCGCACCGACGAGCAGGTCCAGGTCCACGCCGCGCGCACGGACGACGAGGGTGAGCGGGGAACCGCCGGTCACCGACGCCTCGCCGAGGACACGGTCCTCGTCGCGCTGCCGGTGCACGACCTGCGCGCGGACGACACCGTCCTGGGTGGTGACGGCCAGGCGCACGTGGTCCTTCTCGGACTGCCGCACGGCCACCCCGACCTCCTCACCCTCGGCGAGGTCGACCCCCACCCGCACCGTGAGGTCGGCGTCCTGGTGCTGCAGCCGCACCCCGAGGAACGCGGGGACCTCGACGTCGGCGAGGGTCGCGGCGCGCAGCGGCAGGTCCCAGCCGTCGCCCGCGGGCGTGGCGACCTGGGTGGGCAGCGCGCGCACGGCGGTCCACCGCGGGTCGTCCGACGGCACCGCACCCGAGGTCAGCCCCTGGACCAGGCCCCGCGCGGGGCCCGTCGCGAACGGCACCTCGACCTCGTCGGGCACCCGCCCGACGCCCGGCGCGAACACCGGCCAGCCGTCCTCCCAGACCACGGGGACGAGGAACGTCTCGCGGCCCAGCGGGTAGTGGTAGCCGCCGTACGTGCGCATGGCCAGCAGCACGGCCCACCAGCTGCCGTCGGCCGCCTCCACGAGGTCCGCGTGGCCCGCCCCGACCACCGGGTACTGCCGCCCCAGGTGCCGGTGCGTGAGGATCGGGTTGCCCCGGGTGCCCACGTACGGGCCGGTCACGGACTCCGACTGGGCGATGCTCTCGGCGTGGTGGAACTCGGTGCCGGCCTCGGCCGCCATCAGGTAGTACGTGCCGTCGACCTTGTAGAGGTGCGGGGCCTCGGCCCAGACGGCGCCCTTCACGGCCCCGGACCACACCACGTGCTCCGGGCCTGTGAGCTTGGTGGTCGCGGGGTCGAGCTCGCGGATCCACACCTCGGTCTGGTGGAACCACTCCGGCTCGCGCGCCAGGCGGGTGCCGTGCACCCAGATGCGGCCGTCGTCGTCGAAGAAGATCGACGGGTCGATGCCGTCGGCGTCGAGCCACATCGGGTCCGACCACGGGCCGGCCGGGTCCGTCGCCGTCATGACGAAGTTGCCGCCCGGGTTGCCGTGCGGCTGGCCGACGAGCGTGCAGATGACCCAGAACAGGCCGTCGTGGTGCCGGATCGTCGGCGCGTAGAGGCCACCGGAGGACGCGATGCCGGTGTAGTCGAGCTGACCGGGCCGGTGGACGACGTGGCCGATCTGCTCCCAGGTCACCAGGTCCCGGCTGTGCAGCACCGGCAGGCCCGGCAGGTACTCGAACGTCGAGGTCACCAGGTAGTAGTCGTCACCCACCCGGCAGATCGACGGGTCCGGGTAGCACCCGGGAAGGATCGGGTTCTGGACCGTGCTCATGCGTGGTCGACCTCCATGTCGATCAGGGTGGTGCCAGGTGCGTGCTGCAGTACTCAGCCCTTGACGGCGCCGGTGAGCCCACCGACGATGCGCCGCTCAAACATCGAGAAGAAGACCAGGGCGGGGATCATCGACAACGACACGAACGCCAGCACGCGGGCGGTGTCGACCGAGTACTGCGAGGCGAACGACTGCACGCCCAGCGGCAGCGTGTACATCACCTCGTCGTTGAGGATGAACAGCGGCAGCATGTAGCTGTTCCAGCTCGCGACGAACGCGAGGATGCCGACCGTCACGACACCCGGCAGGGACAGCGGGACGACCATCCTGACGAAGAACCCGAGCCGGCTCGCACCGTCGATCGACGCGGCCTCCTCCAGCTCCTTGGGGATGGCCCGCAGGAACGGCACGAGGATGATGACGGTCACCGGGAGCGCGAACGCGATCTGCGGCAGGATGATGCCGGCCAGGGTGTTCATCAGGCCGAGGTTCTTGATGAGGATGTACAGCGGCGTGATGGCCACGGTCATGGGGAACATCAGGCCCGCCGCGAACAGCGAGTACATCGCCCCCCGGCCGTTGAACCGGTAGCGGGCCAGCACGTAGCTCGCCATGAGACCGAGGACCACCACGCCGGCCGTCGTCGCGATGCCGGCGATCGCGGAGTTCGCCGCCTGCTGCCAGAACAGCGAGCTGGTGAGCACCGACGAGTAGTTGCCCCACTCCCACGTGGTGGGGAACCCGGACGGGTCCGCGGTGATCTGCGAGTTCGTCCGCAGCCCGCCGAGGATGATGAAGGCGACGGGTCCGATGCACAGGCCCACGAGCAGCCACGCGACCACATACACCACCGGGTTGACCCGCTCGAGCGTCGATCCGCGGCGGCGCTTGGGCACCGGGGGCCTGGCCGGGGTCGTCGGCACGGCGACGGCAGTCATCACTTCGTCCCTCCCGTGAGCGCACCCTCGGTGTCGCGCCGGAGCACGAAGCGCTGGTACGTGAGCGCGATGACCAGCGAGATGAGGAACAGCACGACGGCCACCGCGTTGCCGAAGCCGTAGTTCCCGGCGTTGCGCCCGTTGAGCACCATGTACGTCGCCATCGTCGAGGTGCCGGCCGTGGCGGACACGTACTGGCCCCAGATGATGTAGACGAGGTCGAACAGCTGCAGCGCCCCGATGATCGACAGGAACGCCCAGATCCGCATCGTGGGCCCGAGCAGCGGCAGCGTGATGCTGCGCTGCGCCTGCCAGAACGACGCCCCGTCGATCGCGGCGGCCTCGTGCAGCTCCTCGGGGATCGACTGCAGCCCCGCGAGGAAGAGGATCACGGCGAAGCCGATGTACTTCCAGGTGATGATGATCATCAGCGACCAGATCGCGATGTCGGGGTCGGACAGCCAGTCGACCGCCCAGGACTCGAGCCCGATCTTCGTGAGGAACCCGTTCACCGCGCCCGTCGTCTGGAGCATCAGGCTCCAGCCGACGCCGACGATGACCTCGGAGATGACGTAGGGCACGAAGATCAGCACCCGGATGACCGAGCGCCCGCGCATCCGTCGGTTGAGCAGCAGCGCGAGCGCCACCGCGGCGGGTCCCTGCATCACCAGCGACATCACGACGATGAAGCCGTTGTGCCGCAGCGCGTCCTGGAACGTCGGGTCCTGCAGGATCGCGACGTAGTTCTGCAGCCCGATGAAGTCGGTGGCCGGGCCGTAGCCCTTCCACCGGAAGAACCCGTAGTACGCCGCCATGACGACGGGGAAGATCACGAACGCGACGAAGACGACGATCGCCGGGCCGGCGAGCAGGGCGATCTCTGCCCGCTGGCGCCAGTCGATCCCGCGGGGCCGACGGGCCGGGGACGGTGCCGTACGGGCACCGTCCCCGGCCGCGGGGCCGGCCCCGGGCGACGTCGCCTCCAGCGCGTTCCCGCCCTGGGAGCTGGTCATGGAGGCTGCTACTCCTTGGCTGCCGCGGCGTTGACGGTCGCGACGATGCTCTCGGCGTCGCCCTGACCGGCCAGCATCTCGACGACGGCCGTGTTCAGCGCGTTGCCGACGTTCTGACCGAACAGGGTGTCGAGCCACACCGACACGTACGCGGCGTCGTTGTACGCGGCGAGCACGTCCAGCAGGGCGGGGTCGGTGACGACGCCCTGTGCGTCCTTGCTGGCCGGGAGCGTCACGAACGCCTCGGCGAACGCCTCCTGGTTCTCCTTCAGGAGCAGGAAGTTGAGGAACTCGGCGCACTCCACCGGCGCATCGACGTGGCAGGTGAGGCCGTCGATGCCGCCCATCATCGCCGTCGGGTCGCCCGCGCCGCCGTCGACCGCCGGGAACGGGAACCAGCCGAGGTCGGCCAGCGGCTCGCCGTCCGGCGTCAGCCCGCCGATGACGCCGGGGTCCCAGGCACCCATGAGCTCCATGGCGGCCTGGTGGTTGGCCACGAGGCCCGCCGAGGAACCGGCACCCTGCTGCGCGGTGGTCGTGAGGTAGCCCTCGTTGAAGGGCTCCTTCTCGGCGAACGCCGCGAACTCCTCGCCGGCCTGCGTCCAGCACGGGTCGTCGAAGCTGCGGTCGGCGGCGGCCGCGGCGATGGTCTCCTGCGAGCAGGCCCGCAGCGCGTAGAAGTAGTACCAGTGCGCGGCCGGCCACGCGTCCTTGGCACCCAGCGCGATCGGCTCGACGCCCGACGCCTCGAGCTTGGCGACGGCGTCCTCCAGCTCGGCCATGGTCGTCGGCAGCGTCTCGATGCCGGCCGCGGCGAACAGGTCCTTGCTGTAGAAGATGCCGCCGGGCAGCACGGCGGTCGGGATGCCGTAGACCTTGTCGTCGATGGTGAAGGCGTCGATCGTCCCGCCCAGGGCGTCGCGCGTGGCGTCGTCGACCAGGTCGGTCAGGTCCATCACCTGGCCGGCCTCGACGATGTCGGCGAGCTTGCCGCCGCCGCGCGCCATGAAGATGTCCGGGGCGTCGCCGGAGTTCAGGGCGGTCTGCAGCTTGCCGTCCATCTCCTCGTTCTGGACGACCTGCAGGGTGATCTCGACACCGGGGTTCTCGGCCTCGAAGGCCGCCGCGATGTCCTCCTGGTAGGCCTTGCCGTCGTCGGTGGTGGAGTTGTGCCAGAACGTCATCTGGACCGCGCCGTCGCCGCCCGCACCGTCGTCGTCCGAGCCCGCGCAGGCGGTGAGCGCCAGGGCTCCCATGACCACCGCGGCCGCAGCCGCGAACGTCTTCTTCGTCGTCATCGTCTGTCCTCTTCGTCGAGTCGTCCGATCCCGATCCCGGACGCGTGCGCCGGGTGCCGCCTGGAGAGCCGGGATGCGCCGACCGGCTGCGCGCGCCACGCACGGACGCGCTCCGTCCCTCGTTGGACGGCTGCCGGACGCACCCGCGTCATGCCGGGCGACCGGTACCGACTGTGGCAGCACGCGTGTGTAACGTCAAACCTGCACAACACCGTCGGATGGGACCCCGGCGTGGCGCGCCTCTCGGCGCGCACGACGAAGGCCCCGGCCCCTTGCGGGGCCGGGGCCTTGCGTCGGTGGTGCCGGCGGTCAGGAGGCCGGGGCGAGACCCGTGCCGCCGTCGCCGCGGGCCGTGGCCGGCGGGGCGGGCGGGACGTCGGTGCCGGAGTGCGGGGTCCCGACGGCCGCGCCGACGACCAGGGGCTCCTTGTCGCGGGTGCTGCGCGGGACGCCCGTGAAGATGAACTCCCCGAGCAGACCCTCGCCCTGCGCGTCGACGATGACCGTCTGACCGGCCTTCAGCTCGCCGAACAGGATCTTCTCGGACAGGGCGTCCTCGATCTCCCGCTGGATCGCACGGCGCAGCGGCCGGGCGCCCAGGACCGGGTCGTAGCCCTTCTCCGAGAGCAGCTTCTTGGCCGCGGGCGTGATCTCGATGTCCATGTCCTTGTCGCGCAGGCGCTTGGCCAGCTTGGCGATCATGAGGTCGACGATCTGGAAGATCTCGGGCTGCGAGAGCTGCGGGAAGACCACCACGTCGTCGACGCGGTTGAGGAACTCGGGACGGAAGTGCGTCTTGAGCTCGTCGTTGACCTTCGCCTTCATGCGCTCGTAGTCCGTCGCGAGCTCGCCACCGGCCTGGAAGCCGGTCATGACGCCCTTGGCGATGTCCCGCGTGCCGAGGTTCGTGGTCATGATGATCACGGTGTTCTTGAAGTCGATGACGCGGCCCTGCGAGTCGGTCAGGCGACCGTCCTCGAGGATCTGCAGCAGCGAGTTGAAGATGTCGGCGTGCGCCTTCTCGACCTCGTCGAACAGGACGACGGAGAACGGCTTGCGGCGCACCTTCTCGGTGAGCTGACCACCCTCGTCGTACCCGACGTACCCGGGGGGCGACCCGAACAGCCGCGACACCGTGTGCTTCTCGGAGAACTCCGACATGTCGAGCTGGATGAGCGCGTCCTCGTCCCCGAAGAGGAACTCGGCCAGCGCGCGGGCCAGCTCGGTCTTGCCGACGCCCGTGGGTCCGGCGAAGATGAACGACCCACCGGGACGCTTCGGGTCCTTGAGGCCCGCCCGCGTGCGGCGGATGGCCTGCGACAGCGCCTTGATGGCCGCGTCCTGGCCGACGACCCGCTTGTGCAGGTTGTCCTCCATGTGGAGCAGGCGGCTGGACTCCTCCTCGGTGAGCTTGAACACCGGGATGCCCGTGGCGTTCGCCAGCACCTCGGCGATGAGCTCCTCGTCGACCTCGGCGACGGCGTCCAGGTCGCCGTTCTTCCAGGCCTTCTCCTTCTCGATGCGCTTGAGCCCGAGCTGCTTCTCCTCGTCGCGCAGGCGCGCAGCCTTCTCGAAGTCCTGCTCGTCGATCGCGGACTCCTTGTCGCGACGCGTCTCGGCGATCTGCTCGTCGAGCTCGCGCAGCTCCGGCGGGGCCGTCATGCGACGGATCCGCAGGCGCGCACCGGCCTCGTCGACCAGGTCGATCGCCTTGTCCGGCAGGTACCGGTCGTTGACGTACCGGTCGGCCAGGGTCGCAGCGGCGACGAGCGCGGCGTCCGTGATGGAGACGCGGTGGTGCGCCTCGTAGCGGTCGCGCAGGCCCTTGAGGATCTCGATCGCGTGCTGCAGGTTCGGCTCGGCGACCTGGATCGGCTGGAAGCGACGCTCCAGGGCCGGGTCCTTCTCGACGTACTTGCGGTACTCGTCGAGCGTCGTGGCACCGATGGTCTGCAGCTCGCCGCGCGCCAGCATGGGCTTGAGGATCGACGCGGCGTCGATCGCGCCCTCGGCGGCACCCGCGCCGACGAGGGTGTGGATCTCGTCGATGAACAGGATGATGTCGCCGCGCGTGCGGATCTCCTTGAGGACCTTCTTCAGGCGCTCCTCGAAGTCACCGCGGTAGCGGGAGCCGGCGACCAGCGCGCCGAGGTCGAGCGTGTAGAGCTGCTTGTCCTTCAGCGTCTCCGGCACGTCACCGCGCACGATGTCCTGCGCGAGACCCTCGACGACGGCCGTCTTGCCGACGCCGGGCTCACCGATCAGCACCGGGTTGTTCTTGGTGCGGCGGGACAGCACCTGCATGACCCGCTCGATCTCCTTCTCGCGCCCGATGACCGGGTCGAGCTTGCCGTCGCGGGCCGCCTGCGTGAGGTTGCGGCCGAACTGGTCGAGCACGGCCGACCCGGACGGCTGCCCCTCGGCGGGGCCGCCCGACGCCACGGGCTCCTTGCCCTGGTAGCCGGAGACGAGCTGGATGACCTGCTGGCGCACGCGGTTGAGGTCGGCGCCCAGCTTGTTGAGGACCTGCGCGGCGACACCCTCGCCCTCGCGGATCAGGCCGAGCAGGATGTGCTCGGTGCCGATGTAGTTGTGGCCGAGCTGCAGCGCCTCGCGCAGCGACAGCTCCAGGACCTTCTTGGCGCGCGGCGTGAAGGGGATGTGACCCGACGGGGCCTGCTGGCCCTCGCCGATGATCTCCTGCACCTGGGCGCGGACCGCCTCCAGGGAGATCCCGAGCGACTCCAGGGCCTTGGCCGCGACACCCTCACCCTCGTGGATGAGTCCCAGGAGGATGTGCTCGGTGCCGATGTAGTTGTGGTTGAGCATCCGCGCCTCTTCCTGGGCGAGGACGACCACGCGACGGGCTCGGTCCGTGAATCTCTCGAACATGTGCACTCCTCACGAGCGGCGTGCCCCGGTGGCACCGCGCAGCAGGGGTTTGCGCGGAGCCGACGAAGCGGCGTGTTTCGATGCTAACGGCGGGGTACCCCCCGGACGTCCTCTGTTCGCCGCAGGCGGAGAGCGCGGGGACCTGCTGCCGCACCGACGCGGAGCGCGCCGTCCTGACCGGAAAAGTGCGCGACCTCGAAGCCGCTGTCCGGCAACGACGCCGCACCGAGGCGACACCCGCCCGCCGACCGGTGGAACCACCGCCACCGTCCGACCGTTCTGCTCAGCACGGCCGGGCGTTCCGGTACCGTGACCAGCACCGTCGTCGTCCGACGTCAGCCGCGCCACCAGCGCCTCCCAGGAGGACCTCCGATGACCCAGCCGAGCCCCCTGCAGCCGCCCGCGTCGGCGTCCGCCTTCGCGCTGGAGGCGCCCGCGCCCGTCGCGGCCGTGGCCACGCACGACGCCCCGGCGATGGCCCCGCGCGTCGACCCCGCGGCCCTGCCGGGGCTGGACGCCAAGGTCGGCGCGTACCTGACCAGCCTCGACAACGTGCAGGCGGGGTCGCCGGAGTTCGCGGCGAAGGCCGACGACATCCGGCTCATGGGCGACTCGGACATCCGCGCGTCCGCGGACACGTCGAACCGGCTGCTGCAGGTCCCGGTGCGCGAGCTGCGCGAGGGCGGCGTCTCCGGGACGTCGCAGGTGAGCAAGTCCCTGCTGGACCTGCGCCGCACGGTCGAGGACCTCGACCCCTCCGAGAAGACGGTCGGGCGCAAGCTGCTGGGCATCCTGCCGTTC
The DNA here is from genome assembly GCF_026184235.1 of Cellulomonas sp. S1-8. Classification (NCBI taxonomy): domain Bacteria; kingdom Bacillati; phylum Actinomycetota; class Actinomycetes; order Micrococcales; family Cellulomonadaceae; genus Cellulomonas; species Cellulomonas sp. S1-8. The sequence goes on from NZ_CP110806.1 coordinate 3,818,348, forward strand.
GGGGACACGCTCACCGACTACTTCCGCCGCTACGAGAGCTCGCAGAAGCAGATCGACGCGATCGTCAAGGCGCTCTACCGGGGCCAGGACGAGCTGCGCAAGGACAACGCCGCGCTGAACCTGGAGAAGCAGAACCTCTGGGACGCGATGGGCCGCCTCAACCAGTACATCTACGTCGCGAGCTCGCTGGACACGCAGCTGTCCGCGAAGATCGCGCAGCTCGAGATCGCCGAGCCCGAGCGGGCGCGCGCGCTGCGCGAGGACGTCCTGTTCTACGTCCGCCAGAAGCACCAGGACCTGCTGACGCAGCTCGCGGTGTCGATCCAGGGCTACCTGGCGATCGACATCATCATCAAGAACAACATCGAGCTCATCAAGGGCGTCGACCGGGCGACGACGACGACGGTCTCGGCGCTGCGCACCGCGGTGCTCGTGGCGCAGGCGCTGAACAACCAGAAGCTCGTGCTCGACCAGATCACGGCGCTGAACACGACGACGTCGAACATGATCGCCTCGACGTCCAAGCTGCTGCGCGAGCAGTCGGTGGTGATCCAGCAACAGGCGGCGAGCGCGACGATCGGCCTGCCGCAGCTGCAGCAGTCGTTCTCCGACATCTTCGCGGCGATGGACTCGATCGACACGTTCAAGGTGCAGGCGCTGGACTCGATGGCGCAGACCGTCGGCGTGCTGGAGACCGAGACGGCGAAGGCCAAGCAGTACCTCGACCGCGTGTCGCGCTCGGACCGCACCGAGGTGGCGAGCGGGTCGCTCGACCTGGGCCTGCGCTGACGCGCGGATGCACGGACGGCGTGAGGTGATGAGCAGGTGAGCGGACTCGGCGACCTCGTCGCGCGCCTGTTCGGCCGCACGCCGCGGCACGTCGTCGTGATCGAGGAGGACCCGGTCCCGACGGCCGAGCAGATCGCTGCCGCCGTCCGCGACGTCGAGGCGAGCATCGAGGGCCGCGTGCCCGCGGCGGTCACCGCACGCGTGCACCGCATCACGGGCACGGTGGAGGACATGGTGCCGCGGCTGGACCGCTTCGGCGTGGGCGACCGGCAGGCCTACACGGTCGTGGCGACGGCGACGAGCTACCTGCCGGAGGCCGTCGGCGGGTACCTGCGGCTGCCGCGCGACTTCGCGGATCGGCGCGTGGTGTCGCGCGGCAAGACCTCGCTCATGCTGCTGTGCGACCAGCTCGACCTGCTCGCGATGACGCTCGAGAAGATCTCCGACGCCGTGTCCCGCGCGGACGCGCAGGCGCTGGTCGCGCACGGGCAGTTCCTCGCCGAGAAGTTCGGGCAGTCGTCGCTGGACATGCCCGCCGGGCCGGGTGCGCCGTGAGCGCGCTGCGTGCCGTGCTCGACGCCCTGGTCGCCGCCGGCACCGCCGCGGGCCTGCCGCCGGCGGCCGTGCGCGACGAGGGCGAGCGGCTCGCCGCCGCGGTCGCGGAGTCCGTCACGGGAGCCGGTCCGGCGTGGCTGGCGGCCGTCGGACGCGCGGACGACGACCTCACGGTGTTCTTCGCCGCGGCCTCGTCGGCGCGCCGGTGGCGGCACGCGCCGAGCGACCAGCTCACCGCCCTCGTCGGCGCGCGCTCACCGCACGCGGTCGCCTACGCGGACGCGCTCGCACAGGTCGCGTCGGCCGCGTGCGACCTGGGCGAGCCGAACCTCCAGGTCGTCGCCGCCGCGTCCGTCACGGCCGCGGTCCAGCGCGCCGCCGCCGGCATCGCCACCACCCCGGAACTGGATCGCTCTCTCACCACCCCTGGGAGGGCCGGCACCCCCACCCCCACCCCGGGCGCGAGAGAGCAATCCAGTCCCGTCGCGACGGCGGGGGCGTCCGCGCCCCCGGCGCCCACCGCCGCGCCCGACGCGCCCCCGGAGAAGACGTTCGACGAGCTGCTCGCCGAGCTCGACGCGCTCGTCGGTCTCGACCGCGTCAAGCGCGAGATCCGCCAGCAGGCCGAGGTGCTGCGCGTCGAGCGGCTGCGCACCGACGCCGGGCTGACGCGCCCCTCGCTGACCCGGCACCTGGTGTTCGTCGGCAACCCGGGCACGGGCAAGACGACGGTCGCGCGGCTCGTCGCCGGGCTGTACCGCGCGCTCGGGCTGCTGAGCAGCGGCCACCTGGTCGAGGTGGACCGCTCCGAGCTCGTCGCCGGCTACCTGGGGCAGACCGCGCCCAAGACCACCGAGGTCGTCGCGAAGGCCCTGGGCGGGGTGCTGTTCATCGACGAGGCGTACTCCCTGGCGGAGGACCAGTACGGCGCCGAGGCCGTGAACACCCTGGTCAAGGACATGGAGGACCACCGCGACGAGCTCGTCGTCATCGTCGCGGGGTACCCGCTGCCGATGGCGCGGTTCATCATGACGAACCCGGGCCTGGAGAGCCGGTTCGCCACCACGATCGCGTTCGACGACTACACCGACCCCCAGCTGCGCGAGATCTTCGCGCTCGCGGCGCGCAAGGCCGACTTCGAGCCCGCGCCCGACGCCCTGGACCTCGTCGAGCAGATCGTCGCCGCGCAGCCGCGGCACGAGGGGTTCGGCAACGGCCGCTTCGCGCGGAACCTGCTCGACCGGGCGGTCCTGCGGCACGCCTGGCGCCTGCGGGACGTCCCGGCGCCGACCGTCGAGCAGCTGCGGACGCTGCTGCCGGCGGACCTGGCGATCGATGTCGAGGACGTCGCGACCGACCTGCCGGTCCCGGGCGCCGACGTCCCCGACACCCCGGCCGACGACGCCGCGGTGCCCACCGACGACACCGCGCCCACCGACGACGCCGCACCCACCGAGGACGTCGCGCCCGCCGACGACGTCGCACCCCCCACCGACCCCACCGACCCGCCCGTCCCGGACCCGGCCGTCACCGACCCGGACCCGCGCCCCGAGGAGCCCGCGTGACCACGACCGTCGTGTCCTCGACCCCGAGCCCGCCGGTGCCGACCGGCCCGCGTCGGGCCGCTCCCGTCCCGACCCGTCCCACCAGCGGCTGGCGCTCCACACCCGGGGGCCTGCGCCTGTGGGCAGCGGTGGCGGCCGTCGTCACCGCGCTCACCGGGCTGCTGGCCCTGGGCGCCGCGACGAGCCAGGGCGCGGCCGTCGGCGGGGTCCGGGACGCCGCGGCGCAGCTCGTCGGGCTGCAGGACGCGCGCAACCAGCTCGTCGCGGCGGACGCGTCGGCGACGACCGCGTTCCTCGTCGGCGGGCTCGAGCCGACGGACCTGCGCGAGAGCTACGACGTCGCGATCGATGCCGGCGCGCACGCCCTGACGCTGCTGGCCGCCAGCGGCCCCGACGGCGCCGAGGGCCTGGCGGGGGTGTCCGCGGACCTCACCACGTACACGGGCCTGGTCGAGCAGGCCCGGGCCAACAACCGGCAGGGCTTCCCGGTCGCGTCGGCGTACCTCGAGGAGGCGTCGACGGTGCTGCGCGAGGACATCGTGCCGGCGCTCGATGCCCTGGTCGCCGCCGAGCAGGAGCGCGTCGACTCCGAGCTGACGTCGGTGCGCACCGCGACGCCGCTGCTCATCGCCGTCGTGGTGCTCGCCCTGGTGCTGCTCGTGATGGTGCAGGTGTGGGTCGCGCGGCGCACACGGCGCACGTTCAACGTCGGGCTGGTCGGCGCGACGGTCGCGCTGCTGGCGATCGCGGTCGTCGGGGCGACCACCCTCGGCGGGGCGGCGTCGCGCGCGACCCGCGTGCACACCGGGCCGTACCTGGCGACGGTCGCGACGTCGCAGGCGTTCGCGCTGGTCAACGACGCGCGGTCGATGGAGGCGTTCACGCTGATCCGACGCGGGTCGGGGGCGGCGTACGAGGAGTCGTTCCGGACGAGCGTCGCCGACGCCCGGTTCGCGCTCGAGGGCGAGGGCAGCCGGCTCGACGCGTCGATGGTCGACAGGCTGAGCACGTGGGTCACGGCGCACGACGAGGTCCGGGCGCTCGACGACGCTGGTGACTGGGACGCCGCCGTCGCCCTGGTCACCAGCGACGACCCGGCAGCACCGCCCGCCCTCTTCGACGACCTGTCGACGAGCCTGGCGACCGCGGTCGACACCGGCAGCGCGGAGGTCGCCGACGGCCTGCGCGCGAGCAGCGGCTGGGTCGGCTGGCTGCTGGCCGGTCTGGGCGTGGCCGGCGCGGCACTCGCCTGGGGCGGGCTGCGCGCACGACGGGAGGAGTACCGATGAGCACGCACCTCACCCCCGGACGCCGGGGTCGCACGCGCGGCGCGCTCGCGGCGGCGGTCCTCGTCGCCCTCGTGCTGGGCGGTTGCGCGGGTCCGGCCGCGACCAGCGGCGCCGCGCCCACCGAGTCGGCACCAGCCGAACCGACGCCCACGGAGTCCGCACCTGCCGCGGCACCCGCCGCCACGTGCGACGACGCCACGACGTCCTACGCGCCGACCACCGGCACCGAGATCGCCGCCGGGTCGACCATGGCCGCGATCCGCGACCGCGGGTTCCTGCTGGTCGGCGTCTCCGCCGACACCCTGCAGATGGGCGCGCGCAACCCGTTCTCGGGGCAGATCGAGGGCTTCGACATCGACGTCGCGCGGCAGGTCGCGCAGGCGATCCTCGGCGACCCCGACGCGATCCGGTTCCGCGTGATCACCGCGGGCGACCGCATCCCGGTGCTGCAGGGGCAGGAGGTCGACCTGGTCGCGCGCGCTTTCACCATCAACTGCGAGCGCTGGCAGGACATCGCGTTCTCCGCCGAGTACTTCACGGCAGGGCAGAAGGTGCTGGTCAGCACCGAGGCCGAGGCCGCGGGCATCGCGGGCATCGAGGACCTGGCCGGGCTGCGCGTCTGCGCCCCCGAGGGCACGACCACGCTCGAGCGGCTCGACGAGTACGACGTCGAGGCCGTCGGCGCGCGCACCCACTCCGCGTGCCTCGCGCTGTTCCAGCAGGGCCGCGTCGACGCCATCACCGGCGACGACACCGTGCTCGCGGGATTCGTCGCGCAGGACCCGTACGCGCGCGTCGTGGGCGACGCGTTCAGCGCGGAGCCGTACGGACTGGGCATCCCGGCGGAGCAGGTCGACATGGTGCGCTTCGTCAACGCCGTCCTCGACGGCATGAAGGCCGACGGCACGTGGGCGCAGCTCTACGCCCGCTGGCTGGGCGAGGCGCTAGGCCCCGCGCCCGCGCCGCCGACGTCCGTGTACGGACGGTCGTGAGCGCGACCGTCATGGCTGCCGCGTCCGGTGACGTCGCCGCGCCCGTCGCCCCCGGGCGCCTGGGCGAGGCGATCGCCGCGCGCGACCTCATGGGGTACCTCGACGGGCTGCTGACGTGGCTCGACGACCGGCGCTCACGTCTGGACGCGCTCGACGCCGCCGCGCAGGCCACGGCCGACGCCGAGCGGTACACGCCCGACGTCGTCCTGGCGCTGACGGTGTGGCAGTCGGTGCGCACGCGCGCCGACGAGCTGCTCGCCGTGTGGGACAACGGGCGCGTCACCGAGGTCGAGCGCGAGCACATGTCGCAGCTCGTGTGGGGGCGCGTCGACACGCGGGCCGGTGCGTCGCCGGTGTCGCTGCCCGAGGCGCTGACGCTGTGCGACGCGATGGTCTCGGCCCTGCGCACGCGCCTCGCGTTCGACCCGGACACCGCCGACGTCGTCGCCCGCCTGCGGGGCGTGCGCGCCTCCCTGGTGCGCGCCGAGGACCTCGCGGGGCCGGACACGGAGGCGCGCGCCCGGGTCGCGGCACTGCGCGAGCGGGAGCAGAAGCTGTCGACGCAGGCCGCGCGGGGCGGCGACGTCGCGGGGCCGCTGGCCGAGCTGGAGACGCGCGCCGCGCACGCCGAGCGCGACCTCATGGTCGCCGTGTCGCAGCGCCGCTCCCTGACCCGCGCCCGCGCCGACGCCCAGGCGACCGCAGCCGCGCTGGAGAGCCGCGAACCCGCGCTGCACGCGCTCGCCGACCGCTGCCGCCGCGAGATCGCCCACGCACCGCGGTTCGCCGTGCCCGACGTGTCACGCCTCGGCGCCGTCCCCGCGGACCGCGACGGGCTCGACACGTTCGTCGCGCGGCTCGACGCGGTGCGTCGGGCGATCGACGCCGCGCAGGACGCCTACAGCGGCCCCCTGCGCGAGCGCGCCGAGCTGCGCTACCGCCTCGGTCGGGCGGCGACGCTCACGTCGACGAACGGCCGCGACGCGTCACCCACCGTGCGCGCCGCCCACGACGAGGCACGCGCCGCCGTCGAGACCACCCCCTGCGACGTGGGCCTGGCCCGCGCCCTCGTCGAGCAGTACGAGCACCTCGCCCGGCCGTTGCCGGGCGGACCTGGAGGAGCCCGATGACCAGCGCGACCGCATGCCGCGAGCCCGGCTGCACGGGGACCTACGAGGACGGCTGGTGCAACGTGTGCGGCTCGCCCGCGCCCGCCGGTGCCACCTCGACGGCCACCGGGACCACCACGCCCCCGTCGGCGACGGGACGCACCCCCGCCGGCTCGACCGCCGCGCGGACGCCCTCGTCGATGCTCGGCACGGGCATCGCGGCCGGCGCACCGACGCCCGGCGCCGTCGGCGACCCCGAGGCCGAGCGGTCCACCCGCACCGGTCGCACCAGCTCGGTGCGCCTGGCGACGGCCGCGCTCGGCTCGTCGCGCACGTCGATGACCGGGTCGCGCGCCACGCGGCGCCTCGGCACGTCGTCGACGCGGCTGCGGCGCGCCCGCCTGGGAGCCGGCCTGACCACCGTCCCGCCGGCACCCGTGGACGACCCGCTGCAGGCCGTCATGACCGACCCGCAGGTGCCCGAGCGCAAGCGGTTCTGCGCCGCGTGCGGCGAGCCCGTCGGGCGGGGGCGCGACGGGATCCCGGCCCGCACCCAGGGCTTCTGCCCCACGTGCGGCGCGCGCTTCGACTTCGACCCGCGCCTGACCGCGGGCACGCTGGTGGGCCGGCAGTACGAGGTCGTCGGGTGCCTCGCGCACGGCGGCATGGGCTGGATCTACCTGGCGCGGGACCGCAACGTGTCCGGCCGGTGGGTCGTCCTCAAGGGCCTGCTCAACACCGGTGACGCCGACGCGGTCGCGGCCGCGATCTCCGAGCGGCAGTTCCTCGCGCGCGTCGAGCACCCGCTGATCGTCGAGATCTACAACTTCGTCGAGCACGAGGGCGACGGCTACACCGTCATGGAGTTCGTCGGCGGGCGCTCCCTGAAGGAGCTGCTCACCGACCGGCGCGAGGCCACCGGCCGGGTGGACCCGCTGCCCGTCGACCAGGCCCTCGCGTTCGTCCTCGAGGTGCTGCCCGCCTTCCAGTACCTGCACGACCTCGGCCTGATCTACTGCGACTTCAAGCCGGACAACATCATCCAGGCGGGCGACGCGCTCAAGCTCATCGACATGGGCGGCGTGCGACGCACCGACGACGACCACTCGGCGATCTACGGGACGGTCGGCTACCAGGCGCCCGAGGTGCCGACCGACGGCCCGTCGGTGGCGTCCGACATCTACACGATCGGCCGGACCCTGGCCACGCTCGTCCTGGACTTCCGCGGCAACACCACGACGTACGTCGCGGCGCTGCCGCCCGTCGAGGAGACCCCGGTCTTCGCACGGTACGACTCGTTCTACCGGCTGCTGGCCAAGGCGTGCGCACCCGACCCGTCCGACCGGTTCGGGACCGTCGACGAGATGCGTGCGCAGGTGCTCGGCGTCCTGCGGGAGGTCGTCGCCGCGGACCGCGGTGCCGGCGACCCTCCGCTGACGAGCGCCGCGTCCGTGCTGTTCGAGCCGCCCGTCACCGACCAGGTCGAGCGCCCGCTCGCCTGGGACGAGCTGCCGTCGCTCAAGGTCGACCCCGACGACCCGGCCGCGGGGTGGCTGTCCGGCATCAACGTCACCGACCCCGAGCAGCGGCTCGTCGCGCTGGCCGACGCCCCGGAGGAGACCGTCGAGGTGCGGCTGCTGCGCGCCACGACAGCGATCGAGGCCGGCCGGCCCGAGGTGGTGACGTCCGCCGTCGAGGCGATCCTCGCCGAGGACCCCTGGGAGTGGCGGGCCGTGTGGACGCAGGGCCTCGCACAGCTCGCAGGCGGCGACGCGGTCGGCGCACGCGCGTCGTTCAACGCCGTCTACGGGCAGGTCCCGGGAGAGCTGGCACCCAAGCTCGCGCTCGCGGTCGCGTGCGAGCTGTCCAGCGAGCCCGGCATCGCCGAGCAGCTCTACGCGACGTGCGCGTACGCCGACGCGAACTACACGGCACCCGCCGCGTTCGGCCTCGCGCGGCTGCGCATGGCCTCCCTGCACGTCGACGACGCGCTGGCCGCGCTCGACCTCGTGACGCCCACGCGCAGCTCCTACCCCGAGGCGCGGCTGATGCGGGCGCGGGTGCTCGCGCGCTCCCGCACCGACCTGCCGTCGCTCGCCGCGGCCCTGGACTCCGTGCGCACGGTGTCGCTCGCCCCCGCGGACCGCGCGGGCCTGCGTGTCGACGTGCTGACCACGGCGCTCGCCACGGTCGAGGCCGGGGGGACCGCGTCCGGCGTGCGGCTCGACGGCCACCCGGCGACGCGCGTCGGCGTCACCGACGCGCTGGAGGCCGCCTACCGCGAGCAGGCCGCGCTGACGGAGGACCGTGCGACGCGCGTCACGCTCGTCGACCGCGCCAACGAGGTCCGGCGGTGGACGACATGGTGACCACCCCGGACCCGACGACGACCCCCGACCCGGCGAGCGCGTCCTTCGGCGGCTCGGGGGACGACGTCCACCGCGAACGTGCGAGCTCGGCGGGGCCGGAGGCGGCTGCCGGAGCGGGTGGCGGCGGGATCGTGTGCGCCGCGTGCGGCGAGGCGGCCGGTGACGGCGCCCGGTTCTGCGAGGCGTGCGGTGCGCCGTTGGGGACGACGCCCGGCGCGTCGGCCACCGCGGGTGCGTCGGCCACCGCCGGCGACCCGGTCGTCACCGGCGCGTCGGTCACCGCGGGCGTGTCGGACCCGCTGGGCACGTCGGTCGGAGCCGGCTCCTCGCCCGCCGCCGGCCCGGTCGACCCGTCGGTCCCGGCGGACCCGTCGGACCCGCCGGACCCGCCCGGGACGTCCGGCACGTCCGGCACCTCCATCGCGTCCGGCACCTCCGGCCCCTTAGGAACCCTCGACCCGCACTCCCCCGCGGGCCCCGACGGCACCGGACTCACGGCGTGCGCGGCGTGCGGTGGTGAGATCGCCGCCGACGGGTACTGCACCCAGTGCGGCGCCCGCGCGCCCGTCGAGCGCGACCACCGCGAGGAGCAGCCGGCGCCGCACGTCGCGGGCGTCACGGACGTGGGCATGCGTCGGCGGCGCAACGAGGACGCGATGGCCCTGGGCGTGGTCGGCGACGTGACCGTGCTCGTCGTGTGCGACGGCGTGTCCTCCGCCCCCGACTCCGACGTCGCGAGCCAGGCCGCCGCGACAGCCGCGCGCGACGTGCTGGTCGCCGGTGCTGCCGCCGTCGGACAGCAGGACGCGGGCGGCTGGTCCCGGCTGCTGGTCGAGTCCGGCCACCGCGCCGACGACGCCGCCCGTGCCGCCGTCGACGACGCGACCGCCCGGCAGGACCCGCCGTCGTGCACGTTCGCCGCGGCCGTCGTCGGGCCGTCGCTGCTCGTCGCGGGCTGGCTGGGCGACTCGCGCGTCTACTGGCTGCCCGACGCGGGGACCCCGGAGCAGCTCACCGAGGACGACTCCGTGGCCGCCGAGCTCATGGCCGGCGGCATGTCCCGGACTGCGGCCGAGCTCTCGCCCGACGCGCACGCCATCACGCGGTGGCTGGGCGCCGACGCCGTGGAGACGACGGCCCGGACCGTCGCGACGCGCCCCGACGGCCCCGGCTGGGTGCTCGCGTGCTCCGACGGGCTGTGGAACTACGCATCGGCACCCGAGGTCGTCGCCGACCTGCTGCGCGAGGCCCTGCAGCGCGTCGGCCCCGACCCGGCGGCCCTGTCCCGGGACCTCGTCGCGTGGGCCAACGCGCGCGGCGGGCACGACAACGTCACCGCCGCGCTCGCCCGCGTCACCGGCCCCGCCGTGCCGTCCGTCGCAGCGCCCGACGACACGCACGCCGACGACCCCGGGACCACCCCCACGGCCCGGCGCAGGCCGCCGGGTAACCTCGCGGGAGAGCCGGACGCGCCGCCGCCCTGACCGTCCGTCCCCCACCGCACCACCGTCCGACGCCCCACCGCATCGCCGAGGAGCCAGTGTGGCCACGTTCCGTGCCGAGGTCTTCCAGAACGAGTTCCTGCCCGACGGCGGGACCGACGTCCACGCGATCGTCACGGTCACGGCCGACGGCGTCGGTGGGGCGGCGACCGGCGGCGGCGGGGTCGCCGAGATCGTCATGATCGACACGTCGGGGTCCATGACGGGCCCGATGCTCGCGGCCGCCAAGCACGCCGCGCAGGTCGCCGTCGACCACATCCCCGACGGCACGTGGTTCGCGATCGTCAGCGGCAGCCACGTCGCCCAGCGCGTGTTCCCGTACCCGAACGCGCCGATCGCGATCGTCCAGATGGAGCCCGCGGCACGCGACGAGGCCAAGCGCGCGATCGCGCGGCTCGGTGCGCAGGGCGGCACCGCGATGAGCACGTGGCTGCGCCTGGCCGACCAGATCTTCGCGACCCAGCCCGCCGCGACACAGCGCCACGCGATCCTGCTGACCGACGGCAAGAACGAGTCCGAGCCGCGCGCGCAGCTGACGTCGACGATCCACGCCGTCACCGGGCGGTTCCAGTGCGACGCGCGTGGCGTCGGCGAGCGGTGGCAGGTCGACGAGCTGCGGGAGATCTCGACCGCGCTGCTCGGCACCGTCGAGCTCATCGCCGACCCGGCCGACATCGCCGACGACTTCCGCGCGATGCTCGCGACGTCGTTGTCCCGCGGGGTCGCCGACGCCCAGCTGCGGGTGTGGACGCCGCAGGGCGGGCAGGTGCTGTTCGTCCGGCAGGTCGCTCCCACGGTCGAGGACCTCTCGGCGCGGCGCACCGCCGTCACGCCGCTCGTCGGCGCGTACCCCACGGGCGCGTGGGCCGACGAGTCCCGCGACTACCACGTCGCCGTCCGGCTGCCGTCGAAGCCGCCGGGCGCCGAGCAGCTCGCCGCACGCGTGCAGGTCGCGGTGGCGGACGAGGTCGTCGCGTCGGGCCTGGTGAAGGCCGCCTGGTCCGACGACGCGTCGCTCACCGCGCGCATCAGCCCCGAGGTCGCGCACTACACCGGGCAGGCCGAGCTCGCCGCCGTCATCCAGGAGGGCCTCGCGGCGAAGGCGTCCGGGGACGAGGCGACCGCGACGGTCAAGCTGGGGCGCGCGGTGCAGCTCGCCGCCGAGACGGGCAACGAGGAGGCGACGTCCAAGCTGCGGCGCGTCGTCGAGATCGACGACGAGGAGCACGGCACGGTGCGGCTCAAGCGCAGCGCGTCCCGCCTGGACGAGATGGCCCTGGACACGGCCTCGACGAAGACGTCGCGGGTGCGGCGATGAGCACGGTCACCTGCCCCGACGGGCACGCGAGCACCTCGACGGACTACTGCGACGTCTGCGGTGCACCGATCGCGTCGGCCGCGCCCGCGAGCACCGGGGCGACGCCCGCCGCCGCGCCACCCTCACCGAGCGCGTGCCCGCACTGCGGGTCGCCCGCCGCGCAGGGCGCCCTGTTCTGCGAGAACTGCGGGTACGACTTCACGACGGGTGCGACGCCGGTCGCCGCGCACGGGACGTCGTCGCTCGACCTGGGCCTCGACCCGGCCGCACTCCCGTCGCCCACGACCGACCCGCACGACCCCGCGCCGGACCCGCTCGAGGCGCCGGCCGCCGTCGTCGCCCCGCCGGCCGCCGGTGAGCCGTCGGCGTCGTCGGACCCCGCCGCGCCCCTCGCCCCGCCGCTGCCCGGCGAGAACACGTGGGTCGCCGAGCTGTGGGTCGACCCCGACTGGTACGCCGCCCAGCAGGCCGAGGACCCCATGCCGTCCGTCGGGCTGCCCGTGCTCGTGCCGCTGCGCGAGCGCAGCGTCCTCGTCGGCCGGCCGTCGGCGTCCCGCAACATCCGCCCGCAGATCGACGCGGGCGCCGACAGCGGCGTCTCGCGGCGGCACTGCCAGCTCAACACCGACGGTCACCGGTGGTGGGTCGAGGACCTGCAGTCGTCGAACGGCACGTTCGTCGCGCGCGTCGGTGCGGCCCTGCCGGACGACCCGATCCCCGCGGGGCAGCGGCACGAGCTGGAGGACGGCGACCGGCTGTACCTCGGCTCGTGGACGCGGCTCGTCGTGCGGCGGGCGCTGCCGGGCGAGGCGTAGGGGTCGCGGCCGCCACGGCCGAGCGGGCGAGGTCCGCTCGCGCGGGAGTCCGTCGCCGCTCGACGGCCGCATGATGGAGGGAGCACGACTCCCGCCACCGTCGATCGGACCCCGCTTCATGAGCCCCACCCGTCATGTCCTGCGTGGTGTGATCGCGGCCGCGACCGTGGTCGCGGTCGTCCCGCTCGCCGCCGTCGGCGCCCACGCCGACCCGCCCGCGCCGACGCCCGGGCCCGCCGTCACCGCGATGTGGGTGTGGGACAACCCGCTCGACCGGTCCGTCGACGCACGCGGCACCGCGTACGCCCCGGCGGACACCGCGACGCTCGCCGCGTTCGTCCGCGACCAAGGGCTGACGACCGTGCACCTGTCCGCGCCGTGGGCCTCGGACGAGGGGCCCGTCGCGCCGTGGCTGACGGCGACGATCGCCGCCGTGCGCGCGGAGGGCGCGACCGTCGGGGTGCTGGGCGGCGACCCGCCCTGGCTCCACCAGCCCGCGCTCGCCGTGCAGTGGATGCAGGCGGCGACGCACGGCCGGACCGTCGACCACGTGCAGCTCAACGTCGAGCCGTGGACGCGCCCCGAGTGGTTCACGGACCGGACCGGATCCGTGACGCGGTGGCTGGCGCTGCTCGACACCGTGCGCGCCGCGCTGCCGCCGGGCGTCGGGCTGGGCGTCGACGTCCCCTACTGGCTGGCGTGGGAGCCCTGGGGCACGGGCACCATCGCCGACGCCGCGATGGCCCGCGCCGACCGCGTGGAGATCGTCGCGTTCGTCGACCACGCCCACGGCACCGATGGGATCCTCGCGCTGTCCGCCGACGCGGTCGCCGCCGCCGTCGCCGCGGACCTGCCGTTCACGGTGGGCGTCGAGACGGACACCCCGGCCGTCGCCGGGGGCGCGGAGTGGACGTTCGGCGACGACGGGCTCGGCGTCCTGGTCACCGAGACAGCCCTGGTCCACGACGCCCTGGCGGGAACCCCCGGCTACGAGGGCGTGGCGGTCCAGCACTACCGCACCTGGCGCACCCTCCAGGACGAGACCCCCACCCCGTAGAGCCACCCCACGCACACCCCCCCCCGTGTGCGCGAGCGAGCAATCCAGCCCTTCCACCCCGGGGGGCCCTCCCCCCTTGGGCGCGAGAGAGCAATCCGGCCCCACCGACCCCCTCCCCACATCCGCGAGAGAGCAATCCAGCCCGCCAGGCCCCGCCCCGCGCCCCGCGCCCCGCGAGAGAGCAATCCAGCCCATCAGGACCCGCCCCCCGCACGCGAGAGAGCAATCCAGCCCACCACCGCCCCACGCCCGCGAAAGAACAATCCGGCCCGCCCGTGGCCCCGTGAGCCCGGAAAGTGGTCGCGGAAGGGATCTGGCGCCGAGGTAGTGGTCACATCTGTGACCACTACAGGCACAGTCCCGCGGGCGGGCGGGCGGGTGGGTGGGTGGGTGCTGTCAGCTTCGGGCTTCGCTGGGGTGCCAGCCCTCGCAGCCGGGGGCGTCCGGGTTCTGGTCACAGGTCTCGGACACCAGGCGTGCCGTGCGTTCCTGGACCTCGAACGTGTGGCTGGTCGCCGTGGTGGTCGCGGTGCCCGTCACCTCACGCCACTGCGGGTCACCGGCGACCTGGTACCGGCCGCTCCACTCGGTCGTCAGCGTGATCGCCACGTGGCCGAGCTCCTCGTACTCGTGGAACACGTCGAACGCCGGGTGCGGACGCCCCGGGTCGCGCGTCACCGTCGAGTGCCCGTCACCCCAGGCGTAGGTGAACCGCGACGGGGTCGCCTCGACCGTCACCGGGAAGCCCATGACCTCCGTCGTCAACGTCACCGGGGTGGGGTCGGTGTAGACGATCGTCTCGATCTTCGTCAGCACCCAGTCACCATTTGGCTGCACGTTCAGGATCGGCGCAGGCAGGGGGAGGCGTCGGAAGTCCTCGGCAGTCAGGACCGGGACGACTGCTGCCCCGGCGCACGACCCGTAGTCCGCCTGCTCCCACTCGCTCCACGTCGTCGACGGCGGGATCTGGAACCGCCGCCACCGCGGCGGCCGCGGGGTCTCACCCTCCGCGCACACCGGGGTGCCGTAGCGGACGCTGAACTCGCAGGGGCCTGGGTGCCAGTTGCTCTCCTCGTCCACGCACGCGTCCGCGAACATCGACTCCCACACGACCGCCGACGACACACCCGAACCCACGGGCCGGGGCCCTTCGTCGCCGGTCTGACGGCCGGACCACTGACCGAGGACGTCGAACGCCCCACCGGGGGCGGCCGCCCGTGCGGCGCTCCGGAAGCTTCGCTCGTCGGGTGGCGCTGCGGATGCCGGGGATGCATACCCGACGACGCCCAACGCGACGAGGAGCGAGAGCGCCCTCAGCGCGGATCTCACTCGTCGACCACCAGGATGTCGACGGCCTCGACCGTCCACGCCCCGCCGTCCCAGCTGATCGCGAAGACGAAGTCTGCGGTGGTCGGGGCCGACTCACCGACAACGTCGCCGTCGTCGGAGAGCTTCTGCGACGCCGCTTGCTGCACCCGCAGCTCGACCGAGAACCACTCGTCGGGCCTGATCTCCGTCGAGCGACTGGTCAAGATGACAGAGGCCTCCCCGACGGACGTCTCGCCGTTGGAGATCAGGCTTGCCACGCTGTCGTCCACGTAGGTGCAGACCTCGCACGACTCCGCCGACATGGCGAGCAAGGGTGCCGCATCGAGGGCGGAGAACGCGTAGTCGTACAGCGCGACGAACTGCGTCCCCGCAGCGATCGCCCCCTCCGGGGTGGGCTCGGAGATCAAGGCCGGCGGGGTGGGGAACGCCATCGGGGTCGGCGTCGGGGTCGGCTCAGCGGTTGGCGTCGGCGTCGGCGCCACCGTCGTCGGCGACACCACAGGTTCGCCCCCGCCGCCCGTGCACGCACCCACCAGCACGACGGTCAGCACCGCCACCACGCCACCCAACACGCCACGCCCACGTCCTCGCATGCGCCGAACCTACCGATTCCGGACATGTCCATGGGTCGACGGCGTCAGCCTGTGGACAACCGCACTCGGCCATCCTCCCCGGCGGCTCTCCACACCGGAGTAGCCCTGCGACAACGAGCTCAGATCGGCCATCGGCGGTCGTGACCGACATCAGCCCGGTCTCGCGGGCGCCGTGTCGTCGTCGATGCGTCAACCCCAGGGAGCTCCGTCGTCCGGTCGGTACCGCGGCCCACATCCCGGGACCCGGCTGCCGCGAGCCCGGGCTGAGTCGTCGTTCCGCGCTCTGTCGACGACTCAGCCCGGTCTCGACGACCGCCCGTACCGACCCGTGGGACGGGCACGCGACGGCGGCACCCACCGTCCAGGTGGGTGCCGCCGTCGCGACCGGGCCTACAGCTTGTCGAGCACCGCGACGCTCGCGAAGCCCTTCCTGACGAACCGCGTGCCGCAGATCGGGCTGAAGCCGGACGCCGTCACCGCCACCGAGTAGCTCCCCGCGACCGCCGTCTGGGCGTAGCTGCCCGTGAGCACGCCGACCTGCTTGGGACGCTGCACGAGCCGCGGGTCGACGATCGTCACCCGGCCGGGGCTCACGACGCCCGCGGTGCGGGTACGGCCGCCGTTGACCGCCGCGCCGTTGCTCCGGCCCGTGGCGCCGCCGCGGGACAGGCCCGTGGGCTCCCGCGTCGTCGCACCGAGCACGAGCTGGTCGACCCGGCGCGCGAGGATGTCCTCGCCGTTCGCCGCCCGGAGCTGGTCCCGCAGCAGCACGAGCTGCGCGAGGTGGGCGCGGGGGGTGTCCGGCGTGCCGTCGGCGAGGAAGTCCCGCGGCAGCTTGACGGCCGAGAGCCGGTCCCGGTGCTTGTCGAGCAGGTCCGCGCTCGTCGCCACCGGTGCCGCGATCCTGGCCGCCACCTTGGTGCCGTCGATGCCGCCGAGACGGTCACCGATCGTCGTCCTCATGCTGAGGGTGTCGCCGACGACCATGCGCGTGGGCAGCTCGAGCTGCAGCGCGAGCGGCGACCGGACGAACCCGCCGACGGTGTACGGCGTGTGCTGGCGGCGGTCCGTCGCGACCTCGACCGTCCACAGGCCCGGCTCCGGGTCCTGGATCGTGAAGCTCACGTAGCCGTCGCCGGCGTTGCGGAGGAACTCGGTCGCCGACCGGGGCAGCCACCGCCCGCTGGGCGCGCGCAGCCGCACCGCGATCTGGCCGTTGCCCTTGGGGTCCCGCGGCACGAACCGCAGCGCCGTGTCGTGCCACGCGACGGTGAACATCACCGACTCGGCGCACCCGTCGACCCAGCCCGACACCTGCGACACCGAGGCCGCAGACGACTCGTTGACGATGACGCCGTCGCCGGTCACCTGCCCCCGGATGTAGTTGTAGATCTCGAAGAGGTCGTCGATCGTCGGCATGAAGTAGTACCGGCCGCCGGTGTCGTCCGCCAGCTGTGCCAGGAGCGCCTGGTCCGACGCGGGACCCATCGCGCAGCTGTAGATGGGAAGGTCGGCCGGCAGCGCCGCTGCGGCGTCGACCGCCCACGGCTTGGCGGGGTTGGCCTCGTCGCAGCCCTTGTTGTCGAACCCGTCGGACAGCAGCACCATGGCCCGTCGGGAGCCGGCGCCGGCGAGCATGCTGCCCGCCTCCTCGATCCCCGCACCCATGAACGTGCACCCGCCGAACCCGATGCCGTCGACCGCGGCGGCCGCCGCGTCGCGCGTCGACTGGTCCACGATCTGCTGGGGGGCACCCGTTCCCGGGTACTCCTCGTCCCCCGAGTCACCGAAGCTGACGACCCCCACGGAGTCGTCCACCCCCATGAGGTCGATGAACTGGCGGGACGTCTGGCGGGTGATGTCGATGTAGCCGAAGGCCTGCATCGAGCCCGACCGGTCGAGCACCGTGACCACGCTGACCGGGTCGGCCGCGGGCACCTCGGCGTTGTCGATCACCAGGGCGAAGTCCTGCCACGTCCCGACGATGTCGGTGCGGGCGGACGCCGCGATGTTCGCCGCGACGACCGTGACCTCGTAGACGCCCGTCGGGTTCTGGATGACGGCGCCCTCGGTGTTGTTGAGGTCGTCCGCGGTGCCGCCCGTCGTCGAGAAGGCGCCCGTGAACACGTTGCCGCGGAACACCTGGTTGGTGTCGACGTGCCGGACCTCGAGGTCGAGGTCGTTCACCAGCGCGGGGTTCGCGCCGACCGCGCCCGCGGCGTCCGACCAGGTCAGCGTGACGCGCAGCGGGAGTGCCGCGACGGCCGGCGCCACGCGGATCGTGAACTCCTGGCCCGTCGCGGTGAACGCCTGCCGCTGGTCGACGAAGATCTTCGGCCCACGGTCGGCGGCGGGCGACTGCAGCAGCGCGTTCTCGATCGAGACGCGCCCCCAGCCGGCGTCGTTCGTCGGCCCGGCCGCGATCGTGCCGCCGGCGCCGTTGGTGCCCCCGGCGACGGGCTCGGCGCTGGAGACCATCAGCGCCTTGACCAGTGCGGGGCTCGGCGTCTTGCCGATGCGGGTCTGACGCCACCAGTCGATCAGCAGCGCGGCGTTGCCCGCGACGTGCGGCGACGCCATCGACGTGCCCGACATCGGCGCGTGCACGGCGTGCAGGACGCCGCCGGTGTCCGTGTACGGGCCGCTGCGGAACCCGACGGGGCTGTAGGTGGAGATGATGTCGGTGCCCGGCGCGACGACGGTCGGCAGCATCCGGCCGTCCGCGGCAGGACCCCGCGACGACGACGTCGCGAGGCCGCGGATGTCGTCGGGCGTGGTCATCTCCCCCGGGCGCGCGTTCAACGAGTTGCCCACGAGGATGGCGTTCTTCGTGCACTTGGTGACCGTGCCGGCCCCGGAACCGCTGTTCCCTGCCGAGAAGACGACGACGAGCGGCGTCTGGTCGGTCGCGGTCGCGTCGGCGTCGCGCACGCCCAGGTCCACGGTGCGGTCGTCCGCGGAGTAGGCGGTGCCGTTCATCGCCCACGAGTTGTTCATGACGTCGGCGCCCTGGAGCACCGACTGCTGCACGCGCGCTGCGACCGTGCCGCCGAGCTCGATGAGCCCCACGGACGCGCCTGGCGCCACGCCCTGCCCCAGCAGGAACCCCTGCGGGTCGACGTCGCCCGAGTCGCCGTCGCCCGCGGCGATGCCGGCGACGTGCGTCCCGTGCCCGTCGGTGTCGGCGCCGACGACGGCTCCGCCCGCCGAGTCGACCACGAACGCGAGGCGTCCGGCGAGGTCGGCGTGGACGGTCACCGGGTCGTTCGTGTCGATGCCGGTGTCGCAGACCGCGATCGTGACACCGCCGCCGTCGATCCCGAGAGCGGTGAGGTTCGCGGCGTAGCCGGTGTTCGGCAGGGTGGCCGGCGGCGGCGTGGCGTCGAGGTCCTCCATGACGACCTGCGAGCTGCGCTCGTCCTCGAGCACCGGTGCGTGCACGGCGTCGATCCAGCGCACGTCGTCGTGCTCGGCGACCGTCGCCAGTGCGTCGGTCGGCAGCTTCGCGGTGATGCTCCGGAACGCGTCCGGTGACTCCGGTCCCACCTCCAGCACGGCGCCGCCCGATGCGACCACGAGCGCCGCGACGCCGTCGACGTCACCCTCGGCGAGGACGCCGATGTCGACCGCCTCGACGGGTCCCAGGCCGCGGTCCGTGCCGACGGCCGGGTCACCGCTCAGCAGGTCCGGGTTGACCTTCCAGGCCGGCGCGAGCGCGCCCGTCCACTCGACGAACGGGAGCGCCGTGGTCGAGGCCACCGCCGTCGCGTCGGCGCGCACGTAGTAGGAGTGCGGGCCGACGGCCTCGACGACGCGGACGCCGCGCTCGGCGAGCGTCGCGAGCCACGACTCCTGGACCGGCCCGACCAGCTGGACCAGGTGGTTGACACCGGCGGTCCGGACGGGCTCGAACCCCTGCGGCGTCACCGGGAGGTCCTTGCCGGTGGTGTCGATCTCGTACGTGAAGAGCCGGATGGTGTGCGGGTCGCGCACGGCCTTCACGCGCCACCCCTCGCGCTCGAGCCGCTCGACCTGGCCCTCGTCGGCGTCGACGACGAACCCGCGGTCGAGCGCACTCACGACGGCGACGCCGCCGCCCTCGACGACCGACCGGTCGAGCTCTGTCCGATGGACGATGACATGACGTTCAGACATCTCGCTGCCCCCACTGCGTGACCCAGACCTGCACGAGCGCCGGCGGCGCGCGACACGGACGAGGAGGGGACAAAACGCCCACCCGATACGCGGGCGGCCGCGGGCGCCGCCGGATCACCCGGTGGCCCAGACGCCGAGCTCGTTGCCGCTCGGGTCGCGGAAGTGGAAGCGGCGCCCCCCGGGGAAGTCGTACGGGCCCGCGGTGACCGTGCCCCCCGCGGCGAGGACCGCGGCGACGCTCGCCTCCAGGTCGGCCGAGTAGAGCAGGACGAGCGGACCGCCCGGGGCGACCTCGTCGTCGAGGCGGAAGCCTCCCACCTCCGCACCCCCGGCGCCGCCCGGGCCCTGGATCCCGACGTAGGCAGGACCCGGTCCGTAGTCCGTGAAGGTCCAGCCGAAGGCCGCGCCGTAGAAGGCCTTGGCCGCGTGGAGATCGGTCATGCCGATCTCGATGTAGTCGATCGTGTGGTGCGTGGGCGCAGTGTCCGACATGCCGCGACTGTCCCACCCACCACCGACAGGCCACGGCGGTGGTGGGTGGCCGACCGCGGCGCAGTCCGGAGAGTGGTCAGGTCTGCGCCGCCGCGGAGCAGAAGTGGGCGCACCTGCGCCCACTTCCGTCACCAGTCGTAGGGTCGGGGGATGGCACGCTCCGTCGCTACCACCACCTCCGTCGACCTGGACGGGCTGCTCGAGTTCGTGCGGCCGCGGCACCACCTGCTCCTCGTCACGACGCGCGCCGACGGGCGCCCGCAGGTGTCGCCGGTGAGCGGCGGCGTCGACGACGCGGGCCGGATCGTCGTCTCGACGTACCCGGGCCGCGCCAAGACCCGCAACGCGGAGCGCGACCCGCGGGTCAGCGTGTGCGTCCTGTCGGACACGTGGGACGGCCCGTGGGTGCAGGTCGACGGACGCGCCGAGGTGCTGCACCTGCCCGAGGCCGAGGACGCGCTCGTCGACTACTACCGCTGCATCGCGGGCGAGCACCCCGACTGGGACGAGTACCGCGCGGCGATGCGTCTGCAGGGCAAGAGCCTGATCCGGGTGACCCCGGAGCGCTGGGGCCCGCTGGCGACGGGCGGCTTCCCGTCCGACGTCGCCGCGCGGCTGGACGCGACGGGCTGAGCGCCCGCCGCGTCCGCCCGGCGGGCGTCAGCCGACCGTCGCCCCCGACCAGCGGTCCCTGTCCGCGTCGGAGACCTCGCGCTGCCGGCTCGGCTCGGTGATGCGGACGTGGTTGCCGAACGGGTCGCGCAGCGCGCAGTCGATGCCGTAGGGCTGCTCCGTGGGGTCCTCGGTGAACTCGACGCCGCGGGAGCGCAGCTCGTCGTACGTCGCCCGGCAGTCGTCGGTGTAGAGGATCGCGACGACGCCGAGCGCCCCGCGGGTGACGAGGTCGCGGACCTGGGCGGCGACCTCGGGGCTCAGGGCCGGCGGGCCGGGGACCTCGAGCAGCAGGTGCCGCTCGGGGTCGGCCGGCAGGGACACGGTGAGCCAGCGCATGAACCCGAGGTCCACGTCGTTGGAGACCTGGAAGCCGAGCTTGCCGACGTAGAAGTCCAGGGCCTCGTCCTGGTCGAGCACGGTGACACGGGTGATCGCGATGGAGGTGAACATGACGCTCACGCTACGGACGCGGCCCCCGGCGGCGCTTCTCCGAAACTGCTGACCCGCGTCCACGCGGCGACGATGCACGCGGGGGCGGCGGGTGCCGCGCGCCCGTCCCCGCCCGGGGGTGCGTCGCCGCCCCGCCCGTCCGACGACGCGGCCAGCCGCTGGTCGCGCCGGTACTGGGACGGCGACCGTCCGACGACGTCGCGGAAGGTCCGCGAGAACGTGCCGAGGCTGTCGAAGCCCACGTCGAGAGCGACCTGCGTGACGGGTGCGTCCGTGTCGCGCAGCGCCGCGCACGCGCGTTCGAGGCGGCGGCGCTGCAGGTAGCGGTGGGGCGGCTCGCCGAACACGGCCCGGAACTCGCGCGCGAAGTGCGACGGCGAGACGTAGGCGACGCGCGCGAGCGTCGGGACGTCGAGCGGCCGGGCGTAGTCGCGGTCCATGGCGTCCCGCGCACGCAGCAGCCGCAGGTTCAGCCCCTCACGCGCGGTCGTCGTCACCCGGCCCATCCTGCTCCACCGGGAAGGGGGACGGGGTGGGCGGGACGCGCCCCCTCGCTCGTCCGCTCACCAGGGGCGCAGCTCCGGCGTCGGGCCCGGGCACGCGGCGAACGTCGTGCGCTCCTCGTCGGTGAAGGCGCGCGGCGTGTGCGTCGCCCGGTCGAGCTGCACCATGCGCGACCGGGCGCGCAGCGCGACGACCGCGCCGGGCGCCTCGCCGTCGAGGACCTCGTACGCGAAGTCGACCGACGAGCGCCCCAGCCGCGGCACCCACACCTCGACGACGACCGGCGCCTGACGGAACCGCAGGGGCGCCAGGTAGTCGATCTCGTGCTTGACGACGACCAGCAGCGACGCGGTCGTCACGCCGAGCTCGTCGACGCCCATCCGCGGGAAGAGCGTGAACCGCGCGTCGTCCAGGAACCGCAGGAACGCGGCGTTGTTGACGTGCCCGAACAGGTCGACGTCCGACCAGCGCACCTGCATGACGACGCGGCCGCGGCCGGAGGGCACCTCCACGGGTGGCGGGACAGCGCCCGCGGTCTCGTCCATGCGCCCACGCTACGTCCCGCGTGCGGAGCGCCGCCCGGCACCGGCCCGCCGGGAGGCCACCACGTCGGAAGTGGCCGTTGTGCGCCGCCCCGCCCCTCGCCACAGTGGTCGTCATGGCGCCCACCACCCTCGGCACGTCCACCTCGATGTCCCTCGCCGGCCTGCGCGCCCGGATCGCGCCGACGCCCGGCTACCTCGACGCGGCGACGGGTGGCCTGCCGCTGCGCGCGACGACGGACGCCCTGCACGCCGCGCTCGACGAGTGGGCCGCCGGGCGCGCCTTCCCCACGACGTACGACGTCGCGGTCGCGGCGTCGCGGGACGCGTACGCGCGGATCGCCGGCGTCGACGTGGACCGCGTCGCGATCGCCGCCCAGGCCTCGCCGCTCGTCGGGCTGGTCGCGGCGGCGCTCCCGGACGGCGCGCGCGTCGTCGTCCCCGACGGGGACTTCACGTCCGTCACGTACCCGTTCCTCGCGCACGCCGACCGCGGGGTGCGCGTGGACGCCGTGCCGCTCGAGCGGCTCGCGGACGCGGTCGCCGACGGGTGCGACGCGGTCGCGACGTCGCTCGTGCAGTCCCGCGACGGGCGCGTCGTCGACCTCGCGGCCGTGCGGGCGGCGGCGGCCGACGTGGGCGCGCTGCGCGTCGTCGACGTCACGCAGGCCGCCGGGTGGTACCCGCTGGACCCCGCGTCGCACGGCCCGGAGATCACGGTCTGCTCGGCGTACAAGTGGCTGTGCGCGCCGCGCGGCGTCGCCTTCCTCACGACGACGCCCGAGGCCGACGCGCTGCTGCGCCCGCTCGCGGCCGGCTGGTACGCGGGCGCGGACCGGTGGGCCTCGGTCTACGGCACCGACATGCGTCTCGCGCCCGGCGCGCGCCGCTTCGACACCTCGCCGGCGTGGCTCGCATGGATCGGCGCGGTGCCGGCGCTGGAGGCGTTCGCGCAGGTGGACGTCGCGGAGGTCCACGCGCACGACGTCGGGCTGGCCGACGGGCTGCGCGCGCGGCTGGGCCTGCCGCCCGCCGGGTCGGCGATCGTGTCGCTGCCGGACGACGACGCGGGCACCGTGCGCGCCCGCCTGACGGCCGCGGGTCTGCGGGTCGCGGGTCGCGGGGGCGGTGTCCGGCTGGCGTTCCACGTCTGGAACGACGCGTCGGACGTCGAGCGGGTCGCCGCGGCCCTGGCCGCCTGACGCCCGACGCGACCGCGCGCGTCCTACGCTCACCGGGAGCGCCCGGCCCGCCCGGGTCCCGACGCCGAGGAGGCGCCCGTGCCGCACCACGACGACCCCCCGACCGTCACCGTCCTGTCGGGTGCCGGCATCTCGACCGCGTCGGGCATCCCCGACTTCCGCGGGCCGCAGGGCGTCTGGACGCGGGACCCGGCGGCGGCGGACCTGCTCGACATCGGGCCGTACGTGCGGGACGCGGACGTCCGCAAGCGCGGCTGGCAGGCGTGGGCGGGGCACGCCGTGTGGGACGCACGGCCGACGGCGGCGCACCGCGCGCTGGTCGACCTGGAGCGGGCCGGCGCGCTGATCGCCGTGCTCACGCAGAACTTCGACGGTCTGCACCAGGCCGCGGGCAGCGCACCGGACCGGGTCGTCGAGCTGCACGGCTCGCTGGCCACCACGTCGTGCCTGCGCTGCCGGGAGACGGTCCCGACGCGCGACGTGCTCGCGCGGCTGCCCGCCGAGCCGGACCCGCGCTGCACGGCGTGCGGCGGGGTGCTGAAGCCGGACGTCGTGTACTTCGGTGAGCTCCTGCCCGACGACGCGATGTCACGGGCGATCGCCGCCGCGACGGACGCTCACACGTTCGTCGCGGTCGGCACGACGCTCACCGTGCACCCGGTCGCCGGGCTCGTGCCGCTGGCCGTGGGCGCGGGCGCGCGGCTCGTCGTCGTCAACGCCGAGCCGACGGCGTACGACCACCTGGCCGACGAGATCCACCGCGCCCCCATCGACGAGGCCCTCCCGGCCCTGGTCGCGACCCTCCTCGAACACTGACCGTGAGAGCGAGGAATCCGGGCGTACGAGTCCCGTATTCCCCGCTCTCACGCTCGTCAGGTGAGCCAGGCGCGGACGGCGGCGACGACCGGGGCGTCGGCGGGGCCGTGCGTGCCGGGGACGACGACGAGGGTCGTCGGGCCGGCCAGGCTCGCGAGGTGCGCCGCCAGCTCGTCGGGTGTGCCGAACGGGTCGGACGCGCCGCTCACGGCGAGCACGGGGACGTCGACGCGCGGCAGGTGCTCGACGCGCAGCGTCTCGGGCTTGCCCGGCGGGTGCAGCGGGTACGACAGCAGCAGCAGGCCCGCGACGGGCAGACCGTCGGCGACGGCCATCGAGCACATGCGCCCGCCGAACGACCGCCCACCGATCACGAGCCGCCCGGTCGGCACCCCCAGCTCCGCCGCGAACGCTCCGGCCTCGTCACGCACCCGCGCAGGCGCGGCAGCGGCTCCGCGCGGCAGGTCGACGCGTCGCACCGGGACGCCGACCGCCGCCAGAGCCGCGTCGAGCACGACGAGCGTGCGGTTGTCGCGCGTGGCCCCGGCGCCCGGCGTCAGCAGCACGCCCGCGACGTCGACGGGTCCCGACCCCGCCCGCAGCACCCGCACGTCCGCCATCCCCCCATCCTCCCCACCCGCGAGAGAGCAATCCAGCCCACGGCCTCCGAGCTGGACTGCTCTCTCGCAGGGAGGGGGGTGAGCTGGATTGCTCTCTCGCCCACCGGGGGGTGGGGTGGGGCACCGGTGGGCACTGCACGACGCACCCGTACGGGTGAGACATCACCCTGTGCGCGTGCTCGAACCGTCCGGACCCGCGGGTAGCGTGCCCGCCGTGAGCCGCGACACCGTGTCCATGTCCGACCGGAACCGAGCCGGTGCGCTGTGCGAGCGCATCGAGGGGGTCTTCGACCAGCGCGTCGTGGGGCAGACGCAGCTGCGCACGTCGCTCGTCGTCGCGCTGATGTGCGGGGGCCACGTGCTGCTGGAGTCGGTCCCGGGCCTGGCCAAGACGACGGCCGCGCAGACGCTCGCCGCCGCGGTGTCGGGCTCGTTCCACCGCATCCAGTGCACGCCGGACCTCATGCCGTCGGACATCGTCGGGACGCAGGTCTTCAACTACGGGACGTCGACGTTCACGACGCAGCTCGGCCCGGTGCACGCCAACGTCGTCCTGCTCGACGAGATCAACCGGTCGTCGGCCAAGACGCAGTCCGCGATGCTCGAGGCGATGCAGGAGCGGCAGACCACGATCGCCGGCGAGGTCCACAAGGTGCCGTCGCCGTTCATGGTCCTCGCGACGCAGAACCCCATCGAGGAGGAGGGCACGCACGTCCTGCCCGAGGCCCAGATGGACCGGTTCCTGCTCAAGGAGGTCCTGGACTACCCGGCACCGGAGGAGGAGGTCGAGATCCTCGACCGCATCTCCGACGGGCGCATGACGCGTGCGCTGCGCAACGACGCGCTGACCCTGGACGAGGTGGCGTGGCTGCAGCGCGTCGTCGACCAGGTGTACGTCGACCGGTCCATCCGGCGGTACGTCGTCGACCTGGTCGCCACGACGCGCGGTCGCGGGCCCGTGCAGGTCCCGGGCCTGGACCGGCTGGTGCGGATGGGCGCGAGCCCTCGTGGGTCGATCTCGCTGATGCGCGTCGCGCAGGCCGTCGCGCTGCGGGCCGGGCGCGCGCACGTCGTCCCCGAGGACGTGCACGCGATGCGCAACGCCGTGCTGCGCCACCGCATCGTGCGGACGTACGACGCGATCGCGGACGACGTGTCGACCGAGTCGATCGTCACGTCGGTGTTCGACGCCGTCCCGGCGCCCTGACCCGTGCCCGCCCGCTCCCGTCTCGCGCTGGTGCGCGCGCGCCTGCACCTGCCGACGGTGCGGCGTGCCACCGGCCTGCTCGACGGGCGGCACCGCGCGGTCTGGAAGGGTCACGGCGACGAGGTCGACGACCTGCACGTGTACACGCCGGGCGACGACGTGGGCGACATCGACTGGCGGGCCTCGGCGCGCTCGGCGCAGCCGGTCGTCAAGCGCTACGAGGCGACGTCGAACGTCGCCCTGGTCCTGGTCGTCGACACGGGCCGGCACATGTGCGCGACGTCGGCGGGCGGTGAGCCCAAGCAGGAGGTCGCGCAGCTCGTCGCGGACGTGGTCGCGCACCTCGCCCACCAGCGCGGGGACCGGGTCTCGCTCGTCGCGGGCGACGCGGGCCGCGTCGTGGAGGTGCCGGCGGGCGCGGGCACGACGCACCTGGAGGTGCTGCTGCGCCGCCTGGAGCGCACGTTCGACGCCGACGCCCCCGAGGGTGACCTCACGCGCCTGCTGGACCGGGTGCTGCGCCGCACCGCGCGCCGGTCGCTGGTCGTCGTGGTCACGGACGAGGCGCGGCCGGGTGCGGCCGACGAGCGCGCGCTGGCGCGGCTGCGCACGCGGCACGAGGTGATGGTCGTGCAGGTCGTGGACGCGGACCTGTTCGCGGGGAGTCTGGGACCGGCGCCGGGCACGCTCGCGGGCGCGTCGACGGCCACCGACCGCGGCCGGCCCGTCGTCGTGCCGCCGCGGGGCCGGGCCGTGCGGGACGTCGTCAGCGGGTGGTCCCTGCCCGCGTACCTGCGGGGGCGGCGCGGCGTGCGGGAGGCCGTCGCGGCGGCCCGCATCGCGCGGCACGCGGAGGTCCAGCAGCGCACGCGGCGACTGCGCGTGACGTCGGTGAGCGTGGAGAGCACGCACGACGTGCTGGACGAGATGGTCGCGCTGCTGGGGAGGGCGCGTCGTGCCGGGCGCTGAGCTGGTCGACCCGATCCCCTACGCCGGGTACTGGCCGTGGGTGGCGCTCGCGATCGTCGTCGCGGTGGTCGCCTGGTACGTGTGGGCGGTGCGCTCGACGCGCGCGCCCGCGGACGCCCCGACGCCGGCCGCGGCGCCGACACGGGTCGTCCGCCCGACCGCGCGCGTGCAGTCCGACCCGTACGCCGCGCTGCGCGGCACGACGCTCGCCCGTCTCGACGAGGTCGAACGCCGGTACCGCGCGCGGGAGATCGACATGCGCGGCGCGAACCTCGAGATCCGGTGGGCGCTGCGGGAGTTCGCGACAGGCCGCACGGGCGTGGACACCACGGCGATGACGGCGTCGACGGCCCGCCTGGACCGCCGCACGCGGCCGCTCGCGACGCTGCTGGAGAACACGTCGGTCCCGACGTTCGCCTCCACGTCCCGCACGCGGGTCACCCGGACCCTCGACCAGGCCCGCAAGCGGGTGCGCGCATGGTGACGCGCGCGGGCCTCGAGGTGCCGTGGCTGGTGCCGGCGGTCCTCGCCGTCGTCGTCGCCCTGGTCGTGGGGCTGCTGCTGCGCGACCGGCGCGGGACGACGCCCGTGGCCAACACCGACGACCTGCGCCGCGTGCCCGCGCTGCGCGCCTGGCGCGTGCGGTACCGGGTCCTGCGGGTGGGCGTCGTGCTGGCCGTGGCGGTGGCGGCGGTCGCCGCGGCGGTCCTCGCGGCGCGTCCCGTGACCGTGCAGGAGCGCACGCGGGAGCTCGCGAACCGCGACATCGTCCTGTGCCTCGACGTGTCAGGCTCGATGCTGGAGTACGACGAGCGGGTCGTCGCGACGTTCGAGCGGCTCGTCGAGGGCTTCACGGGTGAGCGCGTGGCCCTGTCGGTGTTCGACTCGACGTCGTCCACGGTGTTCCCGCTGACGGACGACTACGAGCTGGTGACGTCCCAGCTGCGCGCGGCGCGCGAGGCGTTCGCCGGTGAGGACGCGGGCACGGAGATCTTCCGCGGCACGTCCGGCATCGAGGGGCAGGCGTCGCTCGTCGGCGACGGCGTCGCGTCGTGCACGCTGCTGTTCGACCAGTTCGACGATGCGCGGTCCCGCTCGATAGTCCTCGCGACCGACAACGAGGTGTGGGGCACCCCGGTGTACTCGCTGCCCGCGGCGGTCGACCTCGCGACGTCCCGCGGCGTCGTCGTGTACGCCCTGTACCCCGACGAGGACGAGCGGTTCTTCAGCGCGTCGACGGCCGCCGAGCTGCGGATCGCCGCGGAGGGCACGGGCGGCACGTTCGCCGCGGTCGCGGACCCCGGTGCGGTGCCGACGATCCTCGACCGCGTGAAGGACAGCCAGCTCGCGGCCATGCAGGTGGACCCCGAGCAGGTCGTCACGGACGACGACGACCCGTGGGTGTGGCTGCTCTACGTCACCGGCCTCGCGGTCGTGGTCCTGGCCTGGCGGGTGCGCGCATGAGCGCCCGCGCGGTGGTCCCGGTGGCGCTGGTGCTCCTCACGGCGCTGCCGG
This sequence comes from Cellulomonas sp. S1-8, assembly GCF_026184235.1. Taxonomy (NCBI): domain Bacteria; kingdom Bacillati; phylum Actinomycetota; class Actinomycetes; order Micrococcales; family Cellulomonadaceae; genus Cellulomonas; species Cellulomonas sp. S1-8. Next base: position 3,846,777 of record NZ_CP110806.1, read on the forward strand.
TGCTGGCGCTGTGCGTCGGGCAGGCGCTGGGCCTGCAGGTGGGGCGCGGGGGCGTCCGTCGGTCCGACGCGCCGCGTGCCGGTGCGTGGACGTGGTGGCGGCGCGCCGTGCTCGTCGTGCTGCTGGCGGTCGTCGGCCTGACGCCCACGGTCGCCGCGACGCAGGCCGGCGGTGCGCGCGTCGGCATCCAGCTGTGGTTCGTCGTCGACCGCACCGGCTCCATGGCGGCCGAGGACTGGGGCCCCGGCGACGACGTCGTGCGGGCACCCGGCCTGGAGCCGGTCCCCGCCGTGCAGCGCCTCGACGGCGTGCGGCACGACGTGGTGGCGCTGACCCGCGACGTGCCCGGCGCCTTCTACTCGGTCGTCGCGTTCGCCGACGAGGCCGGCACGCAGCTGCCCCTGACCGACGACGCGACGGCCGTGCGCGCGTGGGCGCAGACCGTGACGCAGGAGGTCACCGCCGGGTCGGCGGGCACGACCCGCGACCGCGCGCTCGACGTCCTGGAGCGCTCGCTGCAGGACGCGCAGGACCGCGACCCCGGGATGGTGCGGCTCGTGTTCTACCTGTCCGACGGCGAGCAGACGACCGAGGTCGACGAGCCGGGCTCGTTCACGCGGATCGCGCCGCTCGTCGACGGCGGCGCGGTGCTGGGCTACGGCACCGCGGCGGGCGCGCCCATGCGCGTGTTCGACGGCACCGTCGACCCCGACGCGCCCTACATCCCCGACCCCGACGACCCGTCCCGCCCGGCGCTGTCCGTCGCCGACGAGACCGCGCTGCGCGAGGTCGCAGCCGAGCTGGGCGTGCCGTACGTGCACCGCGACGGCCCGACGAGCACCGCGGACCTCGTCGCGGGCGTCGACGTCGACGCGATCACCGCCGACGGCCGCACCGACCTGAGCTCACGTCGCGACGTCGTGTGGCCGTTCGCGCTGCTCGCGGGCGTACTGCTCGCCGCCGAGGCGTGGACGTGGGCGCGCGCGTCGAGCCGGCTGCGGGGACGACGATGAGCCGCCGCGCCGACGCCCGGCGCGTCCGCCGCGAGGCCGCCGACCAGCAGGCCGCCGCCTGGGCCGCGGCCGCCGAGACGAGCCGCCGCACCGCTGCCACCAAGGGCCGCGGGAAGCAGCAGACCAACGCCCAGCGTCGTGCCGCGAAGCGGGCCCGCCTCCAGGCCATGCCCCCGCACGCGCGGCGCCGACGCCGCCTGCTGCAGTGGAGCTGGCTGCCGGCGCTGCTGCTGCTGGCCTTCGCCTGGAACGTCGCGGCGGTCGGCCCCGGGTACCGCGAGGCGCGGGAGGCGTACGACGAGGGCGATCCCTGGGAGGCCGGCGAGGCGTTCGAGCGCGTCGACGGCTGGGCCGTCGTCGAGGGCTGGAAGGGCGCGTTCAACACCGGGACGGCCTACTACCGCGCGGAGCGGTACACCCGGGCGGTCCAGTACCTCGACGAGGCCCTGGCGACCGTGCCCCTCGCGCACCGCTGCGACGTCCAGACCAACCGCGCCCTCGCGCTGCAGGCCCACGAGAAGGACGCACGGGCGAACGCCGAGGAGCAGCTGGCCGAGACGCAGGCCCTCGCCGAGGCGTTCGCCGCGCAGGAGGCCGGCGAGCCGTACGACGCGCAGGTCCTCGAGCCACCGTACGAGGGTGCCGATGCGCCCGTGGTCGCCGACGTGGCCGACGAGCTGCGGTACGCGGGCTACCTGTTCCGCTTGGCCGCGGACGACGCGGCGCTCGCTGCCGAGGCGCTGGCGGACCCGGCGTGCACGCCTCCCCCGTCGGCAGGCGGCGGCGGGGGCGAGGACGAGGAGCAGGGCGAGCAGGGCGAGGACGAGGAGCAGGGCGGCGGCGAGGGCAGCGAGGGCGAGCAGGGCGAGGAGCAGGACGAGGAGCAGCAGGAGGGCGGTGCCGGCGGCACCGACCCGCAGACGGCTGCCGAGGAGCGCATGCAGGACCTGCTCGAGACGGCCGCCGAGGTCGAGCGCCTCGCGCAGGCCGCGGCGGACGGCACCCTGGAGGGCACCCCGACGCTCGGCGACGGCGAGCAGGAGACGCAGGACCCGGCCGAGGCCGAGGCCGAGCGCCAGGCGCAGCTCGCCGAGCGTAACGGTCAGGGCGGGGGCGGGGCGGGGCAGGAGTCCCCGGGTCCGGGCGAGGGGTCCGGCTCGGCGCCCGGCGGCGGCACCGAGCCCGGGACCGGCGGGGGCGGCGGCGGGCGCAACTGGTGAGCCGTCGGGTGCGGGGGTCCCGGGTGCGCGGGTCCTGGGTGCGCGGGTCGCGGGTGCGCGGGTCCCGGGTGCGAGGATCGGACCCGTGACCGACCTGCCCGACCTGCCCCGCGTCGACGTCGTCCCCGACGTGCGGCTCGTCGCCGTCGACATGGACGGATCGCTGCTGGACGACGCCAAACGCGTCGACCCGTCGTTCTGGCCGCTGCTCGACACGCTCGTCGCGCGCGGCATCGCGGTGTGCCCGGCGAGCGGGCGGCAGTACGCGACGCTGCGCCGGGAGTTCGGCCGCGACGACCTCGTGTACATCGCGGAGAACGGTGCTCTCGTCGTGCGCGGCGGTGGGGCGCCGACGGTCGACGGGCTCGACGCGGACGTCGCGCGGGACGTCGTGCGCGAGGTGCGGCGCCTCGCGGCGGGCGGCGCGGACCTGGGGGTCGTGCTGTGCGGCCTGCGCAGCGCGTACGTCGAGCGCACGGACGCGGCCTTCCTGGCGCAGTGCGAGCCGTACTACGCGCTGCTGGAGCGGGTGCCGGACCTCGACGTCGTCGACGACGTCGTCCTCAAGGTCGCGGTCTACGACTTCGGTCCCGCGGCCACGGGGGCCGGCCCGGCGCTGGCGGGCTTCGGTGACGTCGCGTCGGTCCTGGTCAGCGGCGCGCACTGGGTGGACGTCATGAGCCCGACGGCCGACAAGGGGCACGCGCTGCGCGAGGTGCAGCGGGCGCTGGGTGTCACGCCGGAGCAGACGGTCGCGTTCGGCGACTACCTCAACGACGTCGGCATGCTCGCGGCGGCCCACTGGTCCTTCGCGATGGACAACGCGCACCCGGACGTGCGGGCGGGCGCGCGGTTCGTGGCGCCGTCGAACGCCGAGAACGGCGTCGTCCGCACGTTGCGCGCGCTGCTGCACCTGTCCTGAACGAGCCCCCGGCGACCCCTTGTCGACCTCAAGGCACAGGTGTAGCTTTGACACGTAAGCAAACGCTGACAGGTGTAACGCTGACAGATGTAGAGGCCAGATGACACAGCAGAGCGACGGCGACCACCTCGTCGCGGTGCTCGCGGCGCTCGCGCACCCGGTGCGGCTGCGGATCGTCGCGCAGCTCGCCCAGGGCCGCGACTACGTCAGCCACCTGGCGCGGGAGCTCGGCATCAGCCGCCCGCTCCTGCACATGCACCTGCAGCGTCTCGAGGCTGCCGGGATCATCACCGGCAGCCACGAGATCTCCGACGACGGCAAGGCGCTGCGCTACGTCGAGCTCACCGAGCTCGACCTGCACCTCACCCCCCGGCTCGTGGCGGACGCCGCGGCCACCCTCACCCCACCGGAGGACGCCTGATGGACTGGCCCACCGTGATCCTCATCCTCGGCGTGCTGGCGATCGCCACGTTCGTCGCAGTCATCGTCGTCGCGACCCGCAACGAGTCGCGCCGCCTCGACATCGACACCGAGCGCAGCGAGGAGATCCGCCGCCTCGTGACGCGCTACGAGGAGCTCGCCACCGGGACGCGCGACGCGCAGCAGCGCGCCGCCGCCGACCTCGCCGAGCTGCACACCCGCGTCGTCGGCGTCGAGAAGCTGCTGAGGAGCGTCGAGTGACCACCACCGCGGCACCGACCACCACCGACGCCCTCGTCACGACCGCGTACGGCCCGGTGCAGCGGGTCGTGCGGCACGACACCGTCCCCGTGCGCGCGCTGCGCCGGGGCGAGGTCCTGGTCCGCACCGCCGCCGTGTCGCTGAACGCCGCGGACCTCCTGATCGCGCACGGCGAGCCGCGGGTCGCCCGCCTGGCGTTCGGGGTCGGACGACCCCGGGAGGCGGTGCGCGGGCGCGACCTGGCCGGCGTCGTGGCCGTCGTCGGACCCGACGTCACCGCGTGGGAGGTCGGTGACCGCGTCGCCGCCGAGATCCCCGGCGCGCTGGCCCGCCTGGTGCCCGCACGCGCCGACCGCCTCGCGCGCGTCCCCGATGACGTGTCGTGGACGGACGCCGCGACCGTGCCGCTCGCCGGGGTCACCGCGCTGCAGGCGGTCCGCAAGGCGGGCGTCCGCGCCGGGGACCGCGTCCTGGTCACGGGCGCCGCGGGGGGTGTCGGCTCGTTCGTCGTGCAGCTGCTGCGCGCGGCGGGCGCCGACGTGGTCGGCGAGTGCCGTCCCGAGACCGCAGCCACCGTCGTGGGCCTCGGGGCCGAGCCGCTCGACCGCGGCACACCCCTGGGCGTCGGCACGTACGCCGCCGCGATCGAGGTCGGCGGCGGGCGCACGCTGGGTGAGCTGCGGCGCGCCGTCGTCCCGGGCGGCACGGTCGTCCTGGCCTCCGGGCACGCGCCCGGACCCTTCGGGGTGCTCGGGCGGCTCGTCGGGGCGCCCGTGCTCTCCCTGGTCGTCCCGCAGCGGCTGCGCCCGCTCGCGGCGTCGTCCCGGCCCGCCGACGTCACCGAGCTGCTGGGCGCCGTCGCCGCCGGGACCCTGCGTCCGCTCGTCGGGGCGACCGTGCCGTTCGAGCGCGGGGAGGAGGCCTTCGCGCTGCTCGACACCGGTGGCGTGCGCGGCAAGGTCGTCGTCACGTTCTGAAGGTGCGGGCGTGCGCACCGCGAGGTGTCATGGGGACATGCACACACGCTTCCTCAAGGACGTCCCCGTCAGCGCGATCGGCCTGGGCGGCATGCCCATGAGCATCGAGGGCCGCCCCGACCGGGACCGCTCGATCGCCACGATCCACGCCGCACTGGACGCGGGAGTCACCCTGGTCGACACCGCCGACGCGTACCACCTGCACGCGGACGAGGTCGGCCACAACGAGGAGCTCATCGCCGAGGCGCTGCGCTCGTGGGGCGGCGACACGTCGCGCGTCGTCCTGTCGACCAAGGGCGGGCACCTGCGCCCCGGTGACGGGTCGTGGACGCTCGACGGGTCCCCCGAGCACCTGCACGCCGCGGCGCGGGAGTCCGCGCGTCGGCTCGGCGTCGAGCAGATCGGCCTCTACCACTTCCACCGTCCCGACCCGCAGGTGCCGTACGCCGAGTCCGTCGGCGCGATCGTCGAGCTGCTCGACTCCGGGCTGATCCGGCTCGCCGCCATCTCCAACGCGGACCCCGACCAGATCCGGCTCGCGAACGACCTGCTGGGCGGGCGACTGGCCGCGGTGCAGAACCAGTACTCCCCCGCGTTCCGCTCCTCGCAGCCCGAGCTCGACCTGTGCGCCGAGCTCGGCATCGCGTTCCTGCCGTGGAGCCCGCTGGGCGGCATCGCGAAGGCCGGCGACCTCGGGTCGCACTTCGACGCGTTCGCGCAGGTCGCCGACGCCCACGGGGTCAGCCCGCAGCAGGTCGCGCTCGCGTGGGAGCTCGCTCAGGCCGACGTCGTCGTCCCGATCCCGGGGGCCTCGCGACCTGCGTCGATCCAGGACTCCGTGCTCGCGGCGGACCTGCAGCTCACTCCCGACGAGCTCACGGCGCTCAACGCCACCGCGGCCTGACGGGTCAGTCCGTCCCGTCGAGCGCCGGCGGCGGCGCCTGCAGGTCGATCGCCCGCAGCGCGACCGCGTGCTCGACGCCCAGCGCCCGTCCCTGCGCGCGGGTGACCGCGGGGATCAGGTCGGCGGGGGCGGGGTGCCACGGCAGCAGCGCGAGGTACTCGCGGTGCGCCTCGAGCGACGCGATCGCGCGCTGCAGCGGCGCACCCGAGACGTCGACGGCGTGCGTCGGGTGCGGATCCTGCGCCACGAGCACCCAGCGCACCGAGCACGGTTCGAGGCCCGCGTCGAGCAGGTCGGTGAACACCCAGCGGTTGCCGGCGTCGCGCACCGCGTCGACGGCGGCGAGCCCCGCCGCGCGGTGGTCCGCCTGGTTGAGGCCGTACGGCAGCACCTCCGCCCAGGACGTGGTGAGGACCGCGTCCGGGCGGAAGCGCCGGATCGCGGCGGCGATGTCGTGGCGCAGGTCCAGGCCGTAGACGAGCACACCGTCCGGGTGCTCCAGGAAGTCGACCTGCGTGACGCCGACCGCGAGCGACCCGGCGACCTGCTCGCGCACGCGCAGCTCCGCGGCGCGCGCCGGCTCGACGCCGTCCATGCCCGCCTCCCCGCGCGTCAGCAGCAGGTACGCGACCTCGATGCCGCGCGCGGTCCACGCCGCGACCGCCGCGGACGTGCCGTACTCGAGGTCGTCGGGGTGCGCGACGACGCACAGCACGCGGGTCAACGCGTCGTCGGGCAGGTGCGGCAGGCTCGTCTCGACCATCCCCCCACGCTAGCGAGATCCCTCGGTCTCGCGAGACCGAACGAACCGGGCCCACCGGCACGGGACCCCTCGGTCTCGCGAGACCGACGGAACCGGGCTCACCGGTGCGGGATTTCTCGGTCTCGCGAGACCGAAGAAACCGGGCTCACCGGCACGGGACCCCTCGGTCTCGCGAGACCGAGGGAACCGGGCTCACCGGTGCGGGATTTCTCGGTCTCGCGGGGGGGCGTGGCGCCGGGTGGGTCCCGCCCCTCGGACGCTGTCCTCCGAGCGGTCGCCACCTCGCCGACCGGGGCCACCCGGACGGGTGATTGCGGTCCGTGTGTCCACACATCCGGTCCACAGGCCTGTGTCTGGCGGGTGGGTTCGCAGGTCGGCCTGTGGACGACGCTGTGGACGGACCGGTGGACGAAACCGGCACCCCCGACCCCCTTGTGACCCCCGGGTGACAGGGCTAGAACTGGGTGATCGGCCCTGATCGATCGCACCACCAGCGGGAACGCTCCCCAGGGGGCAGGACCGCGGCGACGGACGATCGCCGGGGACGGACCGACCGGAGAACGCGCGACCCCTCGGCGGGGCGACCCGCTGACCTGTGGATGACGCTGCAGGGCTCGCACCGGCACCGGCAGGTCGATCATGGTCGTCCCGCTCGCGGCGGACCGGTTCGCCGGCCCACCGGGTGCCGGGGCGGAGCCGCGTCGTCAACGGCGGCGTCGGTCACCGGGTCACCGGTGACCCATGACCCATGGTCACCGGAGGCCCCTCGGACGCCCTGCTCCGAGGGGCCTCCGCCGTGCCCCCGGCGTCCGGCCGCTCAGACCGTCGGCACCGACTCCACGAGGATCGTCACCGGGCCGTCGTTGACGAGCTCGACGGCCATGTCGGCCCCGAACCGCCCCGTCGCGACCTCGAGCCCGCGTCCGCGCAACGCCGCGACGACGGCGTCGACGAGCGGCTCCGCGACCGCGCCGGGCGCCGCCGCGTTCCACGTGGGGCGCCTGCCCTTGCGCACGTCGGCGTACAGCGTGAACTGGCTGACGACGAGCACCGGCGCCCCGACCTCGACGGCCGAGCGCTCGTCCCGCAGGATCCGCAGCTCGGCGATCTTGCGGGCGACGACCTCGACCTGGGCGGGACCGTCGCCGGGGGTCACGCCGACGAGGGCGAGCAGCCCGGGACGGTCGATCGCGCCCACGACCTCGCCGTCGACGCGCACGGCCGCGCGCGTCACGCGCTGCACGACCGCCCTCACGCGCGCGTCCGCCCCGTCACGCGTGCGGCCCGAACGTCGCGCGGACCGCACCCACCGGCTGCCCGTGCCCCAGCACGGGAGTCCGACCGACGTCCGCGACGAGCGCGGGGTCGACGCCCGCGAGCGCGAGAGCGGCCGCCAGCACGGCGGCGCGCGGGCGGCCCGACCCGTCGAGCACCTTGAGCGCGACCGCGCCGCCGTCCGCGAGCCCGGCGGCGTAGACCCCGTCGGCGCCGTCCTTGGCGACGAGACCCGGCACGGCCGACATGAACGCGGTGACGTCGCGGCCGCTGCCGCCGACGTGCCACGGGTGGGCTGCCATGGCCCGCCCGACGCGCGCCGGTGCGGACCCGTCCTGCCCGGCGGCGGCCGCAGCGGCCACGGTCCCGAACGCCCGCGCGAGCCCGCTGAGCGTCGTCGACAGCAGGGGCGCACCGCAGCCGTCGACGGTGACGTGCTCGACGGGCGCACCCGTGAGCTCGGCCGTCGCCGCGACGACGGCCCGCTGCAGCGGGTGCGCCGGGTCCAGGTACGTGCCCGTCGCCCAGCCGGCGGCGCGGCACGTCGCGAGCATGCCGGCGTGCTTGCCGGAGCAGTTCTGCGTGAGCGGGGCGGCCCCGTGGCCCTGCGCGCGCCGCTCCCACGCGGCGTCGGGGGCCAGCGGCCAGTCGGGGGTGTTCTGCAGGTCGGCCTCGGTGAGCCCGGCGCCCGCGAGCAGGCCGCGCACGACGTCGAGGTGCCCGTCCTCGCCCGAGTGGCTCGCGCAGACGAGCGCGAGGTCCGCGCCGGCCACGTCGAGCCCGTGCCGCAGCATCGCGACGGCCTGCAGGGGCTTGAGGGAGGACCGCGGCCAGATCACGACGTCCGGGTCCCCGAACGCGTGGCGCACCGACCCGTCGGGCGCGAGCACGACCACGTGCCCCAGGTGCACCGACTCCACGAGCCCGCCGCGGTGCACGAGCGCCAGGGGCACCGCCCCGGTGGCGACGTCGGGCGCGCTCACCACCCGCCCCGCGTGGGACCGCCGCCGCGGCGGCGCGAGTACGGCGCGACGGCCGGGCGCACGTCGACGAGGTAGACGATCGCCGCGGCCGCGCTGACCAGCGCGAGGAAGCTGGGGAAGTCCAGCGGCAGCCCCAGGGGCGGCGGGATCGAGATGAACGCGACGACGGTGGCGACGACCAGCACCCACGTCCAGAACGTGCGCGTGCGCTTGCCGGCGGTCGTGAAGGCCGCGGCGGGCCTGCGCAGACAGTCGACGAGGGCCCACGCGGCCAGCGCGAAGATCGCGACGTAGAAGACGAGGAACAGGACGACCTGCGTCCACCCGATGATGCTCACGCGCCAGAGCCTACGAGACGCCGCAGGCACCGGCCGGGTCCGCGCGTCCTGCTCACCCGCGCGGCAGGACCGTCAGCCCCTCGGCGCGCGCCGCCGCCGCGAGGTGCTCGTCCCAGACGAGGACGAGCAGGTCGTCCGACCGCAGGGTCAGCGCGGAGGCGAGGTGCACCGCGTCCGCGGCACGCAGGGCGTGCACGTCGACGAGCCGCGCGGCCTCGTCGAGCACCGCCGACGACGTCTCGACGAGCCGCAGCCCGGGTCGCAGCCGGTGCCACGCGGCGGACGCGGTGCGCGTGTCGTCGTCGTCGAGCAGGCCCGCGCGATGCCCCGACGCGAGCACCGAGCGGACCTCGGCGTCCGCGAGCCGGGACGTCGCGACCAGGTCGGCGCCGTCCCAGACGGCCGCGACGAGGTCCGTGCCGGGCTCGGCGACGCACAGCTTCACCAGCGCGCTGGTGTCGAGGTACGCGAGGGCCATCGGCTCAGCGGCGCAGCCGACGGACCAGGCCGGACACGGACCGCGCCGGGTGAGCGGCGCGATCGGGCTCGGCGGCCGGACGTTCCGCGGCGGCGGGCGTCAGCAGGCCGTCGCGCTCGAGCTGCGCGACGAGGTCTGCCGACCCGATGCCGACGAGCCGCGCGACGGGGACGCCGCGCTCGGTGACGACGACGTCCTGCCCCGCGCGTGCCGTCTCGATCCACTGCCTGAGCTCCGCGCGCAAGGCGCTGACCGCGACCTCCATGGCCCGACGCTACCGGCCCGCCACCCCGCACCCGCCACACCACACCGCGACCGGAACCCCACTCACCGCATCGGGCACCGGAAAGTGACCCAGGTTCCGGTCGGCGGGGGTGGGGGCGGCGGGGACGTCAGCTGTGACCGTCAGCACCAACTGGCGGAGTCCTAGCAGAGCTATCTGGCGGGACGGCAGGTCGGTAGCGTCTGGCGCTCCAGCGCAAGATCGGCGACGGCGGAGACAGATACTCAGTGGGCCACGCCGGGAAAGCGGCTGAGCGCTCACGGTTCGACGAGGAGGCGAAGTGCGGCGTCAGGCGATCGTCCCGTGGTGCGCGTTCGTCTGGCTGCTCGCAGGCTGCGGTGGCGTGAACGACTCAGCGTCGCTTGCGGCTGAAGCCTCCCCAGCGGTTCCTTTCGAGCTCCTCACCCACTGCGGTGTGCACGAGCTCAACACCGATGACGAGCGCTTCTTCGAGCGTGTCGACGGTCCTCTGACGGACGGCAACGGGAATCCGCCGCCCGGGTGGGGTAACCCGTTCCAGAGCGGACAGCTCGTGATTGTGGACGACTCCGCCGTGTTCACGGATGACGTCGGCCACCGCGAGGAGTTTCGGCTGCGAGAGGGTGCGACCGACTTCCTGCAGATCTGCTCGTAGCCAGCGAAGACAGGCGTGCGAGCCGCTCGGAGTCAGTGGCCGATGAGGAGTGCTTCGCGGGCGGCTTCGACGACCTCGGGCTGACGGCGCTGACGTGGTTGATATCGCGGATGCGATTGATCTGAGTGAGGAGTCGGTCGACGAGGCGGAAGGTGCCGCCGGTGTGACGCGGGCGACTGTCGTGATGGCGGCGGTCTGGGCCAGGTCGTCGCCGTCGGTCTGCTGATCCGATTGGCCCCGCAGTTCTAGTGCCGAAGGTCACAGGCGTCGGCGGCGAGTGGAACCCCACTCACCGCATCGGCCACCCGAACGGGACCCAGGTTCCGGTCGGCGGGGGTGGGGCGGCGGCGGGGGCGGCGCGCGTCAGAGCTCCGGGAGGGCGGTGCGGGCGGCGCCGGGGTCGCAGCCGGCGGCCTCCAGGAGGTCGACGACGAGCGAGCGCAGCAGCAGCGCCAGCGACTGGGTCTGCCAGTCGGCGGGCGCGAGCGTGTGCGGGTCGAGGGTCGCGGCGACCTCGAGCAGCCGCACGCGTGCCGGGTGCGGGTCACGGCCGGAGCCGAGGGCGAGCGCGAGGTCGTCGGTCCCCCGTCCTACCTCGCCGACCACGTCGGCCAGTCGGGGCAGCCCGGGCGCGACGTGCCCCTCGTCGACGGCCGCGACCGAGCGGCGCGCCAGCACGCGCGCGTTGCGCATCGCGCGGTCGAGCAGCACCGACTCCACGACGAGCCGGTCCAGCTCGCCGCGGTGCCGCCGGTGCGCGGGCGCCAGACGCACCAGCTCGGCGGCCGACCGTGCCGACTCGCGCCACTCGTCGAGCGCGGGCTGCGACGCCCGTCCCGTCAGGAGCGCGGCCTCGACGTCCTCGACGGACCGGGTCCGCAGCCCGCGCGCCAGGGCGTCGAGCACCCCGGCGAGCTCCTCCACCGCGGCCCGCGCGAGGGTGCGCGGGTGCCGGCGCGGGTCGGTGGGTGTGAGCAGCGCGAACGCGAGCGCGACGAGACCCCCGACGACCGCGTCGACCCACCGCCCCACCGGCCCCCCGCCGATCTGCGGCAGCCCGACGATGACGATCGCCTGCACGCCGGCCTGCGTGGTGAGCAGCGCGCCGCGGTCCAGGAACCGGCCGATCAGCGCGGACACCGCCAGGACGAGCGCGAGCTGCCACAGCCCGGACCCGATGACGTGCACGACGAGGTCCCCCGCGGCGACGCCGATCGCGACCCCGCCGGCCAGCTCGGCGACGCGCCGCACGGAGCGGTCGCGCCCGAAGCCCAGCGCGACCCACGCGGCGACGGGCGCGAAGAACGGCATCTCGTGCCCGAAGACGTGCAGGCTGATGCCGTACGCGATGCCCGCGGCCGCGGACGCCTGCAGGATCAGCCCCCACGACGCGCGCACGCGCGCCCACCCCGCCCGGACGCGGGACCCGACCTGCAGGCGCAGCGCCGCGAACGACGGCAGGGCGGTCGGCGCGCTCACGCCCTACGCCCGGGCCGTCACGAGCCGAGCATCGGGTGCTGGCCGAGGCCGCGGGTCAGCGGCCCGCGCGCGGCGGGACGGTCCGCCGACACGCCCTCGCCCCGCACCACGACCTCCTGGCCGGCCGAGATCGCACCGCCGTCGCTGTCGACGAGCAGCACGGCGTCCTCGGGGACGGACCTCTTGACGACGGCCAGCGCGACGGGACCCAGCTCGTGGTGGCGCGCGACCGACGTCACGTGCCCCACCTGCCGACCCTGCTCGGCCGCCTCGGCACCGCCGGCGGTCGGTGCGGCGGCGGACGGCAGCCGCACGGCCGCCCCGACCTCCGGCACCAGGTGGCCCGACCCGTCGAGGTGCAGCAGGACGAGCCGGCGCGGCGGCTTGCCGAGGTTGTGCACCCGCGCCACGGTCTCCTGCCCCCGGTAGCAGCCCTTGGCCAGGTGCACCGAGGTGCGCAGCCAGTCGAGCTCGTGCGGGATCGTCCGGTCGTCGACCTCGTGCGACGTGCGCGGCCGCCACGCCTCGATGCGCAGCGCCTCCGACGCCCACGTGCCGGCGAGCGGCCAGCCGGTGGCCTCGCGCGCCCGCACCTCCTCGACCAGCCGGTCGCGCGGCACCAGCACGAGGCGCCAGCGGCGGTCGACCCCGGGGTGGGCGTCGTCGTCGGGTCCGTACCGGGTGCCGCCGGGTGCGGTGCGCGGCCACGGGTCGCGCCAGGTGACGGGTTCGCCGTCGGCGCCCTCGGCGTCGACGGGCTCGGCGAGCGCCGCCCACGCGTCGGTGACGTCCGCGACCTCGACGCGCAGCATGAACCGCATGCGGTCGAGCCACGCGGCCAGGGCCGGTGCGGTCTCGGTGAGCAGCCAGGTCGTCGTGCCGTCGTCCACGACGCCCGCGGCGTGCTCGACGTGGCCGTGCGGGTCGAGCACGAGCAGCTCGGTGGACGTGCGCGGGGGCAGCGCGGCGACGTCCTGCGACGTCAGCGAGTGCAACCAGGTGAGGCGGTCGGGCCCGGTGACGGTGACGACGCCGACGTGCGACTGGTCGACGACCGCGCCGCCGCGGGTCAGGGCCCGCTGCTCGGCCGTCGGGTCGCCGTAGTGCCACGCGACGCCCGCGTCTGCGCCGGCCGCGGCGACCGCGCCGCGCCGCGCGAGCAGGGGGCTGCGGTGCCGCGGTGCGGGGGCCGCGGCCACGCCACCCGTCGTGCCGTCCTGCAGGTCGTCCACCATGTCAGTCCTCCACCCGGACGAGACGACCCGACGCGTACGACTGCATCGGGTGGCCGAAGGCGGCCAGGTCGTGCGCCCACATCAGGTCGCCCTCGACCAGGCCGTACAGGCGCCGGCCGGCGTTGACCTCGGCGCCCGTCGCGGTGTGCGCGACCAGGTCCGACGCCAGGTCGATGCGGCCGTTGCCGACCATGCCGACGTACACGGCGACGTGGCCGGACGGGTCGGCGAGCAGCAGCTCGACCGGGTGCTGGTCCGGTGAGAGGTCGGCGGGGCGCTCCGGCGGCACGCGCCAGTACCCGGACTCCGTGGACCACACCGGGTCGGCGGTCGGGTCCGGCAGGGTCGCGGGCGGGGAGTCGGGGTCGACGGCGACGAGGGCGTCGGGGTCGATCGCCGCGACGTCGTCCGGCGCGACGACGAGCCGGATCGTGGTGCGATAGGCCAGGTACGGGCCGCCGTCGTGGGTGACCTCGAGGTCCTGCGTGAAGGCGCGCTCCTCGATGCCGGGGTACCCGACGACGCCCTCGCCGCGCCAGCGTCCGACGAGCCAGGCGAGCGGGTAGACCTCGGGTGCGAGCCCCTCGGGCAGCACGAACGGCACGTAGCCTCCTCGGCTCGGGCGCGCGTCGGCGACGTGCCGACGCTCACGGACGGGGACGACCGGTGGGTCGCCCACGGGGCGCAGGTCAGCGCCGAGCCGTCAGCGCTGCCCCTTGTACAGGCGGTAGGCGACGAAGCACGCGAACCACCCGATCGTCAGGGTGGCCAGCACGAGCAGACCGATGAAGAAGCCCTCGAGCGCAGTCATGCACCGATCCTAACGACGCAGCGGCGCGGAATCGTCCCGGGAGGGCGCGGCCCGGGGTGTGACGCGGTCGTCGGTCGGGCGTCGGACGAGCGTCAGGCGGCGAGGACGCGCCCCGCGACGTACACCAGCAGCCCGCTGACCGTCACCGGCAGCACCGTCACCGCGAGCGACGGGATGCGGTGCCGCAGCGCGGGGAACCGGTCGAACAGCGCGTGCATCGCGACGACGAGCACCCCGACCCCCACGCCCAGCACGGTGCCCGCGAGCAGCTCCACGGACGGCAGGACCCACCCGACCAGCGTCCCGCCGCCCGTGGCGGCCGCGACGGTGATCACGTAAACGAGCCAGGTCCTGCCGCGCAGCGCGACGGCGGCCGACCCCAGGGCGAGCGCCACCGCGCCTGCGACGACCAGCTCGCGGCCGCCCTCGAGCCGCGCCGTCGCCACCCACCCGGTGACGCACGACGCCAGCACGGTGCCCGCGACGGTGCCGGACACCGACTCGACCATGCGCAGCCGGCCGTCGCGGCGCAGCAGCTCGTTGACGAACGCCAGCACGACGGCGCCGGCGAGCACGAGGGCCATGTGCTGCAGGTACGGCTGCTCGGCCGTGAACGTCACGGCCGCGACGGACCCGAGCCCGCCGAGCGCGACGACCGCGCCCGCACCGGGCCGGAACGGCAGTGCGGCCAGCGCGGGCCACCCGACCGTCAGCACCAGCACCAACGCGCCGCTGACGCCGGCGAGCGGCAGCACACCGAGGTAGCCCGCGACCGCGACGACGGCGGCGAGGACGGCGGTGAGGACGGAGCGCGTCTCGACGCTCATCGCGGACCTCGTCGGCCGACGAGCCGTCGCCGCCGCGACCGGTCGGGGCGCAGGCGGGGCTGGACGTCGTCGTGGAGCACGCGGGCGATTCTCGCAGACGAGGCGGCTCCCCCCTGCCGGACCACCGGACGGGTGCAGTCCGCGAGCCCCCGGCACACCCGGGGCCTACCACGCGGTAGCGTGTGCCCACTCGCAGCCAGGAGGTGATCAGGTGGCGGATCTGCTGCTGCTCACGCCTGCGTCCGGAGGTTCGGCACAGGTGCTGCCCGCGCTGGGGCTCCTGTCCCACCGCGTGCGGGTGCTTCCCGTCGAACCGTCTGCACTCGTGGACGCCCCGGACGCGGACATCGTCGTGCTCGACGCGCGCCGTGACCTCGTCACCGCACGGACGACCTGCAGGCTGCTGCGCGCCACCGGACTGACGGTGCCGCTGGTCCTGGTCCTCACCGAGGGCGGCCTCACCGTCGTCACCGCGGAGTGGGGCGCGAACGACATCATCCTCGAGCACGCGACACCTGCCGAGGTCGAGACACGCTTCCGCCTCGTCATGGAGCACGCCGCGTCCTCGTCGTACGACAACGCGCCGCAGGAGATCTCGTCGGGTGAGCTGACGATCGACGCCGGCGGGTACACCGCGCGGCTGCGCGGCCGGCCCCTGGACCTGACGTACAAGGAGTTCGAGCTCCTCAAGTACCTCGTGCAGCACCCGGGCCGCGTGTTCACACGCGCCCAGCTGCTGCAGGAGGTCTGGGGCTACGACTACTACGGAGGCACGCGGACGGTCGACGTGCACGTGCGACGTCTGCGCGCCAAGCTCGGCCCCGAGCACGAGCAGCTCATCGGCACCGTGCGCAACGTCGGCTACCGGTTCGACCCGCCCAAGGAGCGTCGTCAGACGGACGACCGCACGGACGTCCCGGAGCCCGCGGGCGCCTGAGGCGACACCCGCACGCCTGGACGCGCGCGACCGTGGGTCACCGGGCGGGGGGCACGTGCCGGTCGGTAGCATGGGCTCCTGGTGCGCCGGGAAGTCTGGTCGGCAACGAGTCGAGCGACCCCGAATCCCACGACCCCGTGTCGAGCCACCCTGCGAGAGGTACACCTGTGCCCACACCACCGCCCTCCCCCGCACCTGCCGCCCCGGAGCGCCCCGCGCGGACGCTGTTCTCCGCCCTGACCCCCGGCGGCGAGCGCAACCTCGCCGACACGCTGCGCGACGAGCGCACCGGCGGGCTGCTGCTCCTCGCCGGTGCGGTCGCGGCGCTCCTGTGGGCCAACGTCGCGCCCGACTCGTACGCCGCCGTCAGCGGGACGGTCGTCGGCCCGGCCGCGCTGCACCTGGACCTCGACCTCGCCCACTGGGCCTCCGACTTCCTGCTCGCGATCTTCTTCTTCGTCGTCGGGCTCGAGCTCAAGCGCGAGATCGTCGTCGGTGAGCTGCGTCACCTGGCCACGGCGGCACTGCCGGCGGCCGCGGCGATCGGCGGCATGGTCGTCCCTGCGGGGATCTACCTCCTGCTCAACACCACGATGGCCGGCGGCGCACCGCAGGGCTGGGCGGTGCCGACCGCGACCGACATCGCGTTCGCGGTGGGGGTCCTCGCGATCGTCGGGCGCGGTGTGCCCGTCGCGCTGCGCGCCTTCCTGCTGACGCTGGCCGTCGTCGACGACCTCCTCGCCATCGCGATCATCGCGATCGGCTACACCGACACGGTGACGATCGGCCTGATGCTCGGCTCGTTCGTGTGCATCGCCGTCTTCGGGCTCGCCCTGCGCCGCGGCGTGCGCTCGCCGTTCCTGCTCGTCCCGCTCGCGCTCGCCTCGTGGGCGCTGCTGCACGCGTCGGGCGTGCACGCGACGATCGCCGGCGTGCTGCTCGGGTTCGCGGTGCCCGCGCTGCCGGGGTCGGCCGTGCCCGGGTCCGCGTCGGTCGACGACGCGGACCACTCGCTCGCGGAGCGGTACGAGCACCTCTGGCGGCCAGTGTCCGCTGGCTTCGCCGTGCCGGTCTTCGCGCTGTTCGCGGCCGGCGTCACGGTCCAGGTCGCGACGATCGGCGCGACGTTCACCGAGCCGGTGGGCCTCGGCGTCATCCTCGGCCTCGTGCTCGGCAAGCCGCTGGGCATCACGCTGGCGACGTTCCTGGTGGCCCGGTTCACGCGTGCACGGCTCGCGCCCGGCCTGGGCTGGTGGGACGTGATCGGCGTGGGCATGCTCGCGGGCATCGGCTTCACGGTGTCCCTGCTGGTCGGGTCACTCGCCTTCGGGACGGGGACCGTGCTCGACGACCACGTCGTCGTCGGGGTGCTCGCGGCGTCCCTGCTCGCCGCGCTGGGCGGCGGCGCCGTGCTCGCGTGGCGCGGACGCCTGCACGCCGCACGCGCGGGCGGCACCACGGAGCCCGACGCCACCGACCGCGCCGAGCGGAGCGCGGTCGACCCGCAGTCGCCCCCGGTGGTCCAGGACACGGCCGTGCCGGCGCCGGGCGGGACGGCGTCCGACCACCAGCCGGACCACGAGCCGGGGGCGACCGGGTAGGTTGCACCCGATGACCCCCGTCGACTCCGCGGCGCTCCTGATCGAGGGGCCCTGGCAGCACCGCTTCGTGACCGCCAACGGCGCACGCTTCCACGTCGCGACGACTGGCCCCCAGGACGCGCCGCTCGTGCTGCTGCTGCACGGCGTCCCGCAGCTGTGGTGGGCGTGGCGCCACCAGCTGCCCGTGCTCGCCGCCGCCGGGTACCGCGTCGCCGCGATGGACATGCGCGGCACCGGAGGGTCGGACAAGCCTCCCCAGGGCTACGACGTGCCGACGCTCGCGGCCGACGCGGCGGGCGTCGTGCGGTCGCTGGGCGCGGGCTCCGCGGTCGTCGTGGGCACGGGCACCGGCGGCGACGTCGCGTGGGCCACGGCCGCGTACCACCCGGACGTCGTGCGGGCGATCGGCGTGCTCGCCGCGCCGCACCCCCTCGACGCGGTCACCGTGCCGCGCACCCCGCCCGGCCCGGCGGCCGCGGCCGTCCTCGCGTTCGCGCAGCTGCCGTCCCTGCCGGAGCGCGCGATGACGCAGGGCGACCTCGTGGAGCGCATGCTCACGCACTGGGGCGGCGTCCCGGGGCTGCCCGCGCGCGACGCCGTCGACACGTACCGACGCGCCGTGCGCGTGCCGTTCGCGGCGCACAGCCAGCTCGAGCAGGTGCGGTGGCTCGTCCGGTCGACCCCCCGGCCGGACGGCAGCCGCTACCGGGCGCGGCTGCGCGCCGCGCGTCCCGTGCCCGTGCTGCAGGTGCACGGCCTGCGCGACGGCATCCGGCCCGCGTCGGACGCGGCCCTGCGCCCGGGGACGGCGCACGTGGCGCGGACGTACCGGTTCGAGCTGCTGCACGGCGCCGGCCACTACCTGACGGACCAGGCGCCCGGCCTCGTGGGGGAGCTGCTCGTCGACTGGCTGACCGAGGTCGACGCCGTCAGTCCTTGACCATCTCCGCCGCCAGGACGGGGTCCGTCTCGCCGATGCCGAACGACGGGCACAGGGCGGCGACGGGGCACGCGCCGCACGCCGGCCGACGGGCGAAGCACGTCCGCCGGCCGTGGAAGATCAGCCGGTGCGACGCCATCGTCCACTCGCGGCGCTCCAGCAGCTCGCCCAGGTCGGCCTCGATCACGGCAGGGTCGTCGCTCGTCGAGTAGCCGAGGCGGTGCGCGACCCGGTGCACGTGGGTGTCCACCGTGATCCCCGGCACGCCGAACGCGTTGCCGAGCACGACGTTCGCGGTCTTGCGCCCCACACCGGGCAGCGTCACCAGGTCCTCGATGCGCTTCGGCACCTCGCCGCCGAAGCGCTCGACGAGCGCGTTGCCGATGCCGGCGACGGCCCGCGCCTTGGCGCGGTAGAACCCCGTCGGGTGCAGCACGTCCTGCAGCTCGGCCTGGTTGGCCGTCGCCATCGCCGCGGCGTCGGGCCACCGCGCGAACAGCTCGGGGGTCGTCATGTTGACCCGCACGTCGGTGGTCTGCGCGGACAGCACGGTCGCGATCAGCAGCTCGAACGGGGTCCGGAAGTCCAGCTCGCAGCGGGCGTCGGGGTACCGGACGGCCAGCGCACGGTCGACCCGGCGGGCTCGACGCGTGCGGGCGAGGGCGGTCTCCTGCACGATGGCGTCCACCGGGCGAGCCTAGCCGCCCTTGCGGTGCGTCCCGACCGGTGCGCCTGTTGCGCCTGGCGGGTGAACGGACCGTGAGGATCGGCGTTCGCCGGTCAAGTGCCGACCACAACGGGCCGAACCACCATGTATGACGTCTCGCGTCGAACCCCTGCACGACCTGCGGCTGGAGCGCCGCGCGCTGCGCGCCGAGCGTGACCGCGTCAGCTGGTGGCGGCGCGTCGTGCGCGCACGGATGGACCTCGCCGTCGCGTCCGCGGCCACGCCCGGCCCCCTGGGCGAGCAGGTCGCGTTCGCGCTGCCCCTCGACGTCTGTCTGCAGGTGCCGCGCGCGGGCGACCTGCGCGACGTGCTGCCCCCCGCCGTCTCGGGTCACGAGCTCGGTCTGCTGCCCGAGCTCCGGGACCTCGACGCGCGTCTCGCCGCGTACGCCGAGGGTGTGGAGGGTGCGTTGACGAACGCCACGTCACGCCTGGTCGAGCGGCTCGCGGACGACCCGGCGGCGGTCCTGCGGGGGAGCACCGCGGCGGGCTGAGCGACTTCGCTGCGCCTCGACGCGCGCAGCGGCCGCGATGGGGCAGACTGGCAGCGGGCGTCCGGCCCTGCTGCCGGACACGACGCGCGCCCGCGCTGACCGCGGGAAGAGGGGAAGGGACCGCCGTGGCGGAGGACATCGTGCTGACGGCGCCGCTGTTCGCGGGCATGGACGAGGAGTCGTCCGAGGCGCTCATCGCCTCGATGAAGCTGCTCGACCTGGTGCGTGGCGACGTGCTGTTCCACGAGGGCGAGCCGGGAGACCGGCTCTACCTGGTGCGCGACGGCAAGATCAAGCTGGGACGGCGGTCCAACGACGGCCGCGAGAACCTGCTGGCGGTGCTGGGCCCGGGCGAGATGTTCGGCGAGCTGTCCCTGTTCGACCCGGGCCCGCGGACCGCGACGGCCACGGTCGTCGCGGACGCCGTCGTCCTGGAGCTGGGGCACCACGACCTCATCACCTGGCTCGCGGACAAGCCGACGGTTGCCGAGCACCTCCTCCAGGCGCTCGCGCGGCGCCTGCGCCGCACCAACGAGGCGCTCGCCGACCTCGTGTTCTCCGACGTGCCGGGCCGCGTGGCCAAGGCGCTGCTCGACCTGTCGACGCGGTTCGGCCAGCAGGTCGACGAGGGTATCCGCGTCGCTCACGACCTCACGCAGGAGGAGCTCGCACAGCTCGTCGGCGCGTCGCGCGAGACCGTGAACAAGGCGTTGGCGGACTTCGCCGCGCGCGGCTGGGTGCGGCGTGAGGGCCGCGCCGTCGTGCTGCTGGACGTCGACCGGCTCGAGCGCCGGGCGCGCTGAGCGGCGCGCCGGCCTGCCCCGGGGGCATCGGCCGGGGTGACGTCAGTCGGTCTCGACGACGATCTCGATCTCGACCGGCGAGTCCATCGGCAGCACCGTGACACCCACGGCCGAGCGTGCGTGCACACCGGCGTCGCCGAGCACGTCGTGCAGGAGCAGGCTCGCGCCGTTGACCACGGCGGGCTGCGCGGTGAACGCGGGGTCGCTCGCGACGAAGCCGACGACCTTGACGACGCGCCGCACCCGGTCGAGGGCCGCCGCCGGGTCGACCGGGCCACCGCCGTGCGCGGCCGCCTCGGCGGCGAGCAGCGCCCCCACGGCCGCCAGCGCGTTCAGCGCCGCGGTCCGGGCCTGCGCGGTCGCGGTGGCCTGGTCGACGTCCGTACCGACCTTGCCGGTCACGGGCAGGGCCCCGTCGACGAACGGCAGCTGCCCGGACGTCCACACGTGGGCGCCGCTGCGGACGGCGGGGACGTACGCCGCCAGGGGGGCGGCGGCCGCGGGCAGCGTCAGGCCGAGCTCGGCCAGGCGCGCGGCGACGCGGCCCGGTCCGGCGTCCGGCATCAGGCGTTCGTGGGGCGCTTGAGGTAGGCGACGAGCCCGGCGTCGGGTCCCTGGATGACCGTCACCAGCTCCCAGCCGTCGGAGCCCCACTGGTCCAGGATCGCCTTGGTGGCGTGGATGATGAGCGGAACGGTGGCGTACTCCCACTGGGTCGACATGGGCACCACCCTAACGGTGGTAGCGCTCACACCGTCCCGCCGAGCGAGACCAGCGTGGGCTCGCTCCCACCCAGCTCGTCGCGCCACGAGACCACCTCGGGCCGACGGCGCAGCAGGGCGCGGCGCTCGCGCTCCGTCATGCCGCCCCAGACACCGAAGTCGGCGCGGCTGTCCAGGGCGTCGGCGAGGCAGTCGAGCCGGACCGGGCAGCCCAGGCACACGGCACGGGCCTCGCGCTGCGCCGCGCCCTCGACGAACAGCGCGTCGGGCGCCTGCTTGCCCTGACCGCACGACGCCTGCGTCGTCCAGTGCCCCTCGTACCCCTGCGCCCCCTGGCCTGTCACGTCTGCCTCCGCGTGTCGCTCCCTGCGTGTCGCCGCCTGGACGGTATCGGCACGAGGGAGGTCCTGACGAGACCCCGGACGGGTCTTTTCCGCCGTACGGCCGTACCGATCGGTGTGCAGGTCCCGTAAAGGACCGGCACGAAGCCTCCTGCGGCTCCCGCGCTGTCAGGTGCCCCCGGTACCCTCGCAGGCATGCCGACCTCTGCCCGCGCGCGCGGACGCCGGATCAGCGCCGTCCAGGCGCTGGCCCTGCTGCTGTCCTTCTGCCTCGTCGCCACGATCGGCGGCGTCCTCGCCGCCGGCCTGGTGCTGCCCGGCGTCGCCGTCGCCAACGGCATCACGGGGATGTCCGTGACCGCGTTCGACGACCTGCCGAGCGAGCTCGAGCAGCGGCCGCTGCCGGAGAAGTCCGAGATCCTCGCAGCCGACGGGACGCTGCTGGCGACGTTCTACGACCAGAACCGCATCGTCGTGCCGCTCGCCGAGATCGCGCCGATCATGCAGCAGGCCGTCATCGCGGTCGAGGACCGCCGGTTCTACGAGCACTCCGGCGTGGACCCCGCGGGCATGCTCCGCGCCGCCGTCGCGCAGGCGGCCGGTGACACGCAGGGTGCGTCGACGCTCACGCAGCAGTACGTGAAGAACGTCTTCCTCGACGCGGCCGAGCGTGCCGAGACCGACGAGGAGAAGGCGCGCCTGCGCGCCGAGGCCAAGGTCAGCAAGGGCCCCGAGGGCATCGCCCGCAAGCTCCGCGAGGCGAAGATCGCCATCACGCTGGAGAAGACGATGTCCAAGGAGGAGATCCTCGAGAAGTACCTCAACATCGCGGCCTTCGGCGCGTCGGTGTACGGCGTCGAGTCCGCCGCGCGGTACTTCTTCAGCAAGTCGGCCAAGGACCTCAACTACCTCGAGGCCGCGACGATCGCGGGGATCACGCAGTCCCCCAGCGCGTGGGACCCGGTCGGCCCGGCGGACGAGACGCCCGAGCAGGACACCGAGCGCTACGCGGACTCCAAGAAGCGCCGCGACAAGGTGCTGGGTGACATGCACCGCGACGGCTACATCACGGCCGAGGAGCTGGCCGCAGGCCTCGCGACACCGGTCGAGGCCACCCTGATCGTGTCCCCGCTGCGGCAGGGCTGCATGTCGGCCAACGACACCGTCCCCGGTTCCGGGTTCTTCTGCGACTACGTCACCAAGGTCATCGCCAACGACCCCGCGTTCGGCGAGACCTCCCAGGCCCGCCTCAACCTGCTCTACAAGGGCGGCCTCACCATCACCACGACGCTCCAGCCCGGTGAGCAGGCCGTCGCCGACGCCGAGGTCAAGAACGGCATCCCGATCGACGACCCGTCGGGCGTCGCGAGCGCGATCGTGTCGGTCAAGCCCGGGACGGGCGAGATCACCGCGATGGCGCAGAACCGCAACTACTCGGCCCTGCTGGTCCAGAACCCGGGCGAGACGTCCGTCAACTTCAGCACGAGCTACCGGTACGGCGGGTCCGGCGGCTTCAGCCCCGGCTCGACGTTCAAGGTCTTCACGCTGCTCGAGTGGCTCAAGCAGGGCAACGCGCTGCAGTCGTCGGTGAACGGCACGCGGCTGCAGTACAACATGAACGAGTTCACCGCCGGGTGCGTCGGCCGGCTCACGGGCCCGCCATACAAGTTCGGCAACTCCGAGGGCGGTCGCGCCATCCAGCAGAGCGTGCTCGACGCCACGAAGAACTCGGTGAACTCCGCCTTCGTCAACATGGCGACCCAGCTCGACCTCTGCAACATCATGAACGGCGCCGCCGCCCTGGGCGTCACCAAGGCGGGCAACCCCGCGGCCAACGACCCGACGCTCAACACGCCCGCCGGCGACGTCCCGTTCGACCCGCTGCCCGGCAACGTGCTCGGGTCGCAGTCGACGTCGCCGCTGCAGATGGCCAACGCGTACGCGACGTTCGCGTCGAACGGCACCTACTGCAAGCCGATCGCCATCACCAGCGTCGTCGACGCGACCGGTACCGCGCTGCCGGTCCCGACCGCCGACTGCCAGGCCGGTGCGGTCGACGCCCGGTACGCCTCGGCGCTCAACTACGCGCTCAGCAACGTGTGGACGGGCACGGCGAGCAGGGTCGGCGCGCCGCCGTTCCCGGCTGCCGGCAAGACCGGGACGACGTCCGACAACGAGTACAACTGGTTCGTCGGGTACACCCCGCTGCGTGCCACCGCGGTGTGGGTCGGTTTCAGCGACGGCATGCGGTCGATGAACCGGCAGACGATCAACGGCACGTTCTACCGCTCGGGCCCGTACGGGTCCTCGATCGCCGCACCCACCTGGAAGCGGTACATGGAGCAGATCCTCGCCGGCGCGGAGAACCCCGGCTTCGCCGCCGCGGCCGACCGCGAGATCAACGGCGAGCGCGTCGGGGTGCCGTCGGTCCTCGGTCGCAGCGAGCAGGACGCCCGCGCGACACTCGAGGGCGCCGGGTTCCGGGTGTCCGTCTCGGGTGCGCAGGTGCAGTCCCCGTACCCGGCCGGCACCGTGGCGGAGCAGTCCGCCACCTCCGCCACGCGGGGTGCGAGCATCACGCTGACGCTGTCCAGCGGGCAGCCGCCGCAGCCGCAGCAGCCGGGGCCCGGGCAGGGCGGCTTCCCCGTCGGCCCGGGGAACAACAACGGCGGGGGCCAGGTACAGCCTCCCCGCAACAACGGATGACCCACGCCCCTGCCGGCATCGGCAAGCCCGGTGCCGGCGGCAGCGCCCTGCGTGCCGTCGGCGGCCTCGCGCTGGCCGGTGCCGCGGCGCTCGCGTGGGCGTCGCTCGTCGAGGTCCGCTGGTACGCCCTGCGCCAGGTGACGGTGCCCGTGCTGCCGCCGGGGCAGGAGCCCCTGCGGATCCTGCACGTCGCCGACCTGCACCTGACGCCCGGGCAGCGCCGCAAGGTCGACTGGGTGCGGGACCTGGCGACCCTCGACCCGCACCTCGTCGTCGACACGGGTGACAACTGGGCGCACCTGGACGCGATGCCGGCGCTGCTCGACGCGCTGGAGCCGCTGCTGGGCCTCCCCGGCGCCTTCGTGCTGGGCTCCAACGACTACTTCGCCCCGGCGTTCAAGAACCCCGCGCGCTACCTGCTCCCCGACGCGCGCAGCACGCCCCCGCGCCCCCCGACCGAGCTGCCGTGGCGCGAGCTGGTCACGCGGCTGACGTCGGCCGGGTGGGTCGACCTGTCGAACCGGCGCGACGCGCTCGAGGTCGACGGTCGTCGCCTGTCGCTCGTCGGCACGGACGACGCGCACCTCGAGCGCGACGCGATGCCCCCGGCGGGCGGCCCCGACGACGTGCGCACGTCGGACGGGCGCTCCCCCGCCGTCGACCTGCACGTCGGGGTCACGCACGCCCCCTACCGGCGCGTCCTGGACGCGATGCACGCCGACGGCGTCGACCTGACGATCGCGGGACACACCCACGGCGGGCAGCTCGCCCTGCCGTTCGTCGGCGCGCTGACCACCAACTGCGACCTCGACCTGAGCCGCGCCAAGGGTCTGCACGGCTGGCCGGGCGCCCGCCCGGACCGCGCCGACGGCGCCGGGTCGTCGTGGCTGCACGTCTCCGCGGGCCTCGGCACGTCCCCGTACGCACCCGTGCGCTTCGCGTGCCGCCCGGAGGCGACGCTCCTGACGCTCACGTCGCCGTAGCGCATTTCGTCTCCGGGGACCCTGTCGGCTATCCTTGCCAGGCTCCACGGGGTGTGGCGCAGCTTGGTAGCGCGCTTCGTTCGGGACGAAGAGGTCGTGGGTTCGAATCCCGCCACCCCGACAGTGACAAGGCCCCTGATCGGCTGATCAGGGGCCTTCGTCGTGCGTGGACACGTCGTCGGCTACGGGGCCTGGACGCCCGCCGCACGGCCGCGCCGGCGGCGCACCGCCGCCGCGACGACGGCGACCACGCCCGCGCCCGCAGCGGTGCCGGCGAGCACCAGCAGAGCGCCGACGACCCAGAGGCCGGAGGAGTCGGTGGGCGCCTGGGTGAGCGACCACGCCGCCGTGAACGCCACGGCGACGGTGACCACGGTGCGCCACCTGCCGAGCATGCGCACCGCCAGGACGGTCACCAGGACGAGGCTGACGAGGCAGCCCACGACCTGCCACGCCTCGTACGGCC
The DNA here is from genome assembly GCF_026184235.1 of Cellulomonas sp. S1-8. Classification (NCBI taxonomy): domain Bacteria; kingdom Bacillati; phylum Actinomycetota; class Actinomycetes; order Micrococcales; family Cellulomonadaceae; genus Cellulomonas; species Cellulomonas sp. S1-8. Next base: position 3,872,319 of record NZ_CP110806.1, read on the forward strand.
CCGTGACGGCTCCCGTGCCGGGGTCGGTCTGGTACTCCGTGTCCCAGCCCATCCAGGCGAACCAGCACGCGGCGCTGAGCGCTGCGACCACGGCGACGCGTGCCGCGGTGCGTCCGCGGGCGGGAGCGGTGGGGGTCGACGTCACGCGCAGGAGTCTGGCAGACCCCTGCCCACGCTCGTCCTTCTGACCGATCTGCTGGCGCCGCGCCTGACGTAGCGTCAGGCCGTGCCCTCCCAGCTGCGCGCCGCGTGGACCGATGCGGCTCCGCCGCGACCCCCGACCCGTCGGGGGCAGGAGGCGGTCGTCGTCGGGCTCCCGGCCGCGGCCGTCGTCCTCGAGGGCGTCCTGCGTCCCGAGCTCGACGCGTACCCGTGGGCGGTGGCCGCGGTCGCGGGCCTCGTCCTGACGCTGCTGTGGCGCCGCACCCGCCCGTTGCCCGCGCTCCTCGTCGCCGTGCTCGGGATGTCGGTGGTCACCGACGCCGCCGGCGTCCCCGACCTCTACAGCAGCGTGTTCGTGCTCGGCCTCGTCTACGCCGTGGCGCGGTGGGGGTCAGGACGCGCCGCCCTCACCGGTGGCGCGGCGATGCTCGGCTACGCGGCAGTCGTCTCCGTCGTCGACGGTCAGACGGCGGGCGACACCGTCGGCGGGCTGGCGGTCGTCGGCGCGAGCCTGACGCTCGGCGCGGCCATGCGCCTGCGCGACAAGGCCCGTCGCCGTGCGCTGCACGAGGTGCGCCTGCTCGAGCGGGAGCACCTCGCGCGGGACCTGCACGACACGGTCGCGCACCATGTCTCGGCGATCGCGGTGCGCGCCCAGGCCGGCCTCGCCGTCGCCCCGCAGGACCCCTCGGCGGCGGCGCAGGCACTCGTGGTCATCGAGGCGGAGGCGTCCCGTGCGCTGGCGGAGATGCGCACGATCGTCCGGGTCCTGCGGCGCGACGCGTCGACCTCCGACGCGTCGACCTCGGACGCACCGGCGTCCCCGAGCCCGCGCCTGGGCGACGTCGCCGACCTCGCCGACGACACGAGCGTCCCGCAGGTGCGGGTCACGCTCGTCGGCCCCTTGGCTGAGGTGACGGCACCCGTCGGTGCGGCGCTCTACCGGATGGCGCAGGAGGCGGTGACCAATGCGCACCGCCACGCCCGGGACGCGACCCTCGTCGCCGTCACCGTGCGCGTCGAGGCGCGGGTGGTGCACCTCGACGTGCGCGACGACGGCACACCCGCGTCCCGGGGAGAGGGCTACGGGCTCGTCGGGATGCGGGAACGCGCGGCGCTGCTGGGCGGGTCGTGCACCGCCGGCGTCGGACCCGCGGGGGGATGGGTCGTCGCTGCCACCCTGCCCCGCACCTGGCCGCCGTCATGAACGTCCGGGTGCTGCTGGCCGACGACCAGGAGCTCGTGCGCACCGGGCTGCGGATGATCCTCGACGCGCAGCCCGGGATCGAGGTGATCGCCGAGGCGCCGGACGGCCGGCGGGCCGTCGAGCTCGCACGGGCGCTGCGACCCGACGTGTGCCTGCTCGACATCCGCATGCCGCACCTCGACGGCATCGCCGCGACCCGCGAGCTCGCCGGGCCGGACGTGGTCGACCCGCTGCCCGTCGTCGTCATCACGACCTTCGACCTCGACGAGCACGTGTACGACGCGCTGCGTGCCGGCGCCCGCGGGTTCCTGCTGAAGGACGCCGGGCCGCAGCTGCTCGCCCAGGCGGTCCACGCGGCTGCGGCCGGCGACGCCCTCATCGCGCCCGCCGTGACCGCGCGGCTGCTGCGCACCTTCGCGGCCACCCCCTCCGCGCGGCGGGTCCCCCAGCCGCTCGAGCCGCTCACCGACCGTGAGGAGCAGGTGCTCCTCGAGGTGGCCACCGGGCGGACGAACGAGGAGATCGCCGGCCGGCTCTTCATCAGCCTGAGCACCGCCAAGACCCACGTCGCGAACCTGCTGACCAAGCTCGGCATGCGCAACCGGGTCGAGCTCGCCCTGTGGGCGTACGAGACCGGCCGCCTCGCCGCACGGCGCGACTGACCCCGCCTCGGCCGAAAGGACGAGCGGTGGACCGGCCGACGTGCCGATCCGGCCGACCGGCCGCACCCGCCACGCTCGTCGTATGACGACGACCGCGGCCCCCACCCCTCCGCCGGGCGGAGCGACGCCCCTGCGACCTACCGGCTCCCCGCGCACCGGCCGGTCGGGACGTGCGGGGCGCCGTCGGCGTCGGGCACCCGCGTGGGTGGTGCCGACGTCGCTCATCGCCTTCAGCTTCATCCCGATCGCCGTCGGCAGCGTGCGGATGGTCTCCCTGACCGGGGCCGTCGACGTCAGCGACACCCTCGGCGCGGCACCCGCACCGGTGCCCGCGCTCGTCGCGCACGTCGTCGGGATCACGATCTACGTGGTCCTGGGCGCGCTGCAGTTCCACCGGGGGCTGCGTGCCCGTCGACCGCGCTGGCACCGCTGGTCCGGCCGCGTCACCGCGCCCGCCGGGATCGTCGCCGCGGTCAGCGGGGTGTGGCTCGCGCTCGCCGCCGTCGGGCCGCACGCCAACTCCGTGCTCGTGGTGACGCGCGTCCTCGTCGGGGCGGGGATGGTCGTGGCGCTCGTCCTGGGCGTGCGGGCGGCGGTCGGGCGGGACTTCCGGCATCACCGCGCGTGGATGGTGCGCGCCTACGCGCTCGGGCAGGGCGCCGGGACGCAGGTCGTGGTCGTCGGGGTGGTCGGCAGCGCGATGGGCGGTGCGCTCACCCCGCTCGTCGAGGCGGTGCTGTTCGCCGCCGCGTGGGGCATCAACCTCGCGATCGGCGAGTGGTCCATCCGCCGCGGCTGACGGGCACGAGCTGGAGAAGTGTGAAGCGTTGCTGCCGGATCCCGGCAACAACGCTTCACACTTCTCCGCTCGGCGGCCGGCGGCCGCGGGCGCGGCAGCGGGCGCGTCGCGCGTCAGCCCTCCGGGCCCAGGTAGGCGATGTCGCCGTCGACGGACACGAGCTCGACGCGGACGTCCGCGTCGGGGTCGGTCGGACCCTCGACCCGTTGCCGGCCGTTCGTCGTGATCGTCAGCGCGACGGGCTCGCCGTCGCCGTGGACCGTGATGCCGGCGTCCACCGCGCGGACCCCCACGTCGCCGCCCACGCCGGCGACCCGCACGTTGCCGTCGACGGTCTGCGCCACCAGGGAGCCGCGCACGTCCCGCACGTCGAGGCGCCCGTCCGACGAGCGCACGTCGACGTCACCGGCCACCCCCGCGACGGACACGGCGCCGTCGACCGCCCGGACCCGCACGTCGCCGCCCGCGTCGACGACGCGCAGCTCACCGTCGGACACCTGGACGACCACGTCACCGCCCACGCCGTCCACGGTCACGCGGCCGTCGACGGACCGCAGGTCCACGTCGCCGGCCACGCCGTCGACGCTGACCTCACCGTCGGCGGTGCGCAGCTCGACGTCACCGGCGGCGCCCTGCACGCGGATCGTCCCGTCGGTCGCGCGGATCACCACGTGCGTGCCCTCCGGGACCTCGGCCGTCAGGCTCGCGGTGCACGGCAGCGACACGAGCAGGATCCGGCACTCGTGCCGCACGACGGTCCGGTCGCCCGTCGTCGTGACCTCGTAGCGCGGGCTCGACCAGGCGTACTCCGCGACGCGGCCCACGACGACCTCGTCGACGTCCGCCGCCACGACCTCGACGCCGCCGTCCGCGACGAGCTCGACGACGTCCGTCGGCTCCAGCGTCGCGGACGCGGACGACGTCGTGGTGAACATCCACGCAGCGAGCTGCACCGCGCCCTGCGCCAGGACCACCACCGCGAGCGTCACACCGACCCCCGTCAGGACGCGCCCGGCGGTGCTGCGCCGCGCCCGGGGGGCGCCGGGGGCCGCGGCCGCCGGCGGGTGGGTGGGCTGGGTGTCGATCATGGTCGTGCTCCGTTCGTCGGGCCGTCCTCGAGCCACCGCAGGACCGCGAGGACGCGGCGGTGGTCGTCGGAGTCGGGAGGCAGGTCGAGCTTGGTGAGGATGGACGTCACGTGCTTCTCGACGGCGGCGCCGCCGACGACGAGCCGGTCGGCGATCGCGGCGTTGGAGCGGCCCTCGGCCATCAGCGCCATGACCTCCCGCTCCCTCGGGGTGAGCACCTCGTCGACGCTGCGGCGCGACCGCGCCAGGACCTGCGCGACGACGTCGGGGTCGACGACCGTGCCGCCCCCGGCGACGCGGGCCAACGCGGCCAGGAAGTCGTCGACGTCGGCCACGCGGTCCTTCAGGACGTACCCCAGGCCGCGGGCGTCGGAGGCGAACAGCTCACGCGCGTACCGCTGCTCGACGTACTGCGAGAGCACCAGCACGGGCAGCCCGGGGTGCAGCCCCCGCAGGTGGACGGCGGCCCGCAGGCCCTCGTCCGTGTGGGTCGGGGGCATCCGGACGTCGGTGACCAGGACGTCGGGCAGGTCCGCGGCCGGGTCGCCGAGCACCGCCACGAGCTCGTCGGCCGTGCGGTACCCGGTGACGTGGTGGCCCTCGGCGACGAGCAGCCGGGTCAGCCCGTCGAGCAGGAGGACGGAGTCCTCGGCGATCACGATGCGCACGGCACCTCCACGGTGAGCACGGTGCCCCGACCGGCGGGGCTGGTGAGGTCGAACGTGCCGTCGAGGGCCTCGACGCGGCGGCGCAGGCCGTCCAGCCCGCCACCGGGTGCGGCCTGGGCCGCGCCCGTGCCGTCGTCGCTGACCTCGATGCGCAGACGGTCGCCGCGCACGGTGGCGCGGACGCCGGCACGCGTCGCACCGGCGTGCTTCGCGACGTTGGTCAGGGCCTCGGCGACGACGAAGTACGCGGCTGCCTGCGCCTGCGGGCCGACGGACGTGCCGAGCCCGTCGGCGTCGACGTCGACCGGGACGGGGCAGCGGGCGGCGAGCGCGGACAGCGCCGCGTCCAGGCCACGGTCGGTCAGGACGGCCGGGTGGACGCCGCGGACGAGGTCCCGCAGCTCGGCGAGGACCTCCTTGACCTCGCCGTGGGCGGCGTCGACGGCCGCGACCGCGACCGCGGGGTCGTGCGCCGCGGCGCGCCGGGCGACGCCCAGCTCCACGCCCAGGGCGACGAGTCGCTGCTGCGCGCCGTCGTGCAGGTCCCGCTCGATGCGCCGACGCTCCTCGTCGGCGGCCACGACGGCCGCCGTCCGCGTCTCGTGCAGGTGCACGGCGCGCCCCTCGGCGACCGTCGCGCGCTGCTCCGCGGCGCGTGCCGCGCGCTCCGCATCGGCACGCGAGCGCCCGCCGAGCAGCAGCCTGCCGAGCCGCACCTGCGCGAGCGTCGTCAGCTGCAGGACGAGCGCCGCGAGCCAGACCGCGGCCACGGCGACCGGCGCCAGCAGCGCGAGGTGCGGCACCGACACCCGGTCGGTGAACGGCGTCACCGGCACCACGAGGGCACTGGCCACGAGCGCGAGGGCGAGGCTCGCGGCCGTCCACGTGAGTGCGCACGTCAGGGCGGCGTGGGCCACGGCGGCCCACGCCTGGCCGTCACGCAGCCACGCCCACCACGTCCGCGGGTCGTACGCCCGGCCCGGACCGGGGCGCGGCTCCGGGACGACCACGCCGAGCTGCGTCCGCAGCCGCGCCCGCTCGACCGCGCCGTAGCCGCGGGCGAGGACGAGCGTCAGGACCAGGAGCGGCACGCCGACGACCACCACGAGCAGGCTCACACCGACCATGACGCCCGTCAGCAGCACGATCGACGCGGCGAGGCTCACGAAGCCGGCGATGACGGCCTGCCCGATGCCGGCCCAGGTCGCAGCCGACACGGGGGCCAGCGCGAGCGCGCGCCCGCCGGTGAGCATGGGTGCCACGTGGCGCACGTCGAGGGCGAGGGGCACGTCGTGCGGGTCTGCGGTGGGGACGTCCGCGTGGACGACCGGGGGTGGTGAGGTCATGGCACGACGGTAGGCGCGGGCGGTGGCCCGGCGCAGCGGTGCTCCCCCCCGTCCTCGGGGTAGGGGTCTCCCTACCCCGACGACGAGGGGCCGGCCCCAGGCGCGTGCCCGGGACCGGCCCCTCACCCGTCGAGCATGGGGTCACGACGGGATCTGTCGGCCTGTCGGCCGATGACTCAGCTGATCGTTCAGCCGACGGTGCAGACGTTGCCGTTCAGCGTGAAGCGCGTCGGGGCGGTGTTCGTGCCCGAGTGCGACCCGTTGAAGCCGATGTCCACGGTCCCGCCCACGGCCAGCGACCCGTTCCACGCCGCGTTGGTGGCCGTCACCGTCGAGCCGGACTGCGTCCAGTTGGCGCTCCAGCCCTGCGTCACCCGCTGGCCGTTGGCGTACGCGAAGCTGAGGTTCCAGCCGTTGAACGACGTCGGGCCGTTGTTGGTGACCCGGACCGACGCGGTGAAGCCGGTGTTCCAGCTGCTGGCCTGGTACCGCACCGTGCAGAGGTTGCTCGGCTGCTGCGTCTGGGTCGGCGTCGGCGTCGGGGTCGGGGTCGGGGTGACCGTCGGCGTCGGGGTCGGCGTCGGCGTGGGCGTGGGCGTCACGGTCGGCGTCGGCGTCGGCGTCGGCGTCGGGGTGACCGTCGGCGTCGGCGTCGGGGTGGGCGTCACGGTCGGCGTCGGCGTCGGGGTCGGCGTGGTGCCGTCCTCGAAGAGCCGCGCGTAGTCCGAGAGCGCCCCGGCGATGGCCGTCTGCGCCCAGAACCGGTGGTACTCGAACGACGGGTCGGCCCCGCCGTTCAGCGCCGTCTGGATCTTCGCCCACTGCGGGTCGTCCTTGTAGAACGACCGGATGTCGAGGAACGACACGCCCGGCTCCACGACGTCACCGTTGGGCATGGTGCCCGACCAGCCCGGAGGGATGTACACGCCGTTGCCGCCCGCGACGTACTCGTCGTCGAACCGCTGGTAGTCCTTGCGGGTCTCGACCGAGGACACACCCAGCGAGTCCTGGTTGTTGTCCCAGATCGCGTCGAGCAGGTCCTTGGCGGTGTCACGCGCCGCGGTGTTGCCCGACTTGGCCGCGTAGAACAAGAGGGCACGGGCGGTGTCGCCGGCGACGCCGACGTCCTGGCCGGAGCTCTTCATCGTGACGGTCAGACCGGCGTTGGAGCCCGGGTTGGTCGGGTTCCAGGTGTCGGGCTTGCCCGACCAGGTGAGCTCGGACGGGACGGACCAGTCCGCGCCGTCGGTCTCGATGTGGTCGACGACCCACGCGGCCCACTTGTCGAGGACGGCCTTCGCCTTGGCGTTGCCCGTCTCGTAGTAGAGCTCGGCGAGCCGCTGCACGCCCCACGCCTGCATGCCGAACCACTGGTTCGACGGCGGGTCGTTGTAGACGGGCGCCTCGGTGTAGGCCATGCCGTAGAACGTCGGCGTCCCGGCCGGGGGCTGCGCGTACGCACCGTCCCAGCTGTTCGTGACGCCACCGGCGATCGGGCCGTTGGCCGACTGCAGGAAGGTGTAGAGCTCGACCTGACGCTCGAGCGCCTTGGTCCAGTCCGCCTTCGCCGTCGCGGACTTCGGGGTCAGGCCCGGGTCGCTCGACAGCGCGTACGCCGCGAACGGGTTCTGGTAGCCGAAGTGCGCGTGCGACGAGCCGATGCGCCACGCCCAGCCCGAGCTGGTGTCGGTCGCGCCGCCCCATGCCATGTACCAGGACAGCAGGTAGTGCGCGCTCTCCTTGCCGGAACCGGCGGGGCAGCTCGGCGAGGTGCAGCCGATGGTCTTGAAGTACTTGTCGAACAGCGTGTAGCGCAGGTAGTCGCCCAGCTTGGCGGCCTTGGCGACGACGGACGCGACGTCCGCCGCCTTGCCCTGCTCGGTCGCCCACTTCTTGGCCCAGTAGATGGCCTCGACGGCACGCGCGTCGGCGTCGGACGCCGACGTGTACTTCCACTGCTTGGCGTACGTCGCGTCGCCGGTGAACAGGTCGAGGTACCCGTTCTCGCCGCCGTACGTGAAGTCGTCGCAGGTGGGGTGCGGGACGGTCTCCCACACGGACTCCTGCGGGCCGCGCTGGAAGGTGTTGACGAGCGACATGCCCTCGTGGTCCGGGCCGAGCTGGCAGCCCGCGCCGGGTGCGGCACCGAAGCCGTAGATGTTGTCGACGTCGCCGAGCCAGTGCATCTGGTAGATGTCGTTGTTGCCGTAGGACGACCGCAGCTCTGCCGCGATCGGGTCCTTGCCGACGCTGCCGCTGCTGCCGATCTGCGACGGGTAGTTGCTCGGGTGGTTGTACTCGGAGGCGTAGCTGGCGGGGGCGTCGGCCTTGTAGAAGGAGTTCGTCGGCTGATCCGCCTGCTGCGGGATCATGTACGTCTCCATGTTGGTCCACGCGTCGTTCAGCGGCTTCCAGTCGCCCGTCGCCTGGCCGTACAGCGCCTCGAGCCACAGCCAGTAGCTGTACGCCTCGGACGTCGTCATGTGCCCGTAGTCCGGGGCCTCGACCATGAGGGTCTCGACCGCGTGGTAAGGGATGCCCTGCGGGCTGAAGTACCCGTTGGACGGGTCCTTGATCTTGTCGTACTGCTCGAGGAACCGCTCCGCGAACTCGGAGTCGACCGGGACGGCCGCGGGGGCGACCGCGGACGTCGGCCCGGAGAGGGCGTAGGCAGCCTGTGCGCTGCCCGCGGCCACGAGCGACGTGGCTGTCAGGACGGCCCAGGCCGCTCTGACGGCACGCCGTCGGGTGGTTGAGGTCATCTTCCGTACCTTTCTTGGCGTCGACCACGCGCGGCCTCGGTGCCGGCGTGGAACCTGCCGTCGGCCTCGGTGCCACCGGCAGTCCTGCACGAAAGAACGGACCACGATCACCGGTGCGCAGCACTGCGCTCCCGCGGCTCGCGGTCTGGTCGTCGCTCACTCTCATCACGCGCACAGGACGCGTCCAGGCCGCGAAACGCTTAGGGAGAGCAGCTGGTGGGAGCGCGACCAGACACCTTCCCCGCCGACCGGGACGTGGCTCCCCTTCCCGAGGTCGGGAAGGGGAGCCACGTTCCGGTCGACGGGGGTTGGGGGGCGGGGAGGGTGGGGAGGGTGGGCGGGGTGTCGGGGTCGGGGACGGTCAGGTCCAGCGGAAGAGGCGGACCGCGATCGGGGTCGCGATGACCGCCCACGCCGCCATGACGAGCATCTCGCCCGTCGGGAACGGCTGGCCGACCCACGCGGCCGTCATCGCCTGCGTCGCCGCCCCCAGCGGGGTGTACCCGGCGATCGTCTGCACCACGTCCGGCATGAGCGGCAGCGGCAGCCACACCCCGGCGAAGAACAGGGACACGAAGTACAGCGTCATGCCCCAGCCGTTGGCCGCCGCGGCCGTCGGCGCGAGAGCCGCGACGAGCGAGCCGAGCGCGAACGCCGCCAGCACCGCCAGCAGGAACGCCAGCGCGACCGTCAGCGGGTCGGCCGGCATCGAGATGCCCAGCACGACGAGGCCCGAGCCCACGGCCAGCAGCGCCGCCGCCACCAGTGCCACGAGGTTGACGACGACCTGCGCGACCAGCAGGCGCGCCGGCCCGACGGGCGTCGTCGACAGGCGCCGCAGCACGCCGCGCTGCCGGTACGTCGCGACGACGGCCGGGAACGTGGACAGCGCGACCGTCGCGACGGCCAGGCTCAGGACGATCGGGGTGTACCCGGTGATCGCCGTGACCTTGCTGAGCAGCGGGTCCTCCGCGTCGTACGGCTCGTCCGCCCACGGCATCACCAGGCCCAGCACCGTCAGCAGCAGCGCCGGGAAGCCGAGGGCGAAGAAGAGCACGGACGGGTCGCGCACGAACAGCCGCGCCTCGACGAGCGCGATCCGGGCGAAGGCGCCCCCGCGGCCGGAGCGCCGCGGACCGCCCACCGCCGGGGCGAGCGGGCTGCGCCGTGCGTCGGACGGCGTGGGGTTCGTGGTGGGGGTCGGGGTCGTCATGTCACACCTCCGAGGTGGCCGTGGCGGGCTGCGGGACGGCGACGGCGTCGCCGGTGAGGGAGACGAACGCGTCCTCCAGGGACGCGCGCTCCAGACGGACGTCGTGCGTGCGCACCCCGGCGCGGTCCAGCGCGACGAGCACGTCCTGGACGACCGTGCCGCCGCCGCGCACCACCAGGGCGCGGTCCTCGACGGTCGCGTCGCGCACGTCGGGCACGCCGCGCAGCGCACCCAGCAGGACGTCGTCCGCGACGGGCTCCTGCGGGCGGACGTGCAGCACCTGCTCGCCGTGCGCGAGCGCGACGATCTCGGCGGGCGTGCCCACGGCCGCCACGCGCCCGGACGCGATGAGCGCGATCCGGTCGCACAGCCGCTCGGCCTCCTCCATGAGGTGCGTGACCAGCACGATCGTCACACCGGCGTCGCGGATCGCCTCGACGACGGCCCACGTCTCGCGCCGCGCGTGCGGGTCCAGGCCGGTGGTCAGCTCGTCGAGGATGGCGAGCTGCGGGCGGCCCACCAGCGCGAGGGCCACCGACAGGCGCTGCTTCTGCCCGCCGGACAGGTCCTTGAACGACGTGTCCTTCTTGGCGCCCAGACCCAGCAGGTCCAGCAGGTCCGCGGGGTCGGCGGGGTCGGCGTAGAACGACGCGTACAGGTCGAGCGCCTCACGGACGCGCAGCCGGTCCGGCAGCGCGGACTCCTGCAGCTGCAGGCCGACCTGCTCGTGCAGCGCGGCGCCGTCCGTCGTCGGGTCGAGCCCGAGCACGCGGACCGTGCCGCCGTCGGGACGCCGCAGCCCGGCGATCATCTCGACGGTCGTGGTCTTGCCGGCGCCGTTGCGCCCCAGGACGCCGTAGATCTCGCCGCGCTCGACCGTCAGGGACACGTCCCGGACCGCGTGCGTGCTGCCGTACGACTTGCGCAGGTGCTCGGCCTGGACGACCGGTGGTGTGCTCATGGAGGCCTCCTGGTGGGTGAGGTGCGGCGCCGGGGCGCGTGGGTGTGCGGTGCCGCGGGCCGCGCCGGGGGCAGGCTCCGTGGGGACGTGGTGCGCGGCTACGGGGTGGCGGGGCGCACCACGGTGCGGGCGGTGACGGCCGCGTAGGCGACCGCCGCGAGGGTGATGACGAGCACGCAGCCGAGCAGCCAGGGTGCGGCGGCCGCCCACGAGTCACGTCCGGCGGGGACGTCGGCGAAGCCGCCGAGCAGGGCGAGCACCAGCGGGATCGGGCCGACGGTCAGGGGCAGCGCGAGCGTGCCCCACCACCCGCCGACGCGCTGGTACACGACGCCCACGAGCAGACCGGACACCTGGGCGACGACGAAGGTGAGCGTGAGCTCGGTGAGCAGGAGCCCGGCCGGGGACCCCTCGTCCGCGAGCACCGCGTCGGCCACGCGCCAGCCCCAGCCCACGGCGTGGTGGAGCTCCCGCTCGAGCGCCGCGAGGGCGGTCAGCACGGCGGCGTACGCGAGGCCGGTGCCGGCGGCGACGACGAGGGTCGCGCGGGCGAACGTCCGGCGCGTCATGCCGGCCGCGACGTGCACCCGCTGGTACGCGGCGACGACGGTGATGGCGTACGCGAACGGGAACCAGATCGCCCCCTGCCGGGAGTACAGGACGACGGCCGCGTCGAGCTCGCCGTGGATGCGCGCCAGCACCAGGGAGAAGACGACGAAGAAGGGCAGCACGACGGCCCAGAACCACACCAGGTAGAGCAGGGCGTGCCGGCCGAGCCGGTGCACGGTGTGCGCGACGGGGCCGCGTCGGCGGCGCTGTGCCGGGGGCGGGGCCAGGGACGGGGCCGGGGGCGGCGCGGCGGTCATCTCTCCTCCTTCCTGCTGCGGGCGGCCGGCGTGGGTGGTCACGACGTCGCGGTCACGACGTCGCGGTCACGGGTGCGCGCCCGGCAACGGACGCGAAGACCAGGGCCGTCAGGACGGACAGCGCGACACCGAGCCCCGCCGCGAACCCCAGGGCCTGCAGGTCGCTCACGGTCGTCCAGACGCCCGGCAGGGACATCAGGCGCAACCCGGGGGCGTACAGCAGCACGAGCAGGGGGCCGACCGTCAGAGGCAGCGTGAGCGTGCCCCACCAGGCCCCGCCGCGCAGGTACACGACCCCGACGACCAGGCCGGACAGGTTGGCGAGCACGAACGGCACGGCCAGGTCGACGAGGAGCGCCCACGCGGGCGCCGACGCGTCGGCGAGCTGGACCTCGGTGATGGTGGACGTCCAGCCGAGGGAGTCGTGCACGGCACGCTCGATCAGCACCAGCGACGTCAGGAGGACCGCGTACACGATGCCGGCGACCACCTCGACCACGAGCGCGGCCCGGACGAACGTGCGCCGCGTCATCCCCGACGCGACGTGCACCCGCAGGTACGCGTTGACGAGCATGATGCTCAGCGAGAACGGGAACCAGGTGCACGCCTGCCGCGCGTACACGGCGATCGAGACGTCCGTGCTGCCGTGCGTGGCCCAGCCGACGACGTTGGCGAGGACGATCACGACGACCGCGATCAGCCAGAACCAGCGGGCCAGCTGCAGCAGCGCGGCGGCGAGCCGGCGGACGGTGTGGGCCGTGGGCGACGGTCGGGTCGCCAGGACGGTGGTGGTCATCGTCCCGCCCCCTGCTGCGTGGCGGACGTGCCGTCGGAGGTGCGCTGCGGGTCCGTGAGGTGGACGAACAGGTCCTGCAGCGGGACGGGCCCGAGCTCGAGGCCGGCGTCCCGTGCGCGGCGCGCCTCGCCCTCCGCGAGCGCGCCGCGCACGGTGGTCTGGGTGGTGCCGCCGAGGCGCTGGGTCGCCAGGATGTCGCGCCCGGCGACGAACCGCTCGACGGCGTCCGCGGGCCCGGTGACGGACAGCCCCTCGGCGCGCAGCGTCTCGGCGTCCTGCACGACGAGCACCCGGCCGCGGTCCAGCACGACGACGTCCTCGAGCAGCCGCTCGATCTCGCCGATGAGGTGGCTGGACAGGATCAGGGTGCGGGGGTGCGCTGCGTAGTCGGCCAGCAGCGCGTCGTAGAACGCGTACCGGCTGGGCGCGTCGAGGCCGAGGTGGACCTCGTCGAGGATCGTCAGCGGGGCGCGGGACGCCAGCCCGAGGACGATGCCGAACGCGGACTTCTTGCCCCGGGAGAGCTTCGACGGCTTGCGCTTCGGCTCGAGCTCGAACAGGTCCATGAGCTCACCCGCGAGCTCGTGCGAGAACGCCGGGCGCGCACCGGAGACGTACGCGAGGTTGTCCCTCAGCGGGTAGTCGTCGAGCACGTCGCCGGACTCCCGCACGAAGCACACGCCAGGCACCACGCGCTCGTTCTCCCACGGGTCCTCGCCGTCGACGAGCACGCGACCGGCGGTGGGCCGTCGGAACGCGGCGAGCAGGGACGCGAGGGTGGACTTGCCGGAGCCGTTGCGGCCGAGCAGGCCGGTGATGGTGCCGGGGCGGACGGTCAGGGTCACGTCGTCGAGCGCGACGACGTCGCCGTAGCGCTGCGTGACGCCCTGCAGCTCGACGCCCCAGCCGGTGGTCGTCGCGGTCATCGTGCATCTCCCTGAGGTGGTGTGGGGGCCGGTGCGGGGGCGGGGGACGTGCCGGGGGACGTCGGCCGCGACGCCGCGCGGGCCCGCAGGCGGGCCACGACGTCCTCGACGTCGATGCCGAGCACGCCGGCCGCATCGGCGACGGGGTCCACGGTGTCGGCGAAGAAGGACTCGCGGGCGTCGGCGAGCAGGCGCTCGCGGGCACCCGGCGCGACGAACATGCCGACGCCGCGACGCTTGTAGAGCACGTCCTCGTCGACCAGCTGCGCGAAGGCCTTGGCGGCGGTGGCGGGGTTGATCCGGAACGTGGTCGCGTACTGCGTGGTCGACATGACCTGCTCCTCGGCCGTCAGCGCGCCGGAGAGGACGTCCTGGCGGATCTGGTCGGCGATCTGCAGGTAGACGGGGTCACGTCCGTCGAACATGGCACCCTCCCTGCTGGTTCGGTGGTTCGTTACTCGACTAATGAACCATAGAACCGCGACGGTGGCAAGACCCGCGGCGACGGGGACGTGTGAAGCGTTTCGACGTTCCGCCCGGCGTTTACGCGGGTGACCTGACCGCCTAGCGTCGCCCGCGCACCGTTGTGATCGTTCACATCACCTCGACGGAGAGGTTCGACGATGTCCCAGCAGCCCGGACGACCCCCCGCACCACGCCCCGGGACGGCGGTCTCCCGCCGACTCCTCCTGCAGATGGCCGGCGTCGCGGGCGTGGCCGCCGCGGCCGGCCCCCACCTGGGCCCGCTCCCCCGGGCCCTGGCCGCCGAGCTGGCCCTGGCCCGCGCCGAGATCGGTACCCGGGCCCGCCCCTTCGAGCTCGGCCAGGTGCGCCTGACCACCAGCCGCTGGACCCAGAACCAGGACCGCACGCTCGCCTACCTGCGCAGCGTCGACGTCAACCGCCTGCTGTACAACTTCCGCGCCAACCACCGGCTGTCGACGCAGGGCGCCCAGGCGCTCGGCGGCTGGGAGGCCCCGAACTTCCCGTTCCGCAGCCACAGCCAGGGCCACTTCCTCACCGCGTGGGCGCAGGCGTGGGCGGTGCTGGGCGACACGACGTGCCGCGACAAGGCCACGACGATGGTGGCGGAGCTGGCCAAGTGCCAGGCCAACAACGGCGCCGCCGGGTTCACCACCGGCTACCTCTCCGGCTTCCCGGAGTCCGACTTCAACGCCGTGGAGACCGGGAGCGGGAACGTCTCGTACTACGCGATCCACAAGACGCTCGCCGGCCTGCTGGACGTCTGGCGGCTGCTGGGCAGCACGCAGGCGCGCGACGTCCTGCTGCGGTTCGCGGGCTGGGTGGACGCCCGCACCGGCCGGCTGTCGCAGTCGCAGATGCAGGTCGCCCTGCGGGTGGAGTTCGGCGGCATGAACGCGGTGTTCGCCGACCTCTACCTCATGACGGACGACCGGCGCTGGCTCACCGTGGCACAGCGCTTCGACCACGCCTCGGTGTTCGACCCCCTCGCCGCGAACCGCGACCAGCTGAACGGGTCGCACGCCAACACGCAGGTGCCCAAGTGGGTGGGTGCGGCGCGCGAGTACAAGTCCACCGGCACGACGCGCTACCGGGACATCGCCGGCAACGCCTGGGCGATCACCGTCGGGGCGCACACCTACGCGATCGGCGGCAACAGCGAGGCCGAGCACTTCCGTCCCCCCAACGCGATCTCGACGTACCTCGACCACGACACGGCTGAGCAGTGCAACACCTACAACATGCTCAAGCTCACGCGCGAGCTGTGGACGCTCGACCCCGACGACGCGCGCTACTTCGACTACTACGAGCGGGCGCTGCTCAACCACCTGCTCGGCGCGCAGAACCCGTCCGACCCGATGGGCGGCTTCTCCTACTTCACGCCGCTGCGTCCCGGCGGCCGGCGCGGCACACCCACCTCGGGCCCGGCCTGGGGCGGCGGCACGTTCTCCACGCCCTACACGACGTTCTGGTGCTGCCAGGGCACCGGGATCGAGACCAACACCAAGCTCATGGACTCGATCTACTTCTCCGAGGGCACCACGCTCACGGTCAACCTGTTCATGCCGTCCACCCTGACGTGGACCGCCCGGAACGTGACGGTCACCCAGGCCACGACGTACCCCGTCGGGGACACCACGACCCTGACGATCGGCGGGAGCCCGTCGGGGTCCTGGACGGTCCGGGTGCGCATCCCGGCCTGGGCCACGGGCGCCTCGCTGACCCTGAACGGAGCGGCGCTGGACGTCGCGGCCGCTCCGGGGTCGTACGCGTCGGTCACCCGCACCTGGGCGGCGGGCGACGCGCTCTCGGTCCGGCTGCCGATGACCGTGCGGGTCGAGCCGACCAACGACGACCCGGGCGTGGGCGCGGTCTTCTTCGGTCCCACGGTGCTGTCCGGCAACTACGGCGACCGCGCGCTGTCCGGGCCCCCGGCCCTCGACGTCGCGTCCGTCACGCGCGCCGGCGCGGGGTCCCTCGCGTTCACGGCACGGGCCGATGGGCAGGCCGTGAACCTCGGCCCGTTCTACGACGCGCACGGGCACAACTACACCGTGTACTGGCGCACCGACGGGCAGGGCGGGGGCACGCCGACGGGGACGTCGGGGCCCTACCGCCTGGTCAACGTGGCCAGCGGCCTCGTCCTCGGCATCGCCGGCATGGCGACGACCGACGGCGGACTGGCGCTGCAGTGGGGCGACAACGGGTCCGCCGACCACGACTGGGTGCTCGTGCCCGACGGCGACTCCCTCAAGCTGCGCAACGTCCACAGCGGCAAGGTGCTGGGCGTCGAGAACATGTCGACCGCCGACGGCGCGCGCGTCCTGCAGTGGGGCGACACGGGCACGGCCGACCACCGCTGGGGGCTGGTCGACGCGGGCGACGGCACCCACCGCGTCCGCAACGTGCACACGTCCCGGGTGCTCGGCATGCAGGGCAACGGGACGGCGCAGGGCGCGCAGGCCGTCATGTCGGGTGACGACGGGAGCACCGACAACCGCTGGCGCGTCGTGCCCACGGGGGCGCGGCGCATCCAGAACCGCAACAGCGGCCTGATGCTGGGCGTCACGGACATGTCGTCCGCCGACGGCGCGCGCGTGCTGCAGTGGGCCGACACCGGCACGGCGGACCACCTGTGGACGGCGACGCTCGGCAGCGACGGCCTGCTGCGGGTGCGCAACCAGCACACCGGCAAGCTCCTCGCCGTCGACGGCACCGGCAACGGCGGGCGCGCGATCTCGACCACCGACACCGGCGCGACCACCCAGCGGTGGCGGCTCCGGTACGGGTCCGGCGGGTACTTCCGGCTGCAGAGCGCGACGGGCCGCGTGCTCGGCGTCGACGCGATGTCCACGACCCAGGGCGCCCAGGTGCTGGTGTGGGACGACAGCGGCACCGCTGACCACCTGTGGCGGTTCGTCTGACGGCCCATCCGTTCGGGTGTGCGCTCCGAACCACACCCGACCACCGCGCCGACGAGCCGCCGAGCCGGGACGACCGACACTGCGAGCACCCATGCACCCCACCCCAGCGCCTGCTCTCCGGTCCCGCCGCGCCCGGCCCGCGGTCACGTGGGGCACACTGGCGCTCGTGACCACGACGCCCGGGGGACCGCCCCGCCTCGCCGGCGCGGCGGGGGTCGACGAGCCCGCGACGCTCGAGGCCCTCCTCGTGCGCGTCGGGACCGGCGACGAGACGGCCTTCGCGCAGGTGTACGACGCGCTCTCGTCGCGGGTGTTCGGCACCTGCTTCGCAGTCCTGCGCGACCGCGACCACGCCGCCGAGGTGCTGCAGGAGGTCATGGTCGAGGTGTGGCGCACCGCCGCGCGCTTCGAGCCGGACCGCGGCTCCGCCCGCACGTGGGCGCTCACGCTCGCGCACCGGCGGGCGGTCGACCGGGTGCGCGCCGTGCAGGCGCAGCGGACGCGTGACCAGCGCGTGCTCGACGAGCAGGTGGAGCGCCCGTTCGACGTCGTCTCCGAGGAGGTCGAGGACAGCATGGAGCGG
This sequence comes from Cellulomonas sp. S1-8, assembly GCF_026184235.1. Taxonomy (NCBI): domain Bacteria; kingdom Bacillati; phylum Actinomycetota; class Actinomycetes; order Micrococcales; family Cellulomonadaceae; genus Cellulomonas; species Cellulomonas sp. S1-8. The sequence goes on from NZ_CP110806.1 coordinate 3,889,765, forward strand.
GCCCGGGTCCGGCGCTGCCTCGAGGGGCTGACGCCCACGCAGCACGAGGCGGTCGTCCTCGCCTACTACGGCGGTCGGACCTACCGCGAGGTCGCCGAGCAGCTCGCGGCTCCCCTCCCGACGGTCAAGACCCGGATCCGCGACGGGCTGCTGCGCCTGCGCGACTGCCTGGGGGTGGCGGCATGAGCGCGCACGACGACCGCGACGCCGGGCAGCCGGACGTGCGGGACCTGCTCGGGGCGTACGCGCTCGACGCGGTCGACGACGTCGAGCGCCGCGCGGTCGAGCGGCTCGTGGCGAGCGACCCGGACGCGGCGCGGGAGCTCGCCGAGCTGCGGGCGACCGCGGCGCTGCTGGGCTCCGCCGTGCAGACAGCCCCGCCCGCCGACGTCCGGGGTGCGGTGCTCGAGGCGATCCGGCGCGAGCCGCAGGATCGTGCGGCGCACGGCGACGGGCGTGCGGTGCGGATCGACGACGAGCGGGCCACCGCCGCAGTGCCCGACACCGCAGGTGTCGTCTCCGGGGATCCCCGGCGGGTGACCGACCTGGCCACGCGTCGCCGTGCACCGCGGCCCCACTGGCTCGCCGTGGCCGCGATCGCGGTCGGCGCCGCCGCCGTGCCGGCCGGCGTCGCCTGGCAGCAGGCGCAGGAGGCGGACCGTGCGCGGGAGCAGGCACAGGTCCTCGCGGCGCTGCTCGCCGAGCCGGGCACCGAGGTGGTGCGCGGCGAGGTGGAGGGCGGCGGCACGGCCGTGGGTGTCCTCGGGACGGACCGGGCGGTCTTCACCGCGACGGGCCTCGACGACCCCGGCGCCGGCCGGGAGTACCAGCTCTGGGTCATCCGGGACGGCGTCGCGGTGCCCGACGTCGTGATGCCCGACGCGTCGGGCGAGGTCCGCGCCGTGACCGACGCCTTCGCGCCCGGTGACGCGCTCGCGGTCACCGTCGAGCCGAGCGGCGGGTCGCAGGAGCCGACGACCGACGTGCTGGTCGTGCTCGCCGCCGAGGTCTGAGGCCCGACCGAGGGTACGGGCACCTGGTCCGGGCGTTCCGCCGGGTCGTCGACCGCACCGCCGACCTCGCGCTGCCCGCCGGGGTGCCCGGCGCGGCCGCTCACCGGCCCGCCGGCGAGCAACTTGCCCCCAGCCCTCGTCACGCTGCACCAGCACCACGACCGCCCGTCCATCCCGATGCATGGCGCTGCCCGACCCGAACCGCGAGGGGGCGTACCTCCTGAACGGCGCCGCCGCCGAGAGCGGACTGAACAAGGCCCTCCTCGACGGCGGGTTCGGCGAGTTCCGCTGCCAGCTTGAGCACTAGGCGAAGTGGCACGGCACCCCGATAGTTTGCCAGGCTGAGCTTCAGTACGACGGCATCGTCAGGTTGAGGTACACCACCCGCCCCCAGCTCTCCGACCTCACGCGTTCGTGCGCGACGGCGACACGGTCGTCGTCCACTCGATGGACCGTCTCGCCCGCTATCTCGACGACCTGCGTCATCTGGTGCGGAACCGACCGCCAAGGGCGTGCGGGTCGAGTTCGTCAAGGAGCACCTGACGTTCACCGGCGAGGACTCCCCCCTGCCCAACCTGCTGCTGCCGGTCATGGGCGCGTTCGCCGAGTTCGAGCATGCCCTGATCCTCGAGCGCCAGCGCGAGGGCATCGCCGCGGCCAAGCAGCGCGGTATGTACACCGGGCGTCGACCTGCCCTCACCCCCGAGCGCGCGCAGCAGTTGCGAGACCGCCGCCGCCGGCGAGCAGAAGTCCGCGCTCGCCAAGGAGTTCGGCATCAGCCGCGAGACGCTCTACAACTACCTGCGGTCGGCGTCCACGGCCGGCTGACTGCGACCCCGACGACACATCCGCTGGAGGTCCACTTCACACCGGCTCGAGCCGATGAGTGGGCATGGAACAGCTGCAGGTGGTGCGCTGGCGCACCACGGCAAGGACCGGTTGTACGTCAACCAGGCTGATGGTCAGCGTCTGGGCTGGCACGACCTCCTCGACGGCACCGACCATGCCGACGCCCCCGGACCATCTCGCTGCCGTGCGGGCTGCGGCGGCCCGCTGGCGCGCCGAGCGCGTGCCAGCGACCCTGCGTGGTGACCAGAATGAGCAGCACAACGCCGTCGCACCCGGCTGGTCCGACCTGACGGGCCGGGCTCCTGGCCAGATGGCACTCGCGCAGGCGGACGCCGTGCGAGCGGCCGCACCCAAGCGAGGCTTCTGGGCACGATATTCGGACCTCCGCCCGAGGACCGAAGCTGGCGCGTCGGCGCCCGCGGTGAGCAGATCGTCGGCCAGGAGCTCGCCCGACTTGTAGCCAGCGACCCGCGCTGGACGTGCCTTCACGCCATACCCGTGGGCGTCGACGGCTCCGACATCGACCACGTCGTCATCGGCCCCGCCGGGGTCTTCACCCTGAACACCAAGCACCACCCCGTCGGACGCATCTGGGTCGGTGCACGGACCGTCATGGTCAACGGCACCCGCGTGCCCTACCTACGCAACGCCCGCCACGAGGCCGACCGGGCCTCGCGGCTCCTGACCACTGCTGCCGGCTTCCCCGTCGACGTCCAGGGCGTCGTCGTCGTGGTCGCCTCGTCGCTGACCATCAAGGAGCACCCGGCCGACGTTGCCGTCATCGGGCGACGCCAGCTGCGCCGCTGGCTCGGCTACCAGCCCGAGCACCTGGCACCCGAGACGGCCGCCGCAGTGCACGACGTCGCTCGCCGCTCGACGACCTGGTCCCCGACCCGAGGCGGTAGGTAGACGAGCGCAGCGGCCACGCCGCGCGCAGCAACCGGCCACGGGTTCCGGCCCCATCGGCCCGGGCGTGTCGCGTGGCCAGATCCATGTGGCCGCAGACGGCCGTTTACCGGCGGAACCGGCCGAGCGTTCGGCGTTGTCGACATCCGACAAGTTGCACTCGAGTTCGCCGGGAACCTTCGATCTGGCGAGCGCCAGTCAGCCATTCAGCTCGGGCTTTGGCCTTTGCCTCTGAGCGTAGGCCAGGTTGCTGCGCGCGCTCAGGGTGTGGGGGTGGTCCGGGCCGAGCACCCGCTCCATGTCGGCCAGGTTCTGCTTGTACAGCGGCACCGCCCGCGCCAGATCCCCACCCGACGCGTACGCGCCGGCCAGGTTGTTGCGCGAGATCAGGGTGTCGGGGTGGTCCGGCCCGAGCACCCGCTCCATGTCGGCCAGGTTCTGCTTGTACAGCGGCACCGCCCGCGCCAGATCCCCACCCGACGCGTACGCGCCGGCCAGGTTGTTGCGCGACGTCAGAGTGTCGGGGTGGTCCGGGCCGAGCACCCGCTGCCGGTCGGCCAGGTTCTGCTCGAACAGACGCACCGCCCGCACCAGATTCCCACCCGCCCTGTACGCGTAGGCCAAGTTGTTGCGCGCGTGCAGGGTGTGGGGGTGGTCCGGGCCGAGCACCCGCTCCACGTCGGCCAGGTTCTGCTTGGACAGGCGCACCGCCCGCGCCAGATCCCCACCCGACGTGTACGCCCCGGCCAGGTTGTTGCACGACATCAGGGTGTCGGGATGGTCCGGGCCGAGCACCCGCTCCATGTCGGCCAGGTTCTGCTCGTACAGCGGCACCGCCCGCGCCAGATCCCCACCCGACTCGTACGCGTGGGCCAGGTTGTTGCGCGAGATCAGGGTGTCGGGGTGGTCCGGGCCGAGCACCCGCTGCCGGTCGGCCAGGTTCTGCTCGAACAGGCGCACCGCCCGCGCCAGATCCCCACCCGACTCGTACGCGCCGCCCAGCTTGTTGCGCGAGATCAGGGTGTCGGGGTGGTCCGGGCCGAGCACCCGCTCCATGTCGGCCAGGTTCTGCTCGAACAGGCGCACCGCCCGCGCCAGATCCCCACCCGACTCGTACGCCCCGGCCAGGTTGTTGCACGACATCAGGGTGTCGGGGTGGTCCGGGCCGAGCACCCGCCGCCGGTCGGCCAGGTTCTGCTCGAACAGACGCACCGCCCGCGCCAGATCCCCACCCAGTTCGTACGCGCCGGCCAGGTTGTTGCGCGACCTCAGGGTGTCGAGGTCGTCCGGGCCGAGCACCCGCTCCATGTCGGCCAGGTTCTGCTCGTACAGCGACACCGCCCGCGCCAGATCCCCACCCGACGCGTACGCGCAGGCCAGGTTGTTGCACAACATCAGAGTGTCGGGATGGTCCGGGCCGAGCACCCGCTCCATGTCGGCCAGGTTCTGCTCGTACAGCGGCACCGCCCGCGCCAGATCCCCACCCGACTCGTACGCGTGGGCCAGGTTGTTGCGCGACGTCAGGGTGTCGGGGTGGTCCGGGCCGAGCACCCGCTGCCGGTCGGCCAAGCTCTGCTCGTACAGCGGCACCGCCCGCGCCAGATCCCCACCCGACTCGTACGCGCCGGCCAGGTTGTTGCACGAGCTCAGGGTGTCGGGGTGGTCCGAGCCAAGGCGTGCCTCGACAAGGCGGGCGAGTGATGTCCAGTAGGCGATCGCTGCGTGGACGAGCCCAACGTCGCCCATGGAAAGTCCACAACGGAACAGGGCGAGGTGTGCGCCGTCGGTCGCGGTGAGCAGTGCGTCCGGGCTGAGCGCGAGCAGGGTGCGGGAGTTTGCTCGCAGTGACTCCGCCATCGCGGTGTCCTTCTCGATCGCCGGCCACGCTTCGAGCAGCCCATCGGCGGCCGTGCGGGTCACCGCGGCGATGGTTGTCGGTGCGGGGAGGTCGGCGAGGATCGCGCGGCCGGTCAGGTTGTGCATGCGCACCGCCATCGGGTCCGACGGTGCTGGTCGGTGGTCGAGCAGGGACAGCCGGTGCAGCGCACGCAACGCTGCCCGTGCGTCCTCGGCGGACACCTCCTCGCGCCCGGTGCTGGCCGCCAGGAGCTCACAGGCGGCCCGCCCGGTGAGCACTCCTTCCGGGATACCGGACGGGTTCAGGCCAGCGACCAGGCACCCCATCGGTGCCGCCAGCCCGGCGGGTCTGATCTGGTCGGCGGCGTCCATCGCCAGGCGCCAGGTGCTCGCCACCGTCCTGGCGTACCCGTCCGCGTCGGCGTCCTGCGGGAACACCTCGTCGAGCCCTCGTAGCCGGTCGGCGAGCCGCCGGCGGTAGGCCGCGGTACTGATCGCGTCGTTGATCATCACCGCCGCGGCCTGTGCCAGGGCCAGCGGCAAGTTCCCCAGGTCCGCGGCCAGCTCGTTGACCTCCACGAGCGCGTCCGGCGGCAGGTCATCATACGACGGACCCAAGCGCTCGGTCAGGTAGGTTCGGGCCTCCTGGTCGGAGTAGACCCCGACCGGAACGACCGTGCGACCCCCACCAGACAGCGAAGCGTCACGCCGCCGGGTCGTGACCAGGACCCGCCCTTGCCCCTCAGGCCACAGCCCGGTGAGATCAGCGGGATCCTGCAAGTCGTCCAGCACCACCAGCCACGACCGGTCAGCTCCTGCCAGGAACCCTAGAAACGCTTCCGCGCGCGCCTCGGCCGCTTCCTCACGGTCGGCCAGATCCAGGCGCACGGCCGCCTCCGCGTATGCGTCCAGCACCGCCGCCCGGGTGCCGGCCAGTACCCACACACGCAGGTCGGCGTCGCAGTGGTGAAACTGACCCGCAGCGATCTGTGTCTTGCCCACCCCACCACCGCCGGCGACCACCTGCCGCAGCACCACCGTCCCGGCGGCCGCGTCCAGCACGTCCAGGACCGCGGTGCGCTCCTGGTACGCCGAGGCCAGCCCTGGCGCACGCCCCACGACCACCGGCCAGTTCACCGCCCGACGGGGCATCACCTGGTGGAGATGCTCGATGTTCTGGTGCTCGACGTGGGTGTTGTCACCGATGACGCCTACTCTCGCCCCAGCACCGACGTCGACGTACTTCCCGCCCTGTGCGTCGGTCCCATCTCTTACTGGCATTGCTAGGCTCCGTTCAGCTGCGAGGACGCCACTTCTAGAAGTTCTGAGTGCCGACGTGAGCGTCGTCACCGACGATGCCGACCTTGCCGCCGTCCGAGACCCGCACGCTGTACTTCGTGGCAACCCCAGCGGCCTGCGCCTGATCGAGCACCTTCCGCGCGGCCGCGAGAACCTCCTCGTCCGTCGTCGCGCCGGTCGCGCCCAGCTCCTCGGCCAGCGGCTCCTGGTACGTGGCGGGGTCGTCCTCGAACCTCCGTAAGGTCTCCTGCGCCTTCTCGTCACCCCCGAACCGCCGCACTATCAACTGCCGCAGCCCGGCGTACGCATCCCTCAACGCCGACGTCGCCACATCCCCAGCCCCACTCGCTAGACCCGCCACCAGCGCCGCAACCACCAACTCCACCGCGACCACCCCCACTCCTCCTCGACGAGCCAGCCTCATCGACTCTTATGCAGAGCACATCGCGACGACCCACGTACACACAAGCCCCCACCTCGTGTCGACCTTGACGGACCCGGTGAGCCGTGTAGCTCTCCAGGTCGCCCGTACGATCGGGGGCGCGCAGAAGTAGGAGGCCGTGGGCGACCGAAACCCGTGGCCCCGCGCAGCGGCGGCAGAAACCTTCCGAACGACGGCGCACCAGTAGCGCACCTCCCGACGGAAGGTGGCCTAGATAGCGGCCGTTTGAGTGCACGTCTCGTGCCGCGCACTGGTGGTGCGACGCTCGACCGCACGCGTCGGTGATCGTCCGGGCGAGCGCTTCGCGCTGCCGTGGCCTCGACGGTTGAGGGCTCGTGGGGTCGGTCTTCACCCACAGCGCCTCGCTGCACTCCCGACTTGCGCGCTGCTACGTTACGGGCATGGCCGCCGAGGGAGTCGATGCCCGGCCTGCCGACGAAAGAGGTTACGTCTACGTGCGGCTCACGGGTGAGCGGTTCGAGGCGGAGGGCATGCCGGCTGACGCCGCGGTCGAGTTGAAGTCACTGGCGGAACTTCTCTTCCAACTGGCCCGTCAGACTTGGCTCGACGAGCATCCGGGCCGCCAGCGTGTGCCGCCGGCCTTCGATGATCTGTTCGACCTACGGCTCGTCTCGATCGGTGAAGGCAGCGCCGTCCCGCAGCTGGTCCTCCACGTCCCGGCGGGCTTCGACCCCATGGATGACGGGGACGACATGCTTCCCGCGATGCACCGCGCACCGGCGATGTTGGTGAAGGCGCTGGAGACGGCTCGCGACGACTTCACCGTGCCGGCGACCTTCCCCAGTAGAGAGGTTGGACGCCTCGCGCGAATCGGGAAGTCGCTCGGCGAGAACGAGAGCATCCACATCGGCGTCCCGCGACCCGATGCCGAGGCAGCCCCAGCTCCATCGCCGATCGAGGTCACGTCAGAGGTGCGTGAGACGCTGGCGCTCATCGACATGGCGTTCAGGGCCGATCCCGAGCCCGAGCCCACCGTGCTGGAGGGTGTCGTCACGGAGTTCGACAGTGGAGAGCAGTCGTTCCATCTCCGCGTCATCGGCAGGCCCGGCCTGACCCGTTGTCAACTCGTCGCCGGGGACACCACTCTGGCAAGGGCGGTCATTGACGTTCTCGCGGAGGACGGCGTCACCGCCCCCGATGTGCGCGTACAGGGCTGGGCTGTCGCCGTCGGCTCTGGGCGCGTCAAGGTCCTTCACCAAGTGACAGACGTTGAGGTAGTCCGCACGACCGAGGAAAAAGCACTCATGACGCGACTCGACGAGCTGACGGCTCTCACCGATGGCTGGTGGGGCCCGAGCAGTCGCGCCGTCGTGCCCGGCGTCGCCGAGGCGACACGAGGCGTCCTCCCGGGACTGGCACGTCTCAGCACTCCTCCGCTGATCGTTCCTCAGCCCGACGGCTCTGTCGTCATCGAGAGCGAGGTCGCTGGAAGCCACTTGACCGCAGCCATCGAGGAGGACGGCACAGCGATGTTCCTCTGCGTGGACGACCCCGCCGCCGATCAGCCGGACGAGCTCGTAGCAGCGTTCAACGCAGAAGCGCTCGTGCGCTTCCTCGAGCAGGGGGTCATCGATGCCTAACCCCACCGGCCCTGTCATCAGCAACACCGACGAAGTGCTGCGGCGCAACGTGCCGAGGGTTCTGTTCGACGCCTCAGGCGTCCTGTCCAAGACGGCCTTCATGCCCTCATCCCACGACGGCATGATGTCCACTCTCCGGGCAGCAGTGCCCCCGGAAGAGGCCGCCGCTCGCTGGGAAGGCACGTCCGACCTCGCTGGGACGTGGCCGGTGCTGGTCGGAGACGCGGACGCGAACGGACTGCCGTGCTACGACGACGGGGGTCACCCCTGCGGCTGCGGCTGTGGGGAGGCGTACCCGCCTGACCACGCCAGCACCGACCACCGCAACCTTGGCAGCCGCGGCGCACAGCTCCGAGCGGCTCGAGCACTCCGTGACATCGCGACGACTGCGGGCCCGCTCCACGTCATTTGACCACTTCCGCAGGTCGAGATGCCGTCCCCGCCGGGCGCGCCACTGCTGCGCCTACGGCCATGCCCCCCGCACCTGTACGTGCGGGGGGCATGGCGTCGGAGGGCTCATCAGCCCTTGCCGAGGGTGGAGCCGGCCTTGCTCTTGGCGGACTTGCTCGAACCGTTGGATGCGAGCTTGCTGCCAGCCTTGGACAGCGCTGACTTCGACGGCTTGCCCATGTCGATCACCTCCTGCCGTGGGTTTCGAGACCGAAGCGTCCCAGCGAGCTCTAGACAGGCTGGGAACGAACCACACCAAGGCGCCGAGCATGCAGCTCGGCGCCTGACCGCGTCAGCCGCGGCGGGTCGTGGTCGTGGTCGTCGTCGTGATCTTGATGCGGATCGGTCCGCGCTGGACCGTCCGCGTGCTGCGGCGAGTACTCATGCCGGCTCCCTCCTCTCGTGGGCGTCGACACCAACGTCCATGAGGAGGGGTGCCCTAGAGGGCCCTGACGACTCCTGCTAGCCTCGAGTTTCCGCTCTCCAACGGAACCCGACGCCCTGACATCGATGCGCAAGCCCCGATGGCGGGGCGTCGCTATTTGCAGAATACATGGACCTGGGCGCTCGTCAAGTTGCTGCTGTGTGTTGTTTACAAGTCGTCCCGCCACCGAGTCGAGTCCGTGGTTCGCAATGGCCCGTCATGCAGCCGTGCGTAGCACACGGCACCGACACTCCCCCTTTCGCCCACACGCTGAGCGCACGAGTCCTCTAGTGCGACGGTCGCAAGGGGTGGGGTTGTACGCACTGGTCACCTACCACATATAGGGGTTGGGTGGGGGCAGGATGGGTCGGGGGCCCCGCGTCCACAGCCGTGTTAACAGCTTCCACGCTCAGCACGTGGGTGTGTGCACAGTTCTGTGCACACAACACGGCGAGTTATGCACCACTGCGTCCACAGGAGATCTTGCGCGCGCGCAACGGCTTGCGCTTCACGCAATAACCTGTTTAGGAACCGCAGTACCCGTCTTTCGTCCACCTGGGCGACGAGGCCGCCGCCTCGAGCCCGGTCGTGACTGAGCGGAGGTCCTCATCGGGCGATGGTCAGTCGCCCCAGTCCGCGGCCGCAGGGCGCACGGACGCTGGCTGACGCCGCGGGCGCGGGGGGTCTCACAGCCATAGCGCGCTGTCGGCGGAGCACGGCTGCTGCGCGAGGCGCCCGGGGGCGTCCGCGATGTCGGACCCGGGGTCCCTCGGCGACGGCCCGCCGCAACACGTCGTCGGGCTCGGGCGGCAGCAGCCTGGGCTGGCCGATGGGGCGGCCTGCTGGCGTGCGCGCGCCATGCCAGCGCGGCTGAACTCGCCGCGTCGGGCCCGGTCGTAGCCGCCCAGCGAGCGAAGACCGCGACGACGCCGTCGCGGCCCTCACCGGTGGCGTCGATGGTGCCGCCTACAGGGCTGATGCACGAGTAGGCGTAACTCGCCCGTGGCGCCGCAGGCGCCGCTGGAAGGCTGTGCACCTTGCGCCGGAACTCCGGCGGGTATCCACCACGTCCCGCAAGGCCCTCTTCCAATGGTCGAGTGGCACAAGAATCAGCAACCCGACTCCACGGAACCCACCACACCACCGACGACGAGGCCCCCGCTCCGTTCCCTGAGCGGGGGCCTCGTCGGTCTGGCAGGTGTCAGCTCGTGGGCATGAGCACCGAGTCGATGAGGTACACCGTCGCGTTCGCGGTGTGGACGCCGCCGCAGACGACGTTCGCGCCGTTGACCATGAGCATGTCGCCCTCGCCGGTCACCTCGACCATGCCGCCCTGCACCGTGGTCTGCTCGCCGACGACCATCTCGGGCGAGAGCTGCCCGGGCACGACGTGGTAGGTCAGGATGTCCGTCAGCATCGCCGAGTCCGTCTTGAGCGTCTCGATCGTGGCGGCGTCGATCTTGGCGAACGCGTCGTCGATCGGCGCGAACACCGTGAACTCGTCACCGTTCAGCGTGTCGACGAGGTTCACGTCGGGGTTGAGCTGGCCGGAGACCGCCGCCACGAGCGTCGTGAGCAGCGGGTTGTTCGACGCGGCGACCGCGACGGGGTCCTGCGACATGCCGACGACCGAGCCCGGACCGTCCGGGACCGCCGTGGCGTAGTCGGCACAGCCGGCACCGACGAGGTCGGCGGCGGGGTCGGCCATCATCTCGTCCTCGGTCTCCATGGGCTCGGGAGCCATGGTCTCCTCGGACATCGTGGCGTCGGCGGCCGGCTCGGCGGCCGGCTCCGAGCTGCACGCCGCGAGGCCGAGCGTCGTGACGGCGAGGAAGCCGAGTGCGGCGAACCGGGTGCGCTTCATGGTGTTCATCGATGTGTCTCCCTCGTGTGTCCGGTGCGACGAGCTGTGCACCGGTGCTGGTGAGCCCGCTCCAGCGGGGCCTTCGAGGGGGGTTCGGAGCGCGTCGGGGGGTGGATGGCTCGGATCGGAGAAGTTTTTTCGCGGCACCTCGCCCGGGTACCTCGGGGGCTGCGCGACCCATCCGCGACGGGCCGGGCGCCGAACGCAGGGCATGGACCTCTTCACGCTCGCGCTCATCGGACTCATCGGCGGTGTCATCACCGGGATCTCGCCGTGCATCCTCCCGGTGCTGCCCGTCATCTTCTTCTCGGGCGGCGTGCAGAGCGCCCGCAGGCCGACCGTCCGCTCGGGGCGCACGTCGGCGCCCGCGCTGTCGCCGCTGGGCGTCGCGGGGCTCGCGCAGCCGTCGTTCAGCACAGCGGCGGCAGGGCCTCGCGCCGGTGCGGCGGCGGCCGTCGCCGTCGACGACCGTGCGGTGCCGGTCGACGGCCCCACGGAGCCGGACGGCAGCCCCCGCGCACGCGGGTGGCGGGTGAGCGAGACGTGGCGGCCGTACCTCGTGATCGCCGGCCTCGTCACGAGCTTCACGTTGTTCACGCTCCTCGGGTCCTTCGTGCTCACGCTGCTCAACCTGCCGCAGGACCTGCTGCGCTGGTCCGGCATCGTCGTGCTCGCACTTCTCGGCGTCGGCCTGCTCGTCCCGCGGTTCGAGGCGCTGCTGGAGCGGCCGTTCGCGCGGCTCGCACCGCGCGGGAACAAGAACGCCAACCGCAGCGGCTTCCTGCTCGGCCTCGGTCTCGGTGCCGTCTACGTGCCGTGCGCGGGTCCGGTGCTCGCGGCGATCACGGTCGCCGGGGCGACGGGCGAGATCGGCGTGGGGACGGTCGTGCTGACGGTGACGTTCGCGCTCGGGGCAGCCCTGCCGCTGCTGGTGTTCGCGCTCGCCGGGCGGCGGGTCGCCGAGCGGGTGCGCGCCTTCCGTACCCACGAGCGCAAGATCCGGGCGACCGGCGGCGTCCTCATGGTCGCCCTCGCCCTGGCCCTCGCGTTCAACCTCACCGACGCGATCCAGCGAGCCCTGCCCGGGTACACCGAGGCGCTCCAGGAGCGTGTCGCGGCCAACGAGACCGTGCGCCGCGAGCTCGACCTCGGGGGCCTCGTGACGGACGAGAACGCGCAGCTGTCACAGTGCACCGACGGCGCGGTCGAGCTCGAGGACTGCGGCCCTGCACCCGAGCTGCGCGGCATCGACACGTGGCTCAACACGCAGGACGGCGCCCCGGTGACGCTCGCGGACCTGCGCGGGCAGGTCGTGCTGATCGACTTCTGGGCGTACTCCTGCATCAACTGCCAGCGCTCCGTCCCGCACGTGACCGCGTGGGACGAGGCCTACCGCGACGCAGGCCTGACCGTCATCGGCGTGCACACCCCCGAGTACGCGTTCGAGCGCGAGACGCGCAACGTCGTCGACGGCGCGCGCCGCCTCGGCATCGAGTACCCGGTCGCTCAGGACAACGCGTACGCGACGTGGACCGCCTACCGCAACCGGTACTGGCCGGCGCACTACCTGATCGACGCCGACGGCGTCGTCCGGCACGTCTCGCAGGGCGAAGGCGGGTACGAGACGACCGAGGGCCTGATCCGCGAGCTGCTGCGCGACGCCGACCCGGACGTGCAGCTGCCCGAGCCGACCGACGTGGTCGACACGACCCCCCAGGACGCGGAGATCACGCCCGAGACGTTCCTCAGCGTCGGCAAGCGGTTCAACTTCGGCGGCGACGACTACCGCGAGGGCGCCGCGACGTACACCCTCCCCGACGACCAGGCGCCCGACACGTTCGCGTTCGGCGGCGAGTGGACCACCGACTACCAGGCGGCCACGGCCGGTGCCGACGCACGCCTGCGCCTGACGTTCACCGCACGCGACGTCTACATCGTGCTCGGCGGTGAGGGCACGGTCACCGCGACCGTCCGCGACGAGGGCGGGCGCGTCGTCGAGCGGTCGACCGTCGACGTCTCCGGGGCCCCGACGCTCTACCCCCTGCTGGACGGTGACGACGTGGTGACCGGCACGGTCGACGTCGAGGTGGGCCAGGGTCTCGCGGCCTACTCGTTCACCTTCGGGTGAGCCCGACGTGATCAGGCTCTGACGCAGGCCCCGGCGCCAGGTGGCACCCGCCACCTGGCGCCGGACCTCAGTGCAGGACCGGACGCGGGCCGAGGGACGCCAGCAGACGGAGCTTGTCGTCGTCGGGCGTCCCCGGGGTCGCGGTGAAGACCAGGAGCACCTGGGCCTGCTCGACGTCGACGAGCTTCTGGCAGTCGAGCAGCATCTCCCCGAGCTCGGGGTGCACCAGGCGCTTGCGGGGCTCGTGCCGCAGGCCGACCTCGTGCTCGGCCCACAGCCGCGCGAACTCCTCGCTGCGGGCGAGCAACGACTCCACCACCTGGGACGCCCGGGACCCGGGGCCCCGGCGTGCGAGCGCGGCGCGCAGGTCGGCCACGAAGATACGTCCCCGCACGTCGTGGTCCTCCGACGGGTAGACGTCGCGAGAGTCGGGCCGGCTGAACCAGCGGTGCACCACCGCGCGGTCGAGGCCGGTCAGCGCCGAGTCGTCCCCCAGCAGCGCGGCTGCGGCGGCGTTCTGCGCGAGCGTCTCGCCGAGGTCCGTCATCACCTGCGCGGGGGTGTCGCGCAGGCCGTCGAGCACCCGCATGAGCCCCGGCGCGACGTGGTCGCGCCGCCCGACGCGCTCCGGCGCAGGCCGCCCCGCGAGGCGGAACAGGTGGTCCCGCTCGGCCAGCGAGAGCCGCAGACCCCGCGCGATCGCCCCGAGCATCTGGTCCGACGGCTGCGGCCCGCGCGCCTGCTCCAGGCGCGACCAGTAG